>NZ_AQQV01000001.1:1200000-1500000 GCF_002088235.1 Oceanococcus atlanticus
CCCTAGGGTCTGCTAACAGACCCTAGTCGAAGGAATCCCGCGACCGCTATCATCAGCGCAGATTTTTCCAGGCTCAGCCATGTCTTCACCCCGCGCCCTGATCACCCCGGACGGAGCCCCGCGCTTCGGCCATTTTTCTGATGCCCTGCACATCAATCTTGGCGATTATCGGCACCGCACCCCGATGGGCCGCCCGGCCGGCCCGCTGGCCCGCTGGATCGGCTACAAACGCTTTCAGTATTTCGGCATCCTCAGCGATCAGGTGCTGGCCGGCTGCGCCCTGGTTCACCTGCGCCATGCCGCCATGGCGTTTGTCTACGTCTACTCACCCGAGCACGGCATGCAGTTCGAAAAGACCTTCCGTCTGCCGCTGGGGCTGGGCTGCCGCCTGTCCGATGATCCCTGCAACGGTGTCAGTCGCCTGCGCAGCGGGCGCACCCGTATCGAGCTCGGCTACAGCGACAACCCTCGGGTCAAGACACTGAGCGTCAAAGTCCCCGGAAAACTGGATATCGAAGCGCAATTCGACGAGACCGCCGGCCAATTCCAGCCCATGTCGCTGTGCACGCGCATTGGCCGCAACGGCTGGGTCTATGCGCACAAGGTCGCGGCGTTGCCGGCCCAAGGACACATCGAATGCCGTGGCCAGCGCTACAATCTGGCCGATGTTCAGGCCTACGCTCACCACGATTTTTCCGCCGGCTACATGCGCCGCGAGACCTTCTGGAACTGGGCCTGCTTCTCCGGCACCTCAACCGCGGGCGAAGCGGTGGGCCTGAACGTGTCCTGCGGCGTCAACGAAACCAGCTATTCGGAGAACTGTTACTGGCGTCAGGGTCGGCTGCAGCATCTGGGCCCTTGCCAGTTCGAATACGACTGGGATGCGCCAAGTGAAAGCGACTGGCGGGTGACCAATCACGACGGCCGTCTGGATATGGTCTTCACCCCGGCCGGGGCCTACACCGAGCGCTTCAACCTCGGTTTTGCGGCGAGCGATTTCAAGCAGATTTTCGGCCATTTCAGCGGCCGCATCGTGGGCGCTGAGGGCGAGCTGATCGAGGTGCTGGCCATGCCCGGTTTCGTCGAAGACCAGTACGCCAAGTGGTAGCGTGATGCCATGCTGCACATCAACGAGCATCTGCAAGTTCCACTGAGCGAGATCGAGCTCAGCCCGATTCGGGCCCAGGGCGCAGGCGGACAGAACGTCAACAAGGTCTCCAGCGCAATACACCTGCGCTTCGATATCGGTGCGTCCTCCCTGCCCGAGCGCACCCGCGAGCGCCTGCTGCAGCAGTCCGACCAGCGCATCAGCAAAGATGGCGTACTGATCATCAAAGCGCAGCAGTTCCGTACCCAGGAACAAAACCGCGAGGATGCCCTGGCCCGTCTGGCCGAATGCATCCGGCGCGCCGATTTCAAGCCCAAGGCACGCAAGGCCACCCGCCCGACGCGCTCATCGCAACGCAAGCGCATGGACAGCAAAACCCAGCGCGGACGGGTCAAACAGCTGCGCGGCCGGATCAGCGAGCGTGACTGAACTGAGCCTGCGCGCGGCCCGGCCCGAGGATCTCGACGCCCTGTGTGCGCTGGAACAACGCTGTTTCTCCAGTGACCGCCTCAGTCGCCGGCGCCTGCGTCACTGGATCGCGGCCAGCAATCGGGAACTGCTGATCGCCCTGCGCGACGGCGTAGCTCTGGGCTACGGTCTGGTGCTGCTGCATCGCGGCACCCGTCTGGCCCGGCTGTACTCGCTGGCCGTGGCACCGGAGGCACGCGGCCTGGGTCTGGGCAAACAGCTGCTCACCACCCTGGAAGCGGCCACCACGCGGCGTGGCCGCCTGTACATGCGTCTGGAGGTGGCTGAGGACAATCAGCAGGCCATCGGCCTGTATCAGTCGCTGGGCTATCAACGCTTTGGCACCTGGAATGATTACTACGAAGATCACCAGAATGCCCTGCGCATGCAGAAGCGCATCCGCTACGTACCGGAAAATCTGCAGGCCAACCGGGTGCCCTGGTACCAGCAAACCACCCCATTCACCTGCGGCCCCGCCGCGGCCATGATGGCCATGGCCAGTCTGCGCCCGACCCAGGAACTCAGTCGTGGCGAAGAGCTGGACCTGTGGCGCGAAGCCACCACCATTTACATGACCGCCGGCCACGGTGGTTGTCACCCGGTGGGCCTGGCCCTGGCCGCGCAGCGGCGCGGTTTCAAAGCCCAGGCGCTGATCAACCGGCAAGGTCCACTGTTCCTCGACGGGGTTCGCAGCAGCGAGAAAAAGGCCCTGATCGAGCTGGTCCACGAGCGCTTCATCGCCAGCGCCCAGGACAACGGCGTGACGGTCCGCTACCAGGATGTCAGCCAGGACGATCTGGCCCGCTGGATCGCCCGTGGAGCGATGATCCTGGTCCTGATCAGCACCTGGCGCCTGGATCGCAAGAAAGCGCCACACTGGGTTGCGATCACCGCGATTGACGAGGAATGCCTGTACATCAACGACCCGGATCCGGGCGATGATCAGAGCGCACTGGATTGTCAGTCGATGCCGATCGCACGCAGCGATTTCGACCGCATGTCACTGTTCGGCCGTGATCGTTTGCGCACCGCAGTGGTGATCGAAAACGCCCGGGCTGATTAGGGGCACGCTGAAGAATCCAGCGCTTTCCTAGCGTCCACGTTTTTCCAGCCGTCGGGCGAATTCGCTCATGATCTGCATGTACAGCTCATCGCCTAAAAACGCATCCTCAACCCCGTGCTCCAGGCTCGGATTGTCGTTGACTTCGATCACGTAGACCTTGCTGCCCTGCTGCTTCAGATCGATGCCATAGAGGCCATCGCCGATGATCTTGGCCGCCTTGAGCGCAGCGGCCAGCACCGCCTTGGGCACCTCGTAGGTCGGCAGAGTTTCAAACCCACCGCTGCCCACGCGGCCCTCGCCATGCTTGTAGATCTGCCAGTGGTTCTTGGCCATGAAATAGCGACAGGCGTACAGCGGCCGGTTGTTGAGCACCCCGATACGCCAGTCGTACTCGGTGAACAAATATTCCTGGGCAATCACCAGTGCCGAGGTGTCGAGCATGCCGCGCAGCACGCTGTCGAGCTGGGCGCGGTTTTCCGCCTTCTTGACCCCAACCGAGAACGAGCCGTTGGGAATCTTGAGCACCAGCGGATAACCGAACTGCTCTTCCAGCGCATCCAGCGCCGCCTCATCAGCCGATGAGACGATGCGCGTGCGCGGCGTGGGCACCCCGTTGTAGCTGAACGCATCCTGCAGAAACACTTTGTTGCAACAGCGCAGGATCGAGGTCGGATCATCGATCACCACCAGGCCTTCGATCTGTGCCTTGCGGGAAAAATGATAGGTGTGGTGCGCAATCTCGGTGGTCTCGCGGATGAACAGCGCGTCAAACTCGCCGAGCCGCGCATAGTCCGCCGGCTGGATGAATTCGGGACGAATACCAACCTTGCGCGCGGCGCGCTCCAGCCGTTTGAGCGCCGCAGCGTCGCTCGGCGGCAAGGCTTCTTCGGGATTGACCAGAATGGCCATGTCCCAGCGGCTGGTCTTGCGCTGCCGCGGACTGCGCCACAAGCTCTGGGTGAACTGCTCCAGCGCGGCGAGAAAGGCGCCATGTTCGTCGGCCTCAAGCTCGGCAAAGGACGACGCGGCGATACTGCTGATCTGCCATTGCTGCTGCCATTGCAGCACGACCTCCAGCACCGGACAGGCAAAGCGCTCGAACAGTCGTCGTGCCAGCGCGCCCAAAGCTGGATTGTCGGTGTGACCGAAATACACCTTGAAGCGCAGTTCGCCCGCCGCTTTCAAAGCCGGTTCCTGGCGCTGCAGATCCTTGAGCAGATCATTGAGCTGCATCAGGTACAGGGCCTCGCTGGCCAGGTCATTGAGTGTGTTGACCGCCGGTATGACCTTGTGGCCGCGCGCTTCCGCCAGCAGCGAGCAGTAATAGCCACGACTCAAGTAACGGTCGGTGGCGCACAGGTTGATGATGCGGGTCTTTTTCTGGCCCTTGACCGGGTGCTCGGCCAGATAGGTGTCGAACGAAATCACGCCCTGGCTTGGAAAGTCCGCCGGCCAGTTGTCCAGCTCATCAAGCACCAGAAAAATGTTCGACATCGCCACCTCGCATTGATCAGACGCGCATCACAGCAGGTTGTGCGATGCGCTGCAATGCTTATTTCATGTCTTGGCCTGCATGCCCCACGCGGTGACCGATCAGGGCTCGGCCGGGGGCTGGGTATCGGCGGCGCACAGCGGATAGGCCGGCCCGTTGCGGAAGCGGATCGGTGCACTGACCGCCGCCACTTCTGGACTTTGCCCATCGCCATCAGCATCGCCCAGATCCAGGATGCGCACGTAACGCCACTGCTCATCGCTGTCGGGCGTCACGTTGAAGCTGAAATTGGCACCATCATGCTCATGCAGCACGACACCGCCCGGCCCGATGACCTGAATGCGCGGCGTAACCAGACCAGACACCTCGACTTCAAAGCTCAGATTGTCTGCCGCCACGCGACTGCCCATGGGCCAGCGCACGTTGTTGCTGCTCAGCGCATCGAACGCAATCCGCACGGTGTTGTAGCCGTGAGCCAGGGCGTAGAAACGGCGCGCCTGCATGGCCGATTTGAGCGCCGCGCGCGAGCGGTCAGGCGCCAGCAGAACAGTCTTGGCCCGGTGCGGCTGAGCCCACATCACTCCATGTTCATCCTCGGCCCCAACCGGACCCAGATGCCAGCCCTGATCCAGCGCGTGGGCGAACCAGCCGCCGTCCGGCGCATCGTGGTCCGCTTCGTAGTAGTCGCTGGATTTGCCGAACATCTCGATTCCGACCATGTGCGCCGCGGCGTCTGGCCGGAATGCCAGATTGTTCCAGGCATAAGCCGGATCACCATCAATGACCACCTCGCACGCGCTGTCCAGCGGACCAAAGTTGTCGCACAGGCTGTGGAAGGCATCCTCGCGCCCGGGATGGTTGAATACCGCCACGGCATCGTTGCCACCGCCCAGGTTGGCCGGCATTCCCAGCCACAACCAGAAATCCTCCATGCTGGCCAGGTAACCACTGCTGGTTTTGGCATTGATGTTGTGCTCGGAGAAATACACGCTGATATGACCGAAACGGTCCGATGTCCACTCATAGCCACGAAATGCGCTGAATTGGTCATCGGAAGCCTCATCGGCCATGCGCTGGGTGGCCTGCCATTTCATCAGCCCGTCCGGTGACAGCTGCAGGCAATCCAGCACTTCCGCCGAGGCACAGCCGGTATCCAGGGTGATCGGCAGCAGCATGTTGTCGGAGTGCTCGGCACCGCCCATGAAATCCAGCCCCTGAGCCTTGCCCGCGGCGTAGTAATCGGCCGGTGTGGTCGCGATCTCACCATCGGAGAAACCGCTGTGCTCATGCAAAGAGCCCAGCAGGTGCATCAGAGCGGGCGGCGTCGCCACATGGCAAGCCGCCTGCGACGGCTCGCCCATCAGTGGCAGATCCGGCAACGGCGGCGCGCTCAGCGGCACGGCCACCGCCAGCAGCGGCACGCGCACATTGTTGGCGTAGGGCTCGCCGATGTTGTGCGGGGTCTGTGTCGGCACGATGTACTGCCACTGGCGTGCGTCGATCTCGGTGCTGGTCAGCGGGGTGAAGGCGTTGTCGCTGTCATGGGTCACAAAGTAGTGAATGCCATGGCTGCCATAGGCGCCCTGACGCTGCTCACAGTCCTGCAGCGTGGCACCGCTGTAATCCAGCGGATAGCCGGCCTGCTGGTCATACGACTGCCGCACCAGACCATTGCTCCATTCGTAGCTTTCCCCCGGATAGGGCCGCGCCACCGGATCATCGCCGGTGCCATCATCCAGGCAGGCATCGTCGCGGTAGTAGGGGACCACCAGCGGATTGGCCAGCGAGGTCAGCCCAACCAGCTCGAAGCTGTAGATCAGCGACCCGGCATCGCCTTTACCCGACACCTGCTCCCAATTGTTAAAGGCCAGCGGCACGTTGAAGCTGGGGTCGGTGACATCGACGAAGAACGGACAGCGGCCATTGCTGGCCGGCGGGACGGAGCCATCGTTGCCGACACACTCAAGCAGCGGAATCGGCGCGTAGCCGTCGACATTGCCCAGGTCATCGTTGCGCCCATCGATCGGCACGCCCTGGGGCCGCAGCATGGTGTAGTAACGCCCCGCGGCAACCCCGGCAGCCGCTTCCTCGGCACTCGGCAGCATCGCCTCACGGTTGTAATCCCAGCTGGTGTACAAACCATCTGGCGGGATCGGGTGCACGCGTACGCGGTAGTGGTAGCTGATGGCGTCGCGATAGAAGGTCTCGGTCTTGGTCACATTGGTGCCGGAATCGGCACCCCAGACCTCGCGGATGCAGCGCACCGGACCGCAACGCTCACCAATCAGGGCGCTGTTAGCCTCCCAGTTGACCTGTTCATCTTCGAAGCCGACCAGAGAGATGACCGAATCCGGCGACTGCTGGAATGCCCGACCCTTCCAGCGGTCGATCAGATCAGGCCGTTGCGCCCACTGCTCGGCCCCCTCGCTGTCAGGGGCGCGCACCCGCAAATCACGCACCATCCAACGACCCGAAGCCTGGAACCGGTAAGTGTCGGTGGTCACGCTCAGGCCGTCACGCGGGAAGCGGTCGCTCGACGGACACACATACATGTTCTCGCCGGAGTCGAAGCTGCATTGCGCCGCATCACCGTGGTACTGCTCCAGCTCGGCCACACACACCGTGCCGGACAGATTGGCCCCGTACGAAGTGTTGCTGGTGCCCAGCTTCTCCGGATCGTCGCCGGCAAACAGGTTGCGATCGATCCACTGATCGGCATCGTCCGCACGCTGGTAGTTGATGTAGCCACTGGCGGCCGAGTAACTTGAACCACCCGGACGCACCACCAGGTACACCGCGCGCACGCTTTGCGGCGCCAGCGGATCGAGCACATTGATCAACTGCACGGCGTGCCAGTCGTCGGGGAAGTCCACCCCGCTGTAGAGATCGCCCGCATCACGCGCCATGAACACGATCTCATCGTCATCATCCAGGCCTTGCACCGGGTCGGGCTTAGCTCCTTGGCCTGCCGGATACTGCCGGGTGCAGCTGCCGTCGACCATCATCCAGCTTTCCACCCCGTGGGTGTGGCTGTCATCGCCGTTGTCCCACACATAGGTGTTCTCCGGATCGGTGCCGGAATAGGTCGAGAAACCGGAATTGGCATTGGCCAGGAAATAAGGCGCGCGCTCATCGACCTGCAACGGGATTTCGACAAACTCGCCGCTGTCAGCATCGAAACGGAACGCGGCCAGATTCTCGACTGCCACATGGCCCTGCGCGCCGAGGCTGCCAGCCAGGGGATAAAGCATCTCGCCATTGTGCGCATCACGCACCTGACCACGACCGACCGGGTCCAGCAGTATGCCGCTGTACAGTGCTCCGGACGGATACGGATAGGCCACGCCGAAGGCCGCGGGCACCGACCAACCGGCCAGCTTGGAGCCGGTCAGCACCACTGGCGCGGCGTCACGCGCTGTGCCCAGCAGCTGCAGCACCACCTCGTCCAGCTCGCCGCCCAGCCCCAAACCGGTTTCCCCGGGGCGCGCGGGATCAAAGCCTTCGGCCAGATCAGACAGGTTTTCGACCAGATTGCCTACCGCCGTCGTGGTGTGCTCCGCCACGCCCTCAGGATTGCTGTCCAGCAAGGCGGTGAGCAGCGGGCTGATGTCGGCGCTGGTGGCCGCCAGCAGGCCGAGCAAACCGCTGCCATAGTCCGGCGCAGCGCCAGACACCTGCTGCGGCGCCACCGTGACACGCACCGTGTCGGTATCGCTGGCCGCATCATCATCGCTAACGCTGAGCTCGAACAGCAGATCTGTAACCACGGACACATCGGGCGCGGTGAAACTGGCCTGCAGTTGATCGGCATCATTCAGGACAACCTGCGGCGCGCCATTGTCGAGCTGTGCCCACAACACGCTGCTGATCGTGCCGTCGGGGTCGCTGCTGGCGCTGCCATCCAGCACCACGCCAGCGCCGCTTTGCACCTGCTGATCCGCACCGGCATCGGCGGCCGGCGGCAAGTTGGCGGTCTGCGCCGGTGACACGGCCACCGTGGTGGTGTCACTGGTTTCGGCGTTGTCACTGTCACGTACGGTCAGCTCAAACACCAGGTCGGTGGTCTGATCGACCTGCGGCGCCACGAAGCTGGCCTGCGCCTGATCGGCATTGCTGAGCGTGACCGCCGGGCCACTCAGCTGGGCCCAAAAAAAGCTCACGCTGCCTTCGTTGTCCGAACCGCTGCCCGTCAGATCAACGTTATCGCCACTGGACACTGACTGGGCGGCCCCGGCATCGGCCAGCGGCGGCTGGTTGGGTGCCGGCGTCGGACTGTTCGACGGAGTGGCTGTCGGTGTCGCCGTAGGGCTGGGTGTCGCGCTTGGCGACGGACTGACGCCCGGCGTGGGGCTGGCGCTGCTGGTCGGCGCCGGACTTGGCGAAGCGCTGGTCTGCGGCGTTGCCGTTGGGGTTGGGCTGCCTTCCGGCAGGATCGTGATACGCACGTCGCTACGGTCGAAAGCACCATCGTCATCGGTGACCGTTAAGCGCAGCGTCACCTGTGTCTGCATGGAAACGCTGGGCGCAATGAACGTCGGTGAAGCCTGTTGCGCATCACTGAACTGAACCGCCGGCCCGTCCAGCTGCTGCCAACGGAAACTGATCTGCCCATCGCTGTCACTGCCCAGCCCGGTGAGGCTGACGTCCCAGCCGGAAACGACGGTGGAGGGTGCCTGTGCAGCCGCCATCGGCGCCTGATTGGCCGCACCATGAAGCCGGATGTGATCAACAGTGGCGCCAAGATGGGCTCGGGTGGCCGCCATCGACACCAGTTGCGGGCAGCGCTCGGTGCCGCTGGCCTGAAGAAATGCTTCAAGCTGCGGGTCGTTGGCGAACGCCGCAGCGGCCTGATCAAACACCAGACTGCGTTGCTGCCCGGCTTCCCTCACCGGCGCAAGCAGCTGGATGCCGTTAGCCGGCTCGCAATCCGCATCCAGCGTGAGCAACAACCTGGCAATATTGAAAACCGCATCCGGGGCGTCGGACAGACCATTCGCAGCGCGAAGATCCAACGGAGTGACATAGGCTGCAGGGATCAGTTGGCCGAGTTGAATGTCACCAATGGCGAAGCTCACTGGCTCATCGCCGAGGTAGCTGAAATGCCCCGCTGGGTCGGTCAGCCCCTGCCCACCCAAGCCGCTATAGGCCAGCCCCTGAACGGCGCTGTCGTGGAACTGCCCCACCTGGTTGGCGACTTGCCCGCCTCCGACGTCATCGCTGGAACAGCCCAGCACAAAAAAGCTGGCGCACAGCGCGGCCACACCTAACGGCGATCTGATCATTTTGGTCTCCTACACCCCCGGCTCCGGATATCGTTGTGAATTTGACGGAGCGGCTGTGCAGGATTTTAGTCATAGAGGACTGGATCCACAGTCGTAATTTCTGGCTAGGACTCCACGTAAGCCAGTGGCAGCTCGGTGTTATCAATCACCCGCCGCAACACGAAACTGGAATGCACCCCGCTGACCCCGGGAATACGGGTCAACCGGTTAAGCAGAAACTCCTGATAGGTGTCCATGTCCGGCACCACCACCTTGAGCTGGTAGTCGGCCTCCTGACCGGTGATCAGATAGCACTCCTGCACCTCCGGATAAGCCGCCACCTGCTCCTCGAAACTGGCGAATCGTTCCGGGGTGTGCCGATCCATGCCGATCAGCACGATCACGGTCAGCGACAAACCCAGCTTTCTGTGATCAAGCAGGGTCACGCGACGCCGGATCACACCGGCATCCTCCAGGGCCCGCACCCGGCGCGAGCACGGCGAGGCGGACAGCCCGACACGCTCGGCCAACTGCTGGTTGGTCAGCCCCCCGTCGCGTTGCAACTCATCGAGTATGCGCTGATCCAGACGATCAAGACTGACTTGCTTTGCGGCCATAAAGACGATTTATACCAATGTTCGGTTTATTTTTAGCGATTCATGCCAATTTGACATGAACAAAGGCCTAAAAAGCAAACCTATTGCGTCGCTTCGGGCGTACAATTTGTCCCATCGGCAGACCACCTGACCGGACCAAAACCCACACCGCAGTCGCGCGAAGAGAACACTTATGGCTTTTGATCACAGCAAATACCGTCCGTTCGCCCCTATCCGCAAGACCGACCGGCGCTGGCCGGATCGCGTCATCGAGAGCGCGCCGACCTGGTGCGCGGTGGACCTTCGCGACGGCAACCAGGCGCTGATCAAACCCATGAACGTGCAGCAGAAACAGCGCCTGTTCGATCTGCTGGTCAAGATCGGCGTCAAGGAAATCGAAATCGGCTTTCCGGCCGCCAGCCAGCCAGATTTCGATTTCTGCCGCAAGCTGATCGAGGAAGAGCGGGTTCCGGAGGATGTCACCATCCAGGTCCTGACCCAGGCCCGCCCGGAGCTGATCGCGCGCAGTTTTGAAGCCCTGAAAGGCGCGCGCCGCGCCATCGTGCATGTGTACAACTCCACCTCCACGGTGCAGCGCGAGCAGGTCTTCGGCATGGACCGTGAAGGCATCAAGGGCATCGCTGTGCGCGGGGCCGAGATCGTCAAACAGCATGCCGAGCAAAATCCGCAAACCGACTGGACCTTCCAGTATTCGCCGGAAAGTTTCACCGGCACCGAACTGGATTACGCCGTTGAGGTCATCGACGCGGTGACCGGCGTGTGGCGCCCGGATCAAGGCCAGCGGGTCATCATCAACCTGCCGGCCACGGTCGAAATGGCCCCCCCCAATGTGTATGCCGATCAGATCGAGACCATCTGCGACAGCATCCGCTGGCGCGAGCACGTCGAGATCAGCCTGCACACCCACAATGACCGCGGTTGCGGCGTGGCTGCAGCCGAACTGGGCGTGATGGCCGGCGCCGACCGGGTCGAAGGCACCCTGCTGGGCAACGGCGAGCGCACCGGCAACATGGATCTGGTGACCGCCGCGATGAACCTGTACTCGCAGGGCGTCGACCCTCGGCTGGATTTGTCCGGCATGCGCGAGATCATCGAAACGGTTGAAGCCTGCACCGAAATCAGCACCCACCCGCGCCACGCATACGCGGGCGAGCTGGTCTTCACCGCCTTCTCCGGCAGCCATCAGGACGCCATTCGCAAATGTCTGACGCAACGCAAGGACGGCGATGTGTGGAATGTGGCCTATCTGCCCATCGATCCGGCGGATCTGGGACGCCGCTACGAAGAAGTGGTGCGCATCAACAGTCAGTCCGGTAAGGGCGGCGTGGCCCATGTGCTGGAGCGTGATTACCGCATCAGCCTGCCGCGCTGGTTGCAGATCGAGTTTGCCCAAGTGGTTCAGCGCGAAGCCGAAAACACCGGTGGCGAGATCGATTCACGCAGCATCCATCAGCTGTTCGAGCGCGACTATCTGAACATCGCGGCGGGCTGGGAGCTGCACGGCTACGACCTGCACCGCGGCGATGATGGTGTCGAAGCCGCCCTGAGCTTTGGCGAGATCAGCCTGCGCGGGCACGGGCACGGCGTGGTCGAAGCCGTGGTCGCCGCGCTGCAGCAGCACTGCGCGGCCGAAATCGCGGTCGAAGCCTACGACGAGTTTGCCCTGGGTGAAGGCACCGCAGCCAACGCACTGGCCTGCATCCGCGTGCTGATCAACGGCGCGCCATTCAGCGCCGCCGCGCTGGCCGAAGACACCACATCGGCAACCCTGCAGGCTTTGCTCAGCGCGGTTGCACGCGCTGGCGTGACCAGCCACAACGCTGCACCCGCCGCCGCCACGGCTTAAGCCCGCAGCGTGGCCTGCACAACTGCGCAGGCCACGCGCATCGCTCGGGCTCACTCTGCGCCCAGAGCGAAATTGCTGCACAGCAACATAACGCGTAGAATCAGCATCCGCGCGCTTGTCCGATCCGCCTCGTTCAGCGGTTCTAATCCCCACGACACAGCGCACCTGACCCCCGATGTTCTGCCGAGTGCGGCGCTCGCCTGCCCGCTCCCGGCTGCCTGCTGTGCAAATCAACATGATGCAAACCCTCCGCCAGGACTGGCTTTCCAATATCCGCAACGATGTGCTGGCCGGCCTGGTCGTGGCGCTGGCCCTGATCCCGGAAGCCATTGCCTTCTCGATCATCGCCGGGGTCGACCCCAAGGTCGGCCTCTACGCCTCGTTCTGCATTGCCGTGGTCATCGCCTTCACCGGCGGCCGCCCGGGCATGATCTCGGCCGCTACCGGGGCCATGGCACTGGTCATGGTTGGCCTGGTCAAGGAACACGGGCTGCAATACCTGCTCGCCGCCACCCTGCTCACCGGGGTACTGCAGATCATCGCCGGCTGGGCCAGGCTGGGTGTGCTCATGCGCTTTGTCTCGCGCTCGGTGGTGACCGGCTTCGTCAACGCCCTGGCCATACTGATCTTCGCCGCACAGCTGCCGGAACTGATCAACGTGACTTGGCATGTCTACGCCATGACCGCAGCCGGGCTGGCCATCATCTACACCCTGCCGCGTTTTACCCGGGCGGTGCCTTCACCGTTGGTGACCATCATCGTGCTGACGGCGGTGTCGATGGCCGCCGGCCTGGACATCCGCACGGTCGGCGACATGGGCGAGTTGCCCGACAGCCTGCCGGTGTTCCTGCTGCCCCAGGTGCCGTTCAATTTCGAAACCCTGATGATCATCCTGCCCTACTCCATCACCCTGATGGTGGTCGGGCTATTGGAGTCGCTGATGACCGCGACCATCGTCGATGACCTGACCGACACCAAAAGCAACAAGAACCGCGAGTGCGTGGGTCAGGGCGTGGCCAACATCGCCAGCGGCCTGATCGGCGGCATGGCCGGCTGCGCGATGATCGGCCAGTCCGTGATCAACGTGAAATCAGGTGGCCGCGGCCGCCTGTCGACCCTGTGCGCCGGGGTGTTCCTGCTCATCATGGTGGTGTTCCTGGGCGAATGGGTCAGCCAGATTCCGATGGCCGCGCTGGTTGCGGTGATGATCATGGTCTCGATCGGCACCTTCAACTGGCAGTCCATACGTAATCTGCGCGAGCACCCGCCCAGTTCCAGCGTGGTGATGATCGCCACCGTGGTGGTCACCGTGGCCACCCACGATCTGGCCAAGGGCGTGCTCAGCGGGGTGCTGCTGTCCGGCTTCTTCTTCGCCCATAAGGTCGCCCGTATCCTCAGCGTGCGCTCACAGATTGCCGACGAGGGGCGCAGCCGTCGCTATCAGGTTTTCGGCCAGGTGTTCTTTGCCAGCGCCGATCGCTTCATCAATGCCTTCGATTACGATGAGGTGATCGACAAGGTTCACATCGATGTCAGCCGTGCGCACTTCTGGGACATCACCGCGGTCAGTGCGCTCGACAAGGTGGTGATGAAGTTTCGCCGCGAAGGGACAGAAGTCGACGTCAGCGGCCTCAACGAGGCCAGTGTGACCCTGGTCGACAAATTTGCTGTCCATGACAAGGACGATGCCGAAGACCTGCTGCTGGGGCACTGATCGATGATGAACACGCACGACAAAGTCATGGCCTGCGTCGACCAGTCGCATTTCGCCGACCACGTGGCCGACTACGCCGCATGGGCCGCGCAGCGCCTGGATGCGGCGCTGGAGTTGCTGCACATCATCGAGCGCCACGCCGAGATCGCCACCCAGGCCGATCACTCCGGCGCCATCGGCATCGACGCCCAGGAAATGCTGCTGGACGAGCTGTCGCACCAGGACGAGACACGCAGCAAAGCGGCCCGCGAGCGCGGCCGAGTGTTTCTCAATCGCCTGCGCGAACGCGCGCTGGCGGCCGGTGTGGACAATGTCGACATGCGTCAGCGCCAGGGCTCATTGCACGACACCCTGCGCGAACAGCAGGCCGATGTGAGCTTGTTCGTGCTCGGCCGACGCGGTGCCTCCGCCGAACACACCCAGCGCGACCTTGGTCGCAACGTGGAAAGCGTGGTGCGCAACCTCAACCAGCCGATCCTCACCGTGACCGAGGATTTTCGCCCGCCACGCTCGGCCCTGATCGCCTTCGATGGCGGGCGCATGAGCCGCCGCGGGGTGCAGCTGGTTGCCCGCAGCACGCTGTTCAAAGGCATGACCGTGCATCTGCTGATGTCCGGCAAACCCCGCAATGAAGGACAGAAGCTGCTCGATGCCGCCCACGCCACGCTGCGTGAGGCCGGCTTTGACGGCAGCGCAGAGATGATTGCCGGCGATCCCGAAACCGTGATCGCGCGCCAGGTTCAGCATCACGCCATCGACATGCTGGTGATGGGCGCCTACAGCCACTCACCCATTCGCAGCCTGCTGGTCGGCAGCCGCACCACCGACCTGCTACGTGCGGCCAAGATTCCCGCGCTGCTGTTGCGCTGAGCTCAGTCCTCCGGGTCGTAACCCAGATACGGCGCCAGCCACTTCTCAGCGGTCTCCAGCGTCATGCCGGTGCGCTCGGCGTAGTCGGCCACCTGATCCTTGCCCAGTCGCCCGGTCACGAAATACTGTGATTCCGGGTGCGAGAAGTACCAGCCGGACACGGCCGCAGCAGGCCACATGGCGTAGCTTTCGGTGAGTTTGATCGCCGCGTTGGCCTCAACGTCCAGCATGCTCCAGAGCTTGCCCTTCTCGGTATGTTCCGGGCACGCCGGATAGCCGGGCGCAGGACGAATACCGCGGTATTTTTCCGCGATCAGGGCGTCGTTCTCGAGCGCTTCATCGACCGCATAACCCCAGTATTCGCGACGCACTTTCTGGTGCATCAATTCGGCAAAGGCTTCGGCCAGTCGATCGGCCAGCGCTTCCAGCAGAATCGCGCGGTAGTCGTCGTGATCGTCCTTGAAGGCCTGCACCTTTTCGGCCACGCCGATACCCGCGGTCACGGCAAAGGCGCCGATATAGTCGGGGTGGGCATGGCCGGCCGGCGCGATGTAGTCGGCCAGGCTGCGATTGGGCACGCCGGCACGGTGCACCGACTGCTGACGCAGCATGCTCAGCACGGTGCTGCGCCCATCACCCAGGTCGACTTCGATGTCGTCACTGCCAACACGCTGGGCCGGGAACAGGCCGATCACCGCATTGGCCTGAATCCACTTTTCGGCGATCAGGGTGTCCAGCATCGCATTGGCTTCGTCAAACAGCTTGCGCGCTTCGGGGCCGGTTGTGGGGTTGTTGAGTATGTCCGGATATTTGCCCTTCATCTCCCAGGAAATGAAGAACGGGGTCCAGTCGATGTAGGCGCGAATTTCGCTGAGATCGAAATCCTCGAACACACTCAAGCCAAGCTTCTTCGGCACCGGCGGGACATAGCCCTGCCACTCGATCGGCGAGGCATTGGCCCGCGCCTCACTCAGCGCCAGCAACTTTTCCCGCCCGCGCTTGTTGGCATGACGCTCACGAATGCCGTCGTACTCGGTCTTGACCCCGGCCATGAACTCGGCCTTGCCGCCGGACAGCAGTTTTGAGGCCACCGTTACCGAGCGCGAGGCGTCTTTCACCCACACCACTTCGTTGTCGTAGGCGCCGTCGATCTTGACCGCCGTGTGTGCGCGCGAGGTGGTGGCGCCACCAATCATCAGCGGGATCTCAAAACCTTCGCGCTGCATTTCACTGGCGACGAACACCATCTCGTCCAGCGAGGGTGTAATCAGGCCGGACAAGCCGATGATGTCGACCTTTTCCTTACGCGCGGTTTCCAGAATTTTGGCCGCGGGCACCATCACACCCATGTCGATGACATCGTAGTTGTTGCACTGAAGGACCACGCCAACGATGTTCTTGCCGATGTCATGGACGTCGCCCTTGACCGTGGCCATCAGGATCTTGCCCTTGGCCTCGGCATTGTCGCTTTTCTCGGCCTCGATGAACGGGATCAGATGAGCCACAGCCTTTTTCATCACCCGCGCTGATTTCACCACCTGGGGCAGGAACATCTTGCCGGCGCCGAACAGATCGCCAACCACGTTCATGCCGTCCATCAACGGCCCTTCGATCACCTCGATCGGACGCCCGCCGGCCGCGGCAATCTCCAGGCGCAGCTCTTCGGCATCGTCTTCGGCGTAATCTGCGATCCCCTTGACCAGAGCGTAGGTGATGCGTTCACGCACCGGCTTTTCACGCCATTCCAGGGTCACCGCTTCGGCTTTGTCACCCGAGCCGCGGTATTTTTCCGCCACTTCAAGCAAGCGCTCGGTGGCGTCTTCGCGACGATTCAACACCACATCTTCGACCCGCTCACGCAGGTCGGCATCCAGATCATCGTAAACCGCGAGCTGACCGGCATTCACAATGCCCATGTCCATGCCAGCTGCGATGGCGTGAAACAGAAACACCGAGTGAATCGCCTCGCGCACGGGCTCGTTGCCGCGGAAGCTGAAAGACACATTGGAAACCCCACCGGAGATGTGCACACCGGGACAGGTTTCACGGATGCGCCGCGCCGCATTGATGAAATCCACCGCGTAGTTGTTGTGCTCTTCGATCCCGGTGGCGATGGCAAAAATATTGGGGTCGAAGATGATGTCCTCGGCCGCCATGCCCACCACCTCGGTGAGCAGTTTGAAGCTGCGCTGGCAAATTTCGACCTTGCGCGCCTCGGTGTCGGCCTGGCCGGTCTCGTCGAAGGCCATGACCACCACTGCCGCGCCATAACGGCGAATTTTGCGCGCTTGCTCCAGAAATTGGGCTTCGCCTTCCTTGAGCGAGATCGAGTTGACCACACCCTTGCCCTGTATGCATTGCAAGCCAGCTTCGATCACCTCCCACTTGGAGGAATCGATCATGATCGGCACCCGGGCAATGTCGGGCTCGGCTGCGATCAGATTGAGGAAACGCACCATCGCCGCCTTGGAATCGAGCATGCCCTCATCCATGTTGACGTCGATGATCTGAGCACCGCTCTCGACCTGCTGACGCGCCACCTCCAAGGCGGTGTCGTAATCACCGTCCTTGATCAGATTGCGAAAGCGCGCGGAGCCGGTGACGTTGGTGCGTTCACCGATGTTGACGAATTGCGCTGTACTCATGGTTTATGCCGATGCTAGGTTGAACGGTTCGAGGCCGGACAAGCGCATCACGCCATCCGCTTGACGTGGCGCACGCGGCGCCAGGCCTTCCACCACCCGGGCAATCTCTGCGATGTGCTCGGGCGTGGTCCCGCAACACCCACCCACAACATTGAGCAAGCCGGATTCGGCCCATTCACGAATGTGTACCGCCATGTCTTCCGGACCCAGATCATATTCGCCAAATTCGTTGGGCAAGCCGGCATTGGGGTGAGCGCTGACGGCACACTCGGCGATGCGGGACAACTCCGCCACGTACTGTCTCAGCAAGTCCGGGCCGAGCGCGCAGTTCAGCCCGAAAGTCAGCGGCCGGCTGTGGCGCAAGGAGTTGTAGAACGCCTCTGTCGTCTGACCGGACAAAGTCCGGCCCGAGGCATCCGTAATCGTGCCGGAAATCATCACCGGCAGCGCCTCACGCCCCTCGAAGAATTGATCAATCGCAAACAACGCAGCCTTGGCGTTGAGGGTGTCAAAAATGGTTTCGACCAGAATCAGGTCAGAGCCACCGTCTTCCAACCCACGCAGGGCTTCCAGATACGATTCGACCAACTCATCGAAAGTAACATTGCGAAAACTGGGGTCATTGACGTCGGGCGAAATCGACGCGGTCCGGTTGGTTGGGCCCAGAACACCTGCCACCCAGCGCGGCTTGTCTGCTGTGGCCACCTCTTCGCAGGCGGCACGGGCCAGCTCCGCCGACACCTTGTTGAGTTCGTAGACCAGCGACTCCATTCCGTAGTCTGCTTGCGCAATGGAGGTCGAATTGAAGGTGTTGGTTTCCACGATATCGGCACCCGCTTGCAAATAGCGCACATGGATATCGCGAATAATCTCGGGCTGGGACAGGGACAGCAGGTCATTATTGCCCTTCACATCCTGGCCCCAATCGGCAAAGCGTTCGCCGCGATAAGCGGCCTCGTCCAGCTTGTGGGCCTGAATCTGGGTCCCCATGCCACCGTCGAGCACGAGGATGCGCTGCCCCAGCGCGCGAGTGATCTCAGCCGTTGAACTCATCGTATATCTATTTATCCGGATAGAGGGATATATTAGCCCAGCAAGGCCTCAGACGCTATTATCCTGCCGCTTTCACCCAAAACACACGATGAGATTTCATGGCTAACAAGATTTGGCGCTGTCTGGTCTGCGACTTTGAATACAACGAAGCCGAGGGCATGCCCGACGAAGGCATTGAACCCGGAACAGCCTGGGAAGACGTTCCCGACGATTGGACCTGCCCTGATTGCGGCGCGCCGAAATCCGATTTTGAAATGGTCGAAGTCGGCTAGACAGGACCACACTTGTCGGGCCGGTCAGTGCCGTGGTTATACTCCAAGGCACTGACCGATCGGACAATTCCCACATGGCGCGCAAGCCCGCCAACGAACAAGGCGACACACTCGAACGCATCCGCGAGCAAGCTTTTCTGATGTTTGGGCGCTACGGGTTTGACGGCGTGTCCATGCTCAAGGTGGCTGAAGCCTCCGGCATCACCAAAGCCGCGCTGTACTGGCACTTCGACAGTAAAGAAGCCTTGTATCTGGATTGCCAGCGCATGCTGCACCAGATCTTCAACCAGCATGTGATCGGCAGCATGCAGCGCGCGACCGACACCGGCGACCAGCTGTGTCAGATGTTTTACGGCGTGGTGAACTTGCTGCGTGATACACGCATTCGCAACGGCGTTGCGGGCTACTGGCTGGGCTCAGGCAGCCTCAATACCAACGCTGCGATTCAGGCCCACCGACGCTTTGATCAGGCCTCGATTCAGGCCATCGAGCACATCATGCAGCGCGCCCTGGACGAAGGCGTTATGAGTTCTGACATCCCGGCCCACGACATGGCGCGCACCGCTGTCGCCGTATGGGAAGGCATAGTGCTGCCCCTGCGGGTGGAGCCGTTCGAAGTGGTTGAGCGGCTGATGCTGACCTTGGGCAAGACCTATTTCCGGGCGCATGGCGCACACCATCTGGCCGATCGGCTGTGCCCTCAAACCGACTGACAAATCGCGTCACCCCATTGACGTTTTGTTGACGCTCCAGCGGATTTAATCAAGGCTCAAATGTTCAGCGAGCCTCGTTATGCGCCACATCCTGATTGGGACAATTGCCGCTTTGCTCAGCCTCAGTGCGCAAGCGCGGCCAACCGCTGACGCGGCCGATATCTCACGCTACGATTTCATGATCCGCGCGGCCTGGCCGCACGTGGATTTGCGCCCCGACCAGCGTCAATGGCTGGCCACCCGTTCGGCCATAGCCTTGAAGCAATGTCAGAGCGCCGGCCGCACGCAAACCCATTGCCGCATGCAGGTGCGTGAAGGCTTGCGTGAAGCGCTGGGCTCCGAGCCCATCGCGGCAGGCCTGGCGTCGCGCAGCCACTGAGCGTGGCCCGGATCATGCAATCGGTAAAAAGCGCGCCACATCGGCGCCGCGCCCCGATCTAAATCCACCACGCCGCAGGGGATACGCCATGGCCATACATGCGCTGGTCGTTGATGACGACCCCGTCACCCGGGGGCTGGTCGCCGAGCAACTGATCTCATTGCAGGTCAGCACCGTGCGAACCGTGGAGTCAGGGCGTGCCGCACTCGACGTGCTGCGCCAGCATCCGCAAATCAACCTTCTGGTCACGGATCTGCGCATGCCCGATCTCGACGGCATCGCATTGATTGCAGCGCTCGACAAATACCGCAATCGCGTGCGCGTCATCATCATGAGCGCCCTGGGCGACAAGATCATGCAGGCCGCATCACGTATTGGTGTTGGCCACGATCTGTCCGTGCTAGGGGTACTGCGCAAACCGGTTAGCCGTCGCGTGCTCAGCCAGATGCTGGATCAGTTTCGGCAACTGCCCAACCTGGCGCCGCCCACGACACATAAAGCCCAGGCCGCGGTCAGAGTCGAGGACATCCGCGAGGCGCTCGCCCAAGGCGGTCATCACATCGTGGTTCAGCCTGAAGTGCGTGCCCGCGACATGACCCTGGTTGCTGTTGAAGTTCTGAGCCGCTGGAGTCACCCGAATCTTTCAGGTCGCTCACCCGCCGACGCCATCATCGCGGCTGAAAAAGCCGGCATCATCGGCGAGCTGAACGAGAATTTGATCACTGAAGTCGGGCGCGCCTGGCACCAGTGGGCACCCCACAAGCTGTCACCACGTCTGAGCATCAATGTGTCTGCGGTCACGATGTCCGACACCGGCTTTCCCGAGTGGTTATCACGCGCGATTTCCGCCCATCACATCAGCCCGCGTGATGTCATCCTGGAGCTCACCGAAACTGCGGTTCCTGCTCCGGGGACATCCAATCTTGAGGTGGCCTGCCGCCTTGGCCTGCTTGGCTTTGACCTTTCCGTGGACGACTTCGGAACGGGTTTTGCGAACTTGCAGCAGCTGCAGGACACACCTTTTCGCTGGCTCAAGATCGATCAGGCTTTTGTCCGCCAGATCGAGCGCTCGGAAGACGCTCAGGCCATCGTCAAATCAAGCATTCGCATGGCGCATGATCTGGGTCTGAAGACAGTCGGCGAAGGTGTGGAAACCCCACGCCAATGCCAACTCCTTAGAGACATGGGTTGCGACGTTCTGCAAGGCTACTTCATCGCCAAACCGATGCTCCCTGATGCGCTGCCGGCCTGGCACGCGCAGTTTCGCAAGCACAGCCGCAGTATCGCCGCCTGAACTAGGCCGCAGCCTGGCGACGCGCCAGCTCGGACAACTCCACTAGCAAACCGTCGAACAGCGCGCTGACCGTCTGCATACGCGCACGCCGCCATTGAGACGGCATCTCGGGCGCGCGCTCCAGCGCTTCAAGCGCATGCCCCAAACGGCTACCCCCGAGTGACCGCGCCGAGCCCTTGAGTCGATGAATCACCTCGTGCAGGTCGTCCCACTGCGCCTTTTTCATGGCGTCTTCGCACCGCGCAAGCAGCGGACGATTCACCTCGTCAAAAGCCTCCACGAAACGCGCAAGCCCGGAAAATTGCGGCCCCATCACATCCTCAAGCAGGTCCACATCCAGATGCTCAAACGCCCGCTCAGAGGGTTCGGCGGCGCTCTCCAGCGCATCCGGCGGCGGCGAGCCCAGGCTGCTCAGGAACGCATGCAGCGCATTCAAGGTCAGTGGCTTGACCAATTTGCAGCTGATCTGAAGGCGCTGCAGATCACGCAGATCCTTTTCGCTTGCGCTGGCTGTTAGCACGGCCACCGGCAAGTCCGGATCATTGCCATAGATCCCGCTGCGAACCGCCCGGGTAAAGGCGTATCCGTCCATATTCGGCATGTGAAGATCGGTGATCACCACATCGAAATGTGCGCGCTGCAATTGAGCCAGAGCCGCCACGCCATCCACCGCCGCACAAACGTGACAACCCAGCTGCTCCAGCTGGCGGCAAATGAGGTCGCGGTTGATCGGCTGATCTTCGACCACCAGTACATGCAGCCCCAAACGCGCCCGGTCGGCTTGCGGTGACACCGGCGCAGTGGTTTGGCTTGCCACAATGTCGGCGGCGAGACGATGCGGGTGTATCGGACGCTGCAGGCGGCGCTCAATGCCCGATGCGACATTGCGGATGAGCAAGAGAACATCTTCCTGAGCCTGATCGCGCCAAGGCCTCAGAAGTACCGAAGGCCGTGTATCGCAGATCTCGGCATCGCGATCCGGCGGCTGCAGAACGGCCCCTTCGGCGAGCAGGTGATCAATCACGCAAAGGCGTTCATTGCCCTCAAGCTCAACCGCGACAACCCAACCATTCAAACGCCCGCCCGAAGGCGCGGTCTCCGTCAGGCACTCAACCGGCACCGTGAGGCGGAAGGTGGCGCCACAACCCGGCGCCGAATCCAGACTCAGATGCCCGCCCATCAGCTCGGCAAGCCCTAAAGAAATGGGCAGCCCCAATCCGGTACCCCCGAATCGTCGCGTGGTCGAGGCATCAGCCTGGACAAAACGCTGGAATATGCGCTGCTGGCTGTCCTCGGCGATGCCTGGGCCGGTGTCTGAGACATCAAAGCAACAATGCAGTTGTCCACGGATCACACAGCGGCGCAATCGGATCGCCACATCGCCTTGGGCGGTGAACTTGATCGCGTTAGAAATCAAGTTGAGCAGAATCTGCCGCAGCTTTCCCCGATCCGCTTTCACCTGCGATGGCAGATCAACGGCCGGTAACACTTTCAGCGCAAGCCCCTTGGCCCGCGCACTGCCTGCGCAGGTTTCCGCCACCTGCTCAAGCAGTTCACAGGGGTCGAACGCTTCTTCATTCAGGCTCATCGCATCAGCCTCGATTTTCGAGTAATCGAGAACATCGTTGATGATGCCCATAAGATGATTGGTCGATTCCAGAATCATCCGCGTCATGCGCCGCTGGTCCTCACTAAGGTCCGTGCGCTGAAGAATCTCGGTCAAACCGATAATGCCGCTCATCGGCGTGCGGATCTCATGACTCATGGTGGCCAGGAATCGCGACTTGGCCTCACTCGCCGCCTCGACACCGTGCAGCTTGTGCAGCTCATCGCTGAGCCACAGCAAAGCATCACGCAGGGTATCGACCTCGTCACGCAAACGGCTTTCCGGAAAGGCGTTCATCAACTGTTTGCGGGTGTTGTGCTGATCCTCGGCGGACATCGCGGGCAGCAAGCGGATCAACACACGCAAGCGACGCAAACTACCTGACAGCAGCCAGACAATCAGGCCCAGGACCACTCCCATCAACACAAGCTGGGCAAACAGATTGAACACCGCCTGCCCGCGCGCCACGCCAAAACTGGCGCTCAGATCCTGGAGCAACACCGCAACCGGCGCATTGGCGCCGAGCGAAACCCCAGCAAGATCGACCACCTGATAGGCCCAGCTGCCATGCAGATGCGGCTCAGCGACATCACGTGGCGTATGCCAGGCGGCCCGCAGCAAGCGCGCCTCGCTCACCTCGCGCCGCGAGCTTGCAACCGCACGATAGCTGCGCTGCTCGTCACCCCGCAAAAGTGCCAGATCCGCACCTGTCAGGGTTGCGTAGGTATGCACCAGATCGGCCACCGGCGCGGCCAGCAACAGCAACAGCTGGCGCCCGCGTGCGGTCGCCACAGGCGCAGCCACCAGGTACTCGCAGCTGTCGAAACAATGCAGGGCACCTTGCGGCCGGAGCGCCCTGCGGGCACGCGCCAACAACTGCTGATGCGCATCATCGGCCAGCGCCGACGGCGCATCGCCCGGCAGCCAGTCGAGCAAGAATTCGCCATGAATGTCGTACAGGCGCAGCCAGTTCAGCCGCGCAAACAGATCAGGAGAGCGGTTAAGCGAGTCGATCCAGGCATCCTCACCATCCAGGCTGAGATTGACGACGAGGTTAGAGCCGGTTTGTGCCAGTTCATCACGAAACTGAACCAGCAGTTCCTCCAGCACACGCGCGTCACTGGCCAATTCAACCTGGGCGCTATCCAGTGTTCGCTCGGCCCAGCCGGACCATGAGCGATAAACCATGCCGCCGGCAACCAGGAGCACGACACCCAGAGTCGGGATGACCAGCTTCCAGACCAGGCTGATCTTCATATGGTCCGCTGCGCGTCCGGGCACAGGGTCCTACGTATGCGGACCATCAGAATTGGTAGGCGATCATCAGCAACCCCATAGTCCAGTAGCGCTCCAGCTCACGCCCGACGTTGTCCTGGGCACGCACGTTGCCGGTACCGTCGACATAATGGAATTCGGCAAAAACACCCCAGCTTGAACTGGGCGCCCACTGCATCCCCAGCACGTGGCTGCGACTGAAACGGGTGTGGCGCGGCGCCCCTGAAAGGTGCTGAGCCCGATACCCTTGGCGATCATTGCGATCGAGAAAATTCAGGTCGTAACGCGCATAGCCAGACCAGCGCAGATCAAACTGACGACGGTACTGGACATAGGCAGCGTCGGCTTTGCTCTTTGAGCGATTGCCCGCGCTCACCATGCTGGTGTCAGTCAAGCGATACTCGGCGGTCAAACTTCCGCTCGACCACAGACGTTGCAGCGACAGCACCCACAGATCGGCATCCAGCTGCGTAACGGGCGTGGTCACGGCGTAAGGGCGCAGGCGCAATACCCCGCCGAAGTAACTCAGACCGGTTCTCAAGGTGCCACCGGACCATTCGCCAATCCACTGCGCCATCAGCAAGTGATCGATGTTGACATCACCCCCCAGCGTGGTGCCTGCGGCGCGCTCGAACTCCTCCGTTGCGTCGCGCTCGCGACCCCAACCGAGCACCAGATGCGAAAGCACCGGACCCGATTCCCAATGCGAATATGCCTGGGCACCTTCGGAGGCGAACAGCAGATCGCGAATACCGGTGTCTTCCAGATACACCGACGGGAGCAAAATACCCGGACGTGAAAACACGATATCGCGGCTGTCGTTGTAGAACCCCACGGGATTTTTAAGCTTGCCAACGCGCAACCCGGCACTGCCAGCCAGACTGCGCCAGAACTGATAATCCAACTGCAAGTAGTCCAGGCGCATACGGCCGTCATCGCTGGTGCCGTAGTCACGCGCCATCAACTGGCCGGCAACCAGGATTTCCGGGCTCAGGCTGGTCCGCGCATTGATGGCCACTTCAAATACGTTGCTGGTGCCCAAGGTATTGCCGCTGAGATAGTTGTTTCCCGTGCTCTTGATGTAACCCGTAGCTATAGCGCCGTGAACATCAAGCTCTGGTTGTGCGTGCGCCAGCACGGACGACATGGTCGACGACAGCGTGAGCGCACAAAGCGCTTTGATCCTGATGTTCATGATGAGCTCCTTGCTGACAACTCACGCGGCGCGATCGGCATGTAGCCAATCGCACCCTCCGTGCGCTCAACTCTGCGCTGCATTTCTTCGACGCTGTCCACGCGGACGGGAAGCAAGCCCGTGCCGGTGTAGCTGGTCCGGTTCCATGATTTACGCAGTACGTAGGGATAAGTCGACAACTGCTCCTGGCAAAACCGCACATGCAGCGGGTCGCTGTCATCCAGCACAAACACACGTATCGGCTGGCCATCCGGCCAGGTCCGCACGCGCAGGGAAAACACCGCGCGTAGAAAGCTACGCGTGAGGTATTGGGGGTCAATGTCGGCATGGGTGTAGACCGAAACGCCAACCGGCTCGGCGTGCAGCTCCGTTGCACAGACCAAGGCCAACCCGGCCAGACTTGCCAGCACGGTGCGACGCGTGTGCAGCACATCACGTCGACAGTTCCGCTTTTGGGCAGTTGACTCGGTCACCCTGTTGGCACCCTGGAAGAATTGCAGAGCATCAGTTGAACAGGGCAAGCGTCAACAATTTGTCATTGCCCAACGTCGATCCGCACGCTGCACGCTAGAATCTCCCTTTCCTTGGTCAATTCACCTCACTGAGCCATGCCCAAAGCTGCTGAACTCAAGTCCGGAATGGTCGTCGACATCGATGGCAAGCCCTACATCGTGCGGCAGGTACAAGCCCACAATCCGACCGCGCGAGGCGCCAGCACCCTGTACAAAGTGCGCTTGAACCATGCGCAAAGTGGCCAAAAACTGGACCAAACCTTCAAGGGCGACGACATGCTGACCGACGTTGATTTTCGTCGTCGGCAGGTCCAATACCTGTATCAGGACGCCGACGGCTACACCTTCATGGATGTGGCCGACTACAGCCAGTTCACACTGGGTGCCGAACAGCTGGAGAATGTCACCCCCTTTCTGATCGACAACGCAGAGGGTTACACCGCACTGATCGTGGAAGAGGTTTGTGTTGGTGTTGAGCCACCAGGCACAGTCGAGCTCACGGTCACCCAGACCGCACCGGCCATCAAGGGCGCCAGTCAGAGTGCGCGCTCGAAGACCGCCGTATTGGAATCGGGCCTGGAAATCCAGGTGCCTGAATACCTCGCCGAAGGCGAAGTGGTGAAGGTCAATACGCTGACCCGGGAATTCATCTCCCGGGCCTGAGCCGAATCAATCCTGCTCGAACAGGATTTCGCCGAACAACCACAGCGCCGGCACGCCCATCCAGGCCACAGCGCCGAGCGTGACACCAAGCCAGCCTCCAACAGAAACCGCCGCAGCTGTGCCCGCCGCCCAGCCAATCAAACTGACGGTAAACGGTGCGCCCCAAGCTTGACGCGCCGGTGCCGGTGCCGCGTGAGAAATAAAGTTTTGGTCTTGTACGGTATGCATCGCAGGACCCTCGCAGTGCTTTGGCCACACCATCCTCTAACGCGAGTGAAAAAAGTGTCAAAACTTGATGCGGAAAGTCACGAAGCCCAAAAATGAATCGCAAGTATTTGATTTTATAACGATTTGGGAAACGCCTGTCGCGGGTGAGAAAATATGCGCCCGATATTTCTCCACGTTCGTGAATGAAGGAGTGCCCCATGAGCACGCAAGCGTCCGCAGGCGCCCGTTTCCGCGCCGCCCTTGCCGAAGAACAACCGCTGCAGGTGATTGGTGCGATCAACGCCAACCATGCCCTGCTGGCCCAGCGCGCTGGCTTCAAAGCGATCTACCTGTCCGGTGGCGGCGTTGCCGCCGGCTCGCTCGGCCTGCCGGATCTGGGCATTTCCGGGCTTGAGGACGTCCTCATTGACGTGCGTCGCATCACCGATGTTTGCGACACACCGCTGCTGGTCGATGTCGACACCGGCTTCGGCAGCTCGGCCTTCAACGTGGCCCGCACCACCAAAGCTCTGATCAAAGCCGGCGCCGGCGCCATGCACATCGAAGACCAGGTTGGCGCCAAACGCTGCGGCCATCGTCCGAACAAGGAAATCGTGACCCAGCAGGAAATGGTCGATCGCATCAAGGCCGCCGTCGATGCCCGCACCGACGATGACTTCGTGATCATGGCGCGCACCGACGCGCTGGCCGTCGAAGGCCTGGAATCGGCGATCGAACGCGCCATCGCCTGCGTCGAAGCCGGCGCCGACATGATCTTCCCCGAAGCCATGACCGAACTGCCGATGTACAAACAGTTCGCCGAAGCCGTTGGCGTACCGGTGCTGGCCAACATCACCGAGTTCGGCGCAACCCCGTTGTACAGCGTTGACGAACTGCGCGAGGTCGGCGTCGGCCTGGTGCTGTACCCGCTGTCTGCCTTCCGCGCCATGAACAAGGCTGCACAGAACGTCTACGAAGCGGTCCGCCGCGACGGCACACAGAAAAACGTGGTCGACACCATGCAGACCCGCATGGAGCTGTACGAGTCGATCAACTACCACGATTTCGAACAGAAGCTGGATGCGCTGTTTGCCCAGGGCAAAAAGTAACACCAGCAAGCGTTGAATCGCCGCAGAGCCTTGATGCTTGGTGCGCGGACCGTCGGCGACCTGGATGGTCGCCGTCGAGCGATACACGGACGTACTTGAGCGCGTCCGCGCAGCAAGCATCAAGGCTCCCCTCCGCTAACGAGAGCGCAAGCATGAACACCGAATACCGCACAAAACTTCCAGGCACCGACCTGGATTATTTCGACACCCGCGCCGCCGTCGAGGCGATCCAGCCCGGCGCCTACGCCACCTTGCCCTACACCTCGCGGGTGCATGCCGAAAACCTGGTCCGTCGCTGCGACCCGGCCATTCTCGAGGATTGCCTCAAGCAGCTGATCGAACGCAAACGCGAGCGTGACTTCCCCTGGTTCCCGGCCCGCGTGGTCTGCCACGACATCCTCGGACAAACCGCACTGGTTGATCTGGCCGGCCTGCGCGATGCCATTGCCGAAGCCGGTGGCGATCCGTCCAAGATCAACCCGGTGGTGCCAACCCAGCTGATTGTTGACCATTCACTGGCCGTGGAACACGCCGGCTTCGAGGCCGACGCCTTCGACAAGAACCGCGCCATCGAAGACCGCCGCAACGAAGACCGCTTCCACTTCATCAACTGGACCAAGAAGGCCTTCAAGAACATTGATGTGGTGCCGCCGGGCAACGGCATCATGCACCAGATCAATCTGGAGAAAATGTCGCCGGTGATCATGACCGGCGACGGCGTGGCCTATCCCGACACCTGTGTGGGCACCGACTCGCACACCCCGCATGTCGATGCACTCGGCGTGATCGCCGTGGGTGTGGGCGGCCTGGAAGCCGAATCGGTCATGCTCGGCCGCGCCTCATGGATGCGCCTGCCGGAAATCGTTGGCGTGGAACTGACCGGCAAGCGTCAGCCCGGCATCACCGCCACCGACATCGTGCTCGCCCTGACCGAATTCCTGCGCGCCCAGAAAGTGGTTGGCGCTTATCTGGAATTCTATGGCGAAGGCGCCGCCAGCCTGACCCTGGGCGATCGTGCCTCGATCTCCAACATGACCCCCGAGTACGGTGCCACCGCCGCACTGTTCTCGATCGACGACATGACCCTGGATTATCTGCGCCTGACTGGTCGTGACGATGCCCAGGTCGCCCTGGTCGAGAACTACGCCAAGACCGCCGGCCTATGGTCGGACGATCTGGCCCAGGCCCAGTATGAGCGCACCTTGAGCTTCGATCTGTCGAGTGTCGGCCGGACCATGGCCGGGCCGTCCAACCCGCACCGCAAGTTGCCGACCTCGGCCCTGGCCGAGCGCGGCATCGCCGCACAATGGACGCAGGAAGACGACCTGATGCCGGATGGCGCCGTGATCATCGCCGCCATCACCTCCTGCACCAACACCTCCAATCCGCGCAACGTGGTTGCCGCCGGGCTGCTCGCGCGCAACGCCAACGCCCGCGGGCTGAGCCGCAAGCCGTGGGTTAAATCCTCGTTCGCGCCAGGCTCGAAAACCGTACAGCTGTACATGGAACAAGCCGGCCTGCAGAAAGAACTGGATGCCCTGGGTTTCGGCATCGTGGCGTTCGCCTGCACCACCTGCAACGGCATGTCCGGCGCGCTGGACCCCAAGATTCAGCAGGAAGTGATCGACCGCGATCTCTACGCCACCGCCGTGCTGTCCGGCAACCGCAACTTTGACGGCCGCATTCATCCCTACGCCAAGCAGGCCTTCCTGGCCTCGCCGCCGCTGGTGGTGGCCTACGCCATTGCCGGCACCGTGCGCTTCGACATTGAGAAAGACGTGCTCGGGCATGATGCCGACGGCCAGCCGGTCACCCTCAAGGACATCTGGCCCAGCGACGAAGAGATCGACGCGGTGGTCGCCGCCAGCGTCAAACCGGAACAGTTCCGTGCGGTGTACGACCCGATGTTCAACTTCGAAATCGTCGAAGACGAAGGCCTGTCGCCGCTGTATGACTGGCGCGAGATGAGCACCTACATCCGTCGCCCGCCCTACTGGGAAGGTGCGATGGCGGCCAAGAACTCGCTCACCGGCCTGCGTCCGCTGGCCGTGCTGGGTGACAACATCACCACCGACCATCTGTCACCCTCGAATGCCATCTTGGCCTCCAGCGCCGCCGGCGAATATCTGGCCAAGATGGGCCTGCCGGAAGAGGACTTCAACTCCTACGCCACCCACCGCGGCGATCATCTGACCGCCCAGCGGGCCACCTTCGCCAACCCGAAACTGTTCAACGAGATGGTCACCGACGAGAACGGTGAAGTGCGCCAGGGCTCCCTCGCCCGGGTTGAGCCGGAAGGTGAGGTGATGCGCATGTGGGAGGCGATCGAGACCTACCAGCAGCGCAAGCAACCGCTGATCATCATCGCCGGGGCTGACTACGGCCAAGGCTCCTCGCGCGATTGGGCCGCCAAGGGCGTCCGTCTGGCCGGCGTGGAAGCGATCGTGGCCGAAGGTTTCGAGCGCATCCACCGCACCAACCTGATCGGCATGGGCGTGATGCCCCTGCAGTTCATGGACGGCACCACGCGCAAAACTCTGGGCATCGACGGCACCGAAACCTTCGACGTCAAGGGCGAGCCGGCCCCTGGCGCCAGCCTGACCCTGGTTATCCATCGCGCCTCGGGCGAATCGCTGGAAACACCGGTGCTGTGCCGTCTGGACACCGCCGAGGAAGTGTCGATCTATTCCGCCGGCGGGGTGCTGCAGCGCTTCGCTCAGGATTTTCTGGCCGCAGAGGCTGCCTGAAGCAGGAACCGGTATGCTGCGGTCTGACTGAACACCGTCAAGAGGCCTTGCCATGCGACACCTCATCAGTCTGACCGTTTGCCTGGCCCTGGCGGCTGCCGCCGGGGCGTTGGCCTGGCTGGTCGACGACAGCAGCCAAAGCTGGGCGTCGGTGCCACCTCTGGTGGTGCTGGCGCTGCTGGCGTTCGCCGTGCAATGGCTGGCTTTCGTGCCCGCCTTTGTGGCCCAGACCGAGCACTACTACGACCTCACCGGCTCAGCCACCTACGCCAGTGTGGTCATCCTGGCCCTCCTGCTGGGGCCTGCCCATCCACGCGCCTGCTTGCTCGGTCTGCTGATCGGCATCTGGTTCTGTCGCCTGGGCAGCTTTCTGTTCCGGCGCATCAAACGCGATGGCAAAGACGGGCGCTTCGACGCGATCAAACCGAACTTCGGCAAATTTCTGCTGGCCTGGACCCTACAGGGTTTGTGGGTGTTTTTGACCTTGCTGGCGGCGCTCATTGCGATGCTGAATCCGCTTGAGGCAACACTCGATGCCTGGGCCCTGATCGGCGCCCTGATCTGGCTGATCGGCTTTTCCATCGAAGCCATCGCCGATGCGCAGAAATCGGCCTTCAAGCAGGCACCCGGCTCGCGCGATCAGTTCATACAAAGCGGCTTGTGGGCCTGGTCGCGCCACCCCAACTATTTCGGCGAAATTCTGCTCTGGAGCGGCATCTGCGTAATTGCCTGGCCGAGTTTTTCCGGCTGGTCATACGCCGGCCTGATCTCCCCGTTGTTCGTGGCCTGGCTGCTGATCAAGGTCAGCGGCATCCCCTTGCTGGAACAACGCGCCGACCAGCGCTGGGGCGGGCAGGACGCCTACGAACGCTACAAGGCCAATACGCCGGTGCTGCTGCCGCGACCTCCCCGCTCATGAACGACGCCCTGATCAACTGGGCCCAACAGCATCAGCAGCATGCCCTGCTGCTAGTCCCGCTGTTTGCCTTCATGGAAACCTGCGTCGGCATCGGATTGTTCATCTCCAGCGTTTTCCTGGTGGTGATCTGCTCGATTTTCTATGCCAACGGCTGGGCCAGCATGACCCACATGGCGCTGCTCGCTGCGGCGGGATCCTCGCTGGGCGACCACGCGGGTTATTACTTCGGCCGCGCCATCGGCCCTGGCATCCACCATCTGAACATCGTCAAGCGGCATCGCAGCAAGTGGGATCGCACCGAGGCACTGGTGCGCCGCTACGGCCCCGGCGCCATCTTCATCGGTCGCTTTCTGCCGGCGCTGCGCTCACTGGTTCCGGCCATGCTTGGCATCAGCGGCTTCGCCCGCCTGCGCTACACCTTGTTTGATATCTCAGCCTGTAGCCTGTGGGCCCTGGGGCTGACTGCGATAGTACTTGGCGCCCACCAACTTTTCGTCCAATAAAACCCATGACGCATCCCGCACAACTCAAGATTCCCGCCACCTACATGCGTGGCGGTACGTCCAAAGGCGTTTTCTTCCGGCTGGAAGACCTGCCTGCAGCCTGTCAGACACCGGGGCATGCTCGCGACCGTCTGTTCCAACGCGTAATCGGTTCACCCGACCCTTACGCCAAGCACACCGATGGCATGGGCGGCGCCACCTCCAGCACCAGCAAATGCGTGATCGTGTCACCCAGCCGTCAGCCGGATCATGATGTCGACTACCTGTATGGGCAGGTCAGCATCGACACCGATTTTGTCGACTGGTCCGGCAACTGCGGCAACCTGTCGACCGCGGCCGGAGCCTTTGCCATTCACGCCGGTTATGTCGACCCGGCACGCGTGCCGGATAACGGCATCTGCACGGTGCGCATCTGGCAAGCCAACATCGGCAAGACCATCATCGCCAAGGTGCCGGTGTGCGACGGCCAGGTTCAGGAAAGCGGTGATTTCGAACTCGACGGCGTGACCTTCCCCGCCGCAGAAATCGTGCTGGAATTCCTCGATCCGGCTGACGAGGAAGGTGGCGCCATGTTCCCGACCGGCCAGCTGGTCGATGAGCTGGAGGTGCCGATGCTCGGCACGCTCAAAGCCACCATGATCGCGGCCGGCATCCCGACCGTGTTCGTCAATGCCGCGGATATCGGCTTCACCGGCACCGAACTGCAGTCGGACATCAACGACAGCCCGGCGATACTGGAGAAGATGGAGCGCATCCGCGTGGCCGGCGCGCTGGCCATGGGCCTGATCCAGACGCCGGAGGAAGCCGCCAAGCGCCAGCACACGCCCAAGGTGGCGTTCGTGTCACCCGCCCAAGCGTATACCGCGTCGAGTGGCAAAAGCATCGCGGCCGAAGCCATCGACCTGAATGTTCGCGCGTTGTCCATGGGCAAACTGCACCACGCCATGATGGGCACCGCGGCGGTGGCGATTGGCACGGCTGCAGCCATCCCCGGCACGCTGGTCAACCTGGCCGCCGGTGGCGGTGAGCGCGAGGCGGTGAACTTTGGTCACCCCTCCGGCACCCTGCGTGTGGGCGCCGTGGCCGAACAGCACAACGGCCAGTGGACCGCCAAGAAGGCCATCATGTCGCGTTCTGCGCGGATCTTGATGGAAGGCTGGGTGCGCATACCCGCAGACGCCATCTAAAGCCGCCGATCAGAGTTTGAAGCCCCGCGCGGGCGGGGCTTTGTACTCACTCAGTTGCTCTGATCCGAATCCAGGGCGGTCTGGGCATAGTCGCGCAGAGGCGGCTCGCCGGCACTCAGGTGCAGGGCCGAGGGCGGGCCGTTCTCAAATTCCAGCGCCGGAATCGCGGCGCCGCCGGAAATCAGTCCCGGCACACTGATGCTCAGCTCGGGCAGCAATGGCAGGCCACACAGCGCCGTGCCGCCAGCGCGTTCGATGTTGGCCGGCCCCGGATGGTTGATCGCATCCAGCGCCAGATTGAAGGTCACCGCATCGGCCAGGCCAATCAGCGCATGCTCCATGACATAACCCGGACACAGATCCTGCAGCAGCAGATTGGTCACATTGGGATTGCCCTTGCCGAAGTCCACGGCGGCCACCGGCACGGGCGTAACCGGCTGCACCAGTTCATCGAACAGGGTGTAAATCGCGGTGTAGGAGATGTCGCCCGGTGTTTCGTCCTGCCAATTGCTGGCGCGCATGAACTGCGAGCCGTAAGCCATCTGATGAAACGCTGCCGGCAACGGCAGGTCGGCGCCGGTCAAGGGCAGCTCGATACCCAGCAAGCGTTCCAGTATTGCCAGCGGGTCGGCTATCGCCGTGCCCTGATTGGGGCCGGCGATCATGACGAAATCATCCACCGCTTCGCGCGCCGAGGCCCACCATTTGATCGCCCAGCGCGGCACCGCCACGCCCTGGCTGTGGCCGATCACGGCAACCTTGCGCCCGGTCATCTCGTGAATACGCCGCAGGGCGTGCACCACGTACTCGGCTGAGTTCTGCAAGTCGCCCAGTCCGCGGTCCGGATACGTGGTTGTGCACACGTCGTAGCCCAGCTCGCTGAGCACCGGGATGTAACTCCATTCGTACTGCTCCCAGCCGGCCGTGAACGTGCCATGCACGAGCAGGATGGGCGGCTTGTCCGCATGGCTGAAGTCGGTGCAGCGCAGCTGAGCCTCGAGGGTTTCATAGCTGTTCTTGAGCTCGGGTTCGGCCGCTGCATTCGGCGGATTTTCAAACTGGGGATCGTCAGAGAGCTGGCAGCCGGCCAGCAGCAACACTATCGTCACACCAATCGCTCGCTTCATCGTAAGCCCCTCCTCAAAGGCCGGGCGCGGATTCGGGCCCGCGCATATGGCGCAGCGTGTCACATTTCGGACATTGCAAAGTCATCCAAACGACGCAAGTTCGTCATGGCTGATCCCTATGGTGCGCCCCTGGAGCGCCATGGCAGCGCGACCATCAACCCAGGGGATCAAACAATGTTCAAGTGTGGCCACGTACTGGCTGTGGGGCTGGCTTGCGCCCTGCCCGCGCTCAATGTCGCTCACGCCGCCGAGGCGGAAATGTATTTCTCCGAATACATCGAGGGCAGCAGCAACAATAAAGCGCTGGAGATCTACAATCCGTCCGGCAGCGCCGTTGATCTGGCCTCCAGTGGCTACACCATCGAGATCTTCTTCAACGGCAGCAGCACAGCCGGTGCCAGCATCAGCCTGCTTGGGACCATCGCTGCCAACGGCGTTTTCGTGCTCGCCGATGATGACGCCGACGCCGCCATACTGGCGGTTGCCGACCAAACTGTAGGCGCCAACCTGTTCAACGGGGATGACGCCATCTCACTGCTGAAAAATGGCAGCGTCATCGACAGCTTCGGGCAGCAGGGCCAGGATCCGGGCAGTGCCTGGGGCAGCGGCGACACCGCCACCCAGAATCGCACCCTGCGCCGCAAGACCACGGTGACCAGCGGCGACACCACAGTCGATGATCCTTTTGAGCCGAGCGACGAATGGGATGGCTTCGCCCAGGACAGCTTCGATGATCTGGGCAACTACGCCAGCACCGCAGCGGAACTGTATTTTTCCGAATACATTGAAGGCAGCAGCAACAACAAGGCGCTGGAAATCTTCAACCCGGGCCCGGCCGCCGTGGACCTGACCGAGTATGTGGTTCAGACCTTCCACAATGGCAACGCCGACCTGCTCAATCCGACGGCTGAATTCGACCTCAGCGGCTCCATCGCCGCCGGCGACGTGTTCGTGCTTGCACATTCCAGCGCCGACGCCGCCATTCTTGCTGAGGCTGACCTCGCCTCTGGTGCCTTCACGGTCAATGGCGACGATGCCATCGTGCTGTTCAAGGCCGGTGCAGCCATCGATGCCTTCGGCCGCGTCGGCGAGGACCCGGGCAGCGCCTGGAGCAACAACGGGGTCAGCACGGCCAATGCCACCTTGCGCCGTCTGGCCACAGTGAGCAGCGGTGATCCGCTGTTCGATGATGCTTTTGACCCGTCGCTGCAGTGGGCGGCCCATGCGCAGGACACGTTTGATGGCCTGGGCAACCACGGATCCGACAGCGGCGACGGTGAAGAGCCGATCGATGCCGGTGCCTGCGGCGACCCGGCCACGCTGATTTCAACCATTCAGGGCGATGCCGGTGCCAGCCCCGAGGTCGGCAACACCCACATCATTGAAGCCGTGGTGGTCGGGGTCTATCCCAACCTGCAGGGCTTCTTCGTGCAGGAAGAAGACACCGACATCGACACCGATCCGAACACCTCGGAAGGCTTGTTCATCTACCAAGGCGCCGTCCCCAGCGTGGCGCGCGATGATGTAGTCCGTATCAGCGGCCAGGTGGCGGAACACTACGACCTGACCGAACTTACGAACATCAGCCTGGTCGACACCTGCGGCAGCGCGACGGTAAGCCCGGCATCGCTCAGCTTGCCGCTTGCCAGTGCCGATGCGCTGGAACCTTTTGAAGGCATGCTGGTGAGCTTCAGCCAGGAGCTGAGCGTGACCGAGAACTATGACCTGGGGCGCTATGGCAGCGTCCAGCTGTCCTCCTCCGGGCGCCTGTTCCAGCCGACTCATGTGGCCGAGCCCGGCGCTGCAGCGCAGGCCATCATGGCCGCCAATGCGCTCAATGTGATCCTGCTGGATGACGCCAACTCGGCGCAGAACCCGGACCCGGTCATACACCCTGCGCCAGGCCTGTCGGCCAGTAACACCTTGCGCTCCGGTGATACGCTCAGCGGCCTGCTCGGGGTGGTCGACTATTCGTTCAGCGCCTACCGCATTCAACCGGTGGGTAGCCCGGCCTTCGTGCAAAGCAACCCGCGCACCACCGCGCCTCTGCGGGCCAGCGGCAGCAACCTGCGCATTGCCAGCTTCAACGTACTCAATTACTTCAACGGCGATGGTGCCGGCGGCGGTTTCCCGACCGCACGCGGTGCGCACACCGCTGAAGAGTTCCAGCGTCAGCATGACAAGATCATCGCTGCACTGGCTGGTCTGGATGCCGACATCGTCGGCCTGATGGAAATCGAGAACGATGGTTATGGCGCGGCCAGCGCAATTGCCGAACTGGTCGCCGGGCTGAATCTGGCCGCGACCAGCTGCGCAAACTACGCCTTTGTTGATCCTGGCGTTGCCCAGATTGGCAGCGACGAGATCGCGGTGGGCTTCATCTACTGCAGCGACAGCGTCAGTCTGTCGGGCCCGGCTGAAATTCTCGATGCCAGCGTCGATGCCTCCTTCATCGACACCAAGAACCGCCCGGCATTGGCCCAGACCTTTGCCGAGAACAGCAGCGGCGCCAAACTGACCATCGCGGTCAACCATCTGAAGTCCAAGGGTTCGGACTGCGATGCGCTGGGTGACCCGGACACCGGCGATGGCCAGGGCAACTGCAACCAGACCCGCACCGACGCGGCTGCCGCCCTGGTCAACTGGCTGGCCACCGATCCGACCGGCAGTGGCAACAGCGACCGCCTGATCATCGGCGACCTCAACGCTTACGCCAAGGAAGACCCGATCACCGCGATCACCTCCAATGGCTACATCAACCTGCTGCTGCGTGACCACGGGGATGCCGCCTACTCCTACATCTTCTACGGACAGGCCGGTTATCTCGATCACGCCCTGGCCAGCACCAGCTTCGAGCCCAAGGTGATGTGGGCCGGGGAATGGCATATCAACACCGACGAACCGCGCGTGCTCGACTACAACACCGAGTACAAGTCGGCCGGGCAGATCGTTGATTTTTACGCAGCCGATGCCTATCGCGCGTCTGACCATGATCCGGTCGTGGTCGATGTTCTGCTGAGCACGCCTGCCCCAACACCTTCACCCACGCCGGTGAGCACACCCAGCCCGACACCGAGCAGCACGCCGATACCCACGCCCACTGCGACCCCGCTGCCAACACCGTCACCAACGCCGCTGCCAAGCCCCACTGCAACCCCCAGCGCAAGCCCCTCGGCAACCCCGGTCGCCACACCCACACCTGCGGCCACGCCAGCCCCCACAGCCTCGGCCACGCCCAGCACCACGCCAAGTCCGGTGGCGACCGCAACCCCGCGGCCCAGCGCCACGCCAACGCCGACGCCCGTGGTGGTCACACCTACACCAAGCCCACAGTTCACACCCTCGCCCAGTCCATCAACCAGCCCGGCGCCGACCGCCCAGGCGACCCCGACACCTGGCCCGGCCCCAAGCACCGTGGACAACAGCAGCGGCCCGCTGGTTGATCAGCAGGTCAGTCCTGGCAGCCAGACCATCGCGCTGGCCCGTTTCCAGGTGCAGAACGCGCACGATGAAACGCTCTCGTTTGACCGCCAGAGCATCCAGCTGGCCAGCGGCGCTCTGGCTTTCGGCAACATTGCACGACTGCAGCTGATCCTGGATGGCAACGGCAACGATCAGGTTGATGTTGGCGAGCTCATCCTGGCCGAGACCACCAGCCTGGACAGCGAAGGGCGCGCCAATTTCGTCCTGAACCCCGCCATGACGCTCGCACCCAACAGTCTGGTGCGCTGCATCCTGGTACTCGACTTCAACTGAGGCCACGACCATGTCACGACACTTCCACTTGCTGGCCGCCGTCAGCGCGCTGAGCCTGCTCAGCGCCTGCAGCGATTCAACCTCATCCGAGGGTTCCGCCGAGGGCTACTCGGTACAAAGCGCGCAAAGCTATGCCTCAACCGCGACAGGTGAGCAGGTACAGCTGGATGTTCTGGACCTGCAAAGCGCCACGGTTGGCGTGACCCAGTAGCGCCACGTGAGGGCCGTGCATGGCACGGCCCTGGTCACCTCAATACAGCAGCAGCTTGCGGGTCTGCTCGCGCCAGGCCTGCTCGTCCGGCTGCACCGCGCGGTCAAGGTCCTGTGGTGCAGCCTGCGCATCGTCGACCCATTCGCGCAGCAGCGCTCCACCATTGATCAGATCAATGGCCAGGCGGTCGTTTTCGTACTCGTAGGGAAAGTCACGCCACAAGGGATAGTCGGGTTGCAGCTGACGGATGGCCTTGAAGGCTACGGCCATCAAGCGCCAGGGCTGAAATTGTGTGTGCACATAGCTGCACGCCTCGACATGGATCTGCACGCCGGCACACAGCTGGCCGACATGCTTGTGGAAGGTCGGCTCGAACCAGCACGGACGCAGCCGGCATCCCTCCAGCCACTGCGGTGCAAGCGCGTGCATGGTCTCGATCACTGTCTCGGCATCCAGATCGGGCGCCCCGAACAGCTCCAGCGGGCGGGTCGTGCCGCGCCCCTCAGACAGGGTCGTGCCTTCCAGCATCACCGTGCCGGCGTAGGCCCGCGCCATCGACAGATTGGGTGCATTGGGGCTGGGGTTGATCCACTCCCTGTGCCCCAATGGCCAGCCATATCCGGGGGCTGCCTCCGGCTGCCAGCCCTGCATGGTGACGGCTTGAAACTCGACATCCAGCTTGAACTCGCGGATGAACCACTGCGCCATCTCGGCCATGCTCAAACCGTGGCGCATGGGCAAAGGCCCGGCACCGACAAAACTTTCCCAGCCCGGTTGCAGCAGATTGCCTTCGACCGGCCGCCCAGCCGGATTGGGCCGATCCAGCACCCACACGCTTTTGCCCTGTTCGGCCGCAGCCTCCAGCACATAGCGCAAGGTGGTGATGAAGGTGTAAATCCGGCAACCCAGATCCTGCAGATCAACCAGCAGCACATCAAAGCTGTCGAGCATGGCTGGGGTGGGACGACGCACCTCGCCGTACAGACTGAACACCGGAATCCCAAGTTTGGGATCGGTGTAGTCGTCGGATTCGACCATGTTGTCCTGCTTGTCGCCGCGCAAACCATGCTGCGGCCCGAATGCGGCGGTCAACTTCACATCCGGCAATGCGGCCAGTGCGTCCAGGCTGTGCCGCCAGTCCGCGGTCAGCGACGCCGGATGGGCCAGCAGGGCAACGCGACGCCCAGCCAGCGGTTTACGCAGATCGGCTTCGTTGAGCAGACGGTCAATACCGAACTTCATCAGCGCCGCACCGGTATACGCATCAGATCCGGATGATGAAAATCGGGTTTGCCCGGCGCATGCAGCAACGCCCAGTAACTCAGCTGGCCCTGCATATCCTTGAGCACTACCGCAGGCCCCAGGTGCGCCGCCATATCAGGAACGGCATCATCACTGAGCACAATGTCCGCGCGGTAGGCGTTGGCGCTGCGACTGGATTCCAGACTGGCAAGCGGAGAGGCCTGCAGCGGACGCGCCGCACTGCGATACCCATCAAAGTCGAAACCGCCCCAGGCTCCGCTGGGCGCCATGTTCAACTCACGATAACCATGGCTGCTGCGGGCGATGAACAGCTCGAAGCAGGTACTCTTCCACAGCTCATGCCCCGGCCGCGGGCCGTGCTCTGCGGGCAGTTCAAGCTGATCCACTTGGCCGAAAACCTCATAGGCCAGACGCCAATTGTCGGGCGACAGGTCATAGCCAAAGCAGACCCTCTCGACCCCCTGCCGGGGTGAGTCCGGGTGCAACGTCAAATCGATCCAGTGGTAGTGCGCCACGTTGAATTCCTATGCAGCAGGGGGGCCGGGAACCACGTACCACAGTACCGCAAGGTACTGCAGCACACTGCCCAGCACGACGAACACATGCCAGATGGTGTGGTTGTACGGCAGGCTGCGCCACAGATAGAACGCCGCGCCCACGGTGTAGGACACACCGCCGGCTGCCAGCCAGGCCAGACCGGCCAGCGGTACGGCCTCAAGCACCGGCTTGGCGAAAGCCACCACCAGCCAGCCCATGGCCAGATACAGGCCGACCGACAACTTGTCGAAACGCCCGGTGAAAAACAGTTTGAAAATCACCCCGGCCAGCGCCATCGACCAGACCAGGCCAAATAACCACCAGCGCACCGCGCCCTCCAGACACACCAGCGCGAACGGGGTATAGGTTCCGGCAATCAGCACATAGATCGCCGCGTGATCCAGGGTGTGCAGCACCGGCTCGGCTGCCGGAATGGGGATGCTGTGATACAGCGTCGATGCGGTGTAGAGCAGGATCAGGCTGCCGCCGAAAATGCTCACCGCCACGACATGCAGCATGCTGCCATACAGACTGGCATAGGCCACCAGCACGGCCAGCCCGACGATACTCGCAACCGCCGCAACACCGTGCGACACGGCATGGGCGATCTTCTCGTTAATGGTATAGGGGCGGTGAACTTTCACCTGTGCTCCGACTCCGGACCAAGGCGCATTCTGACAGGATTCAGAACGCCAACAAACGCTGGCGGATGCCACTGCCGAAAGCCAGTTCATCACACAGACGCTGCAGCGCCGCGTGGTCAACCGGACGTCGTTGCCAGACCGGCTCCGGCAGCGGCAGGTCGCGCGGAATGCCGGTCAGGCGGCGCGACAAAAAGGCCTGTTCGCGCCCCGCCTCCAGCTTCAGCTTGAGCGATTTGGCTCCGCGCACGGCAAGATCCGGCACCTCATCCAGGCGCTCATACACCTGTTCCAGAGTGTCAAAGGCTTGCAGCAGGGCACTCGCTGCCTTGGGCCCGACCCCGGCAACGCCGGGAATGTTATCGACCGCATCGCCGGTCAGGGCCAGATAGTCGGCGATCTGCTCCGGCCAGACGCCGAACTGGGCCTTGATGCCATCGCTGTCCAGACGCTTGTCGGCGGCGAAATCCCACAGCTGATCCTGCGGCGTAATCAGCTGCGCCAGATCCTTGTCACGGGTCACGATACTCACCGCCCGACCGCGCGATTTGGCCATGGCTGACCAGGTTCCGATCAGATCGTCGGCCTCCCAGCTGCTGTCAGCCTGCCAGTGCAGCCCGAGCGCCTCGCAGAGTTGCTGGCACCACTGGAACTGTCGTTTCAGCTCGATCGGCGCCGGTGGCCGGTTGGCTTTGTAGTCCGGAAAAATTTCATTGCGAAATGAAGAACTTAGACTTTCATCAAAGGCCACAAGCAGCGGATCAGGGTTGCTGCGCTTGAGCATATCTGCGATAAAGCCGGCGAATCCGTAAACGGCATTGCAGGGTTCGCCCTGAGCCGTTTTCATGTGATCCGGTATCGAATGCCAGGCACGAAAGATGTAGACGCTGGCGTCGATCAGGTAGATTATGGGCTGTTCTGTCATGGCTAGAGCTGTGCGAGCGGAGGCATCCGGCCTGACATCCAGCAGCCAGAAGAAATATGACCCGAGGCACGGCCGGGTCACGCATAAATCAAGCCACAACTGTCTCTCGCTGGCAACGGTGAAGGGGCTTTTGCGGCCTGTCGGAAATACCAACAGGGAGTAACCCGATGCCGATAAAAATCGCGATACCCAAGGAAAACGCGAGCGGCGAAAAGCGCGTGGCGATGGTACCCGCGGTGGTGCCGAAGCTGAAAAAACTGGGCGTGGATATCAAGGTGCAGAAAGGCGCCGGCGTAGCCACGCGAATTCCTGATGAGGCCTGGGGTGAAGACGTCAGTCTGACCAGCGGCCCGGCGAAAACGCTGAGCGGTGCGGATATCGTGCTGCGCGTGGGCCCGCCGTCGATCAAGGAAGTCGAAGATCTCAAACCCGGCACCGTGCTGTTCAGCTTTGTCTACGCCAACCGCAACCCGGATGTGGTCAAGGCATTGCGTGACAACAAGATCACCTGCTTCGCCATGGAACTGGTCCCGCGCACAACCCGCGCCCAGGCCATGGACGCGCTGTCCTCGCAGGCCGCGCTGGCTGGTTATCACGGCGCCCTGCTCGGCGCCACGCACCTGGCCCGCATCCTGCCGATGATGACCTTCGCGGTCGGCTCCATCCGCCCCGCCAAGGTGCTGGTCATGGGTGCCGGTGTGGCCGGCCTTCAGGCCATTGCCACGGCACGCCGTCTGGGCGCCATGGTGGAAGGCTACGACGTCCGCTCGGCGGTCAAGGAACAGGTCGAGTCACTCGGCGCAAAGTTCGTTGATACCGGCGTCAAAGCGGAAGGTGAAGGCGGTTACGCACGTGAGCTGACCGACGATGAGAAAGCCCAGGTGCGCGAGGTCATCACCAAGCACATCCAGGCTTCCGACGTGGTCATCACCACGGCCGCCATCCCGGGTCGCCCGTCACCCAAGCTGATTGACGACGAGCAGATCGCCGGCATGAAGTCGGGTGCGGTGATCATCGACCTCGCGGCGGAAGGCGGCGGTAACACCACCGCAACCAAGCCGGGCGAATCGGTGGAAGTGGGCAGCGTGCTGATCGAAGCGCCGCTGAACATCCCCAGCCGTCTGGCCGAGCATGCCAGTGAGCTGTACGCCAAGAACCTGATCAACTTCCTCGGCCTCATCGTCACCGAAGAGGGTGAGCTGAACCTGAACTGGGAAGACGACATCGTCGCCGGTTCGGTGCTCACGCACGAGGGTGAAATCAAGCACGAAGCCAGCCGTCAGGCTGTCGAAGGAGAATAAGCATGCTCACAGGATTTGTAGCGCTTTACATCTTCATGCTCGCCGCCTTCACCGGCTATGAAATCATCGGCCGTGTGCCGGCGATTCTGCACACGCCGCTGATGTCCGGCTCCAACTTCGTCCACGGTATCGTGCTGGTCGGCGCCATGGTTGCGCTGGGCACGGCCGAAGGCTGGCTGGAAATCACCATCGGCTTTCTTGGCACCGTGATGGCGGCAGTCAACGCCTCCGGCGGTTATGTGGTGACCGAGCGCATGCTCGAAATGTTCAAGAGCAGCAAGGACTAAGCCATGACGACATTGATTCAATTCAGTTACCTCGCGGCGGCCTTCCTGTTCATCTTTGGCCTTAAGCGTATGTCCTCGCCCAAGACCGCCCGTTCGGGCATCGTCTGGGCTGGCGTGGGCATGGTTGTGGCCACGGTCGTCACCTTCCTCTACCCGCAGATCCTGCACGCCGGCATCGGCCGCATCCTGCTGATCGCCGTGGCCGTGGCCATCGGTACGATCTGGGCCTGGCGCTGGGGCAAATCGGTTGCCATGACCGACATGCCGCAGATGGTCGCGATCTACAACGGCATGGGTGGCGGCGCCGCCGCAACCATCGCCGCGATCGAGCTGATCAAGCTGTCCAAGGGCAGCGGCGTGCACCATGACGGTATCGCCATCGCGCTGGCCGTGATCGGCGGCCTGATCGGTTCGGTGTCGATGACCGGCTCGGTAATCGCCTGGGCCAAGCTTGACGGCCGCATGGACAAAGCACCGCGGATTCCGGGCGGCCATCGCACCAACTTCGTGATGCTGGCCATCGCAATCATCAGCGGCATCATGGTGATGAGCGCTGACCATCCGTCCGGCATCATGCTGTTCATCTTCTTCGCCAGCGCCCTGGCCTTCGGCATCATGATGACGCTGCCGATTGGCGGCGCCGACATGCCGGTGATCATCTCGCTGTACAACGCCCTGACCGGTCTGGCCGTGTCGTTCGAAGGCTACGTGCTGCAGAACCCGGCCATGATCATCGCCGGTATGGTGGTGGGTGCGGCAGGCACCTTGCTGACCCTGCTCATGGCCCGCGCCATGAACCGCTCGATCAGCAATGTGATGTTCTCAGGCATGGGCACCGGCGATGCTGCCGATGGCGATGGCCCGCAGGGCGAGATGAAGGAAATCAGCGCAGAAGATGCGGCGATTTCCATGGCCTACGGTGAGAAGGTGATCATCGTGCCCGGTTACGGCATGGCCGTGGCCCAGGCTCAGCATAAGCTGTGGGAATTCGTACAGATGCTGCAGAAGCGCGGTGTGGAAGTGGCCTTCGCCATCCACCCGGTGGCCGGCCGTATGCCGGGTCACATGAACGTGCTGCTGGCTGAAGCCGGTGTCCCCTACGACATCATCTTTGACCTGGAAGACATCAACGAAGAGTTCGGTACCGCCAGTGCGGCGATCGTGATCGGGGCCAATGACGTGGTCAATCCCGCGGCACGGACCAACAAGTCCAGCCCGATCTACGGCATGCCAATCCTGAACGCCGACCACGCCGAGAACGTTTACGTCCTCAAGCGCGGCCAGGGCACCGGCTTCTCCGGTATCCAGAACGAGCTGTTCTTCGGTGAAAACACCCGCATGGTCTACGGCGACGCGCAGAAGTCCTGTGCCGCCTTCATCGCCGGGGTTAAATCGGTCAGCTAAGTGCGACAGCACTCCTCGAAAAGGGCAGCTTCGGCTGCCTTTTTTGTTTTGCCTTCGACTACCTGGCGGCGTAGTCTGACCCCGCGAGTGCGCACGATGTGCACTGCGATCACAACAACAAAGGGGTCATCATGGATTGGTACTTGCAGGTTCTGCAGAAATACGCCGTGTTCGAGGGGCGGGCGCGACGTAAAGAGTATTGGTTCTTCGCACTCTTCAACTTCATCATCAGCATCGTTATCAGCGCAGTAGAGTCCGGCATTGGCACAGGCGGCATACTTGGTCTGATCTACGTGCTCGGCGTGTTCCTGCCCTCAGTGGGCGTGGGCATCCGGCGTTTGCACGACACCGACCGCAGCGGCTGGTGGTTGCTCATCGGCCTGATCCCAGTGATCGGGTTCATCATTCTGATCGTGCTGCTGGCGCTGGACAGCACCCCGGGCGATAACCGCTTCGGCCCTAATCCCAAGGGTGAGACAGCCAGCGACAGCCTGGTATAAGACGTGGCTGGAGTGCCCGGCCCTAGGGGCGCGGGCACTCCACCTCTTCACCTTTGCGCTTGCGCCGATAGCAATCGCGTAGCGCCTCCCGCTGAGCCTCGGGCAAAGCGCGAAACTTGTCCCACTTGGCACGCGCGCGCTGCTTTTCCTCGGGTGACATGTTCTGCCAACGCGCATGGTTGCGCAGGATGCGCTCGCGCTTGTCGGCCGGCATCTGATCCCAGCGCTCGGCATAACGCTGAAGTTCCTGGCGTTGCGCCGGACTCAGCTCCTGCCACTGCGGCTGTGCACTCAGCACCCCGCTGAACAACAGCGTGGTGACCATCAGCAAGGCCCTAAACACCGCCATCCTCAAGCCACATCACCAGATCAAGGTCGGCGATCAAGGCCGCATCCTCAGCCTGATGCACACCCTCTCCAGCGGGCGTGCCAACCTGCATCTGCCAGGCCAGCAGCACCGCGCAGGTCGCCCCTGCCGCGGCCGCGCTCCAGCGCGACCACAACAGCGACCACCAGGGCGCGGCCTGGGCCTGCATGTGATCCAGCGCCCGATAGCGCGCCGCACGCAAACGCGCCCGGGTCAGCTCATCCGGCTCTGCAACCTGCTCGTCCAGCGCCTCACGAATGGATTGCGCCAGCCTGTCCTGATCAAACTCTGATTGGCTCATGCCCAAAATACCTCCACCTTGTCGCGCAAGGTGTTCATGGCGCGCGACAAATGAGTTTTTACGCTGCCCTCACCACACCCCATGATGCCTGCAGTCTGAGCCACGTTGAAGCCCTCCCAGACCCGCAAAAGAACCGCCTCGCGCTGGCGCTGTGGCAGCTCGGACAATGCCGCCTCCAGCGCCGCGATGGCGTCGCGCTGGGCCAGCTGGCGCTCCGGATCATCGGCGGCCGAACGCTCGAGGGCATAATCGGCATCATCCACAAAGCGCCGCGCAGCCCGCTGGTCATCCCGAACCCGGTTCATGAGTATGCGAAAGAACAGCGGCGCCCATTGCTCCTGCGGCTTGTGCTGATATTTCTGCACCAGCCGGATCATGGCATCCTGCACCGCATCCAGAGCGGCGTCGCGATCACGCAGCTGGCTCAGCGCCAGCCGGTACGCCTGGCTCTCGATCGAGGCCAGGAAATGATCCATCGCATTGCGTCGTGCCGCGGCGCTGTCCGCTTTTTTTGTCGACAAACCAAGTTCTACCGAGGTGGCCATGCCATTGTCCTCCCGGCCTGACCACCACTGGGTTGGGATGACATACCGAGTAAACGCATAAACGCTCCTTCGCACGTGACACACTATAACGCTGATCCAACGCACTCAGGCGCGATCCGTTGACACCCATTTGCCAGGTTGCCTTGCCCGTTCCACGTGGCGAAACCTACGACTATCTGTGCCCCTTCCCGGTCACGCTGGGGGCCCGCGTGCGCGTGCCTTTCGGGCCGCGACGGCTGGTTGGCGTGGTCACCGCACTGGGCCACGCCTCTGAAGTGCCAGGCAATCGGCTCAAGGCGGTGCTCGAAGTGCTTGATCAGGAACCGCTGCTGGGCCAGCCCGAGCTGGATTTGCTGAACTTTGCGGCGCGCTACTATCAAGCGCCGCTGGGCCAGTGCGTGGCCACCGCGCTGCCCAAACTGCTGCGCAATGGCAAGGCCGCCAGCCCGGTGCTCAACACCCGCTGGCAACTGACCGCGCAAGGCCGCACAACCGAGCCGCAAACCCTGGCCCGCGCGCCCCGCCAGGCCGCCGCTCTGGCCGCATTGCAGGCCAGCGAAAGCGCATTGGCAGCGGCCCAGATCGGCGCCCAGGGCACCCCCAGCGCGATACTCAAGGCCCTCGCTGACAAAGGCCTGATCGAAGCGCTGAACCACCTGACACTGGACAGCCACGAGGTCGAAACGCCAACCCTGAACGATGCGCAGGCCAGCGCTGTTGAGCAGATTCGCTCAGCCTCCGGCTTCAGCTGTCATCTGCTCGACGGGGTCACCGGCAGCGGCAAAACCGAGGTTTATCTTGCCCTGGCCCGCGAACAAACCCGGCTCGGCCGCCAGAGCCTGATCTTAGTCCCCGAAATCGGCCTGACGCCGCAGATGGTCGAGCGCGTGCGCCGCCACACCGGGGCACGCACCGTCGCGCTGCACTCCGGGCTGGCCGACGGCGAACGTCACAACGCCTGGCTGGCGGCCCGCACCGGTGAGGCCGACATCGTGCTCGGCACCCGCTCGGCCGTGTTCGTGCCACTGGCCCGGCCGGGGCTGATCGTGGTCGACGAGGAACATGACAGTTCATACAAGCAGCAGGACGGGATCCGCTACCACGCCCGCGATCTGGCCGTGCGCCGCGCTCAGCAATTCGCCATTCCGGTGATCCTGGGATCGGCCACACCCTCGCTGGAAAGCCATTTCAACGCCGCCCAGGGGCGCTATCAGCATCTCACCCTGGATCACCGTTACGGCCAGGCCAAGCCACCGCGCATCAGCATGATCGACCTGCGCGGTCAGCGCTGTCCGGACGGCCTGTCCAACGCCCTGATCGCACGCGTCGGCCAGCATCTGGAGGCGGGTCATCAGGTTCTGCTGTTCATCAACCGGCGGGGCTATTCCCCGATCATGCTGTGTCATGACTGTGGCTGGACCGCCCTGTGCGAGCGCTGCGATGCACGCCTGATCAGCCATCAGCGCAGCCGCAGCCTGCGCTGCCACCATTGCGGCCACCAACGGCCAATCCCACCGACCTGCCCGGACTGCGGCAGTGAAGAGCTGCACCAGCTGGGCCAGGGCACCGAACGCATCGATGCGCGCGCGGCGCAGCTGTGGCCCGATGTCGAGCGTATTCGCCTGGACCGCGACCAGGTCAGTCGTCGAGGCGAACTGGAAGCGGCACTGGAGCGCATCCGCAGCGGTCAGGCGCAGCTCATCATTGGCACCCAGATGCTGGCCAAGGGACATGACTTCCCGGATCTGTCGCTGGTGGGCATCATCGACGCCGACCAAGGGCTGTACGGCCAGGATTTTCGTGCCACCGAGCAGCTCGCCCAGCAGATCACCCAGGTGGCCGGGCGCGCCGGGCGGCGCGACATCCCCGGCGAAGTGGTGGTGCAGACCCACAACCCGGAGCATCCGTTGCTCGGCCTGCTGGCGCCGGGCCGTTATGCACGCATCGCCGAAGCGCTGCTGGCCGAACGCGAGCAGCTGGCCTGGCCGCCGTATGCACGCCTGGCCCTGATTCGCGCCGAAGCGAGTACGGCACAAACGGCCATGAACGTGCTTGAGGAGATTGCCGAGCCACTGTTCGGCAGCGACGACATCGACGTGCTCGGCCCGGCTCCCGCGCCGATGGAGCGGCGTGGCGGGCGTTATCGCTGTCAGTTGCTGCTGCGCAGCCACAAGCGCAGCGTTTTACAGGCACAATTGGGGCATATTCGTCAGCAACTGGAAACGCGCCCTTCCGCGCGGCAACTGCGATGGTCCATCGACGTCGACCCACAAAGCCTCGACTGATCCTGCTCACCCTGGGCATTGTCAGCCCGTGCCTGTGGGCTAACCAGCTTGAGGTGCACAGCACGCACAGTGCTCTACGCTTCGAAGTGCCGGACCTGCTTTATCAGGCCGGCGCCACCGCCGACTTCGCCGGCCTGCAGATTGTCGACGGTGCCGGCCAGAATCTGGCCTATGCCGTCTGCGCAGAACGCGAGCAGCGTCGCGCCCAGGCTGCAGTGCCTGTCATGGGACTACCTGACCTGGCGCGCCCGCAGCTCGACGCCGATAACGCGCTCAGTTACTCGCATCCGGCCGGTGCGGGCAGCACGCAAAGCGTTGTGGAATGGGTCCTGGATCTGCGTCAGCTTGAGGGCGCCACGGGCACCCTGATGGGCTTGCCGCCAATCGCTGAACTGCGTATCTCGCCCAATCTGCAGCAATGGAGTGCCGCACTCGAATTTCAGCAGAACGGTGAAACGCTGTCGTTCGAACCGCGCCCGCTGAGCTTTGTTCGCGTCCGTCCACAAAGCGCACCTGCAGGCAACCAGCCACCGCCCACAGTGATCGCGGTGGAGGAACAACAACGTCAGGCCCGGGCGATTCACTGGTTTGAACCGCCACGCAATGCCCAGGACCACTACCTCAATCCCCGCCGGCTGCCGATTTTTGCTGCCCGCCTGAAGACCGAGCGCGACATTGCCAGCGCCGACTGGACTCTGCAATCACGCCAGGGCGAGTGGGACGCATGGAAGCCACGCGGACGCGTGAGCGCCGGCAGCCAGTCACCGCTGCTGCGCTTCAGCGCCGTCACCGATCCGCAGTGGCGGGTTGGCCCGCACGACACCGATGCGTTGGAGCTGGGCCATGCCCGCTATGAACTGCGCATTCCCGATATTGCCCACTCCGGCCCTTTGCGCATGTTGCTGCACAAGCGCGGCGGATTCGGCCCGAGTTTGTCCTGCCGCAGCACCGAAAACCTGCCCATTCAGGCGCCCGAGCGGATCGAGGTGGTTGATGAAGACAGCGCGACCGCTCAAACCACACAGCCAAACAACCTGCGCAACGGGTTCCTGCTACTGGTCATGGTGGTAATTGGCGCAGGCTTGATTGCAAGACGCTTCCTCCTGCGCCGGCAAGGACGCTAAAATGGCTGGTTTTGCGCTGCCGCATACCGTATGAAGGACACTCTTCAAGCCCTGCTCAATCAGGCTGCCGACAGTCTCGGCATTGCCGTACCCAACGCGGCGAAGATCGAATCCACCCGTGACAAGGCGCACGGCGATCTGGCTTCCAATATCGCCATGGTCTGCGCCAAGCAGGCTGGCAAGCCCCCTCGCGAACTGGCCCAGGCCCTGATCGAGGCGCTGCCGGCGCATCCCGCTGTGGCCAAGGCCGAGGTGGCCGGCCCCGGCTTCATCAATATCTTCCTGGCCAGCGACCGCTATCACGCCATGCTGCGCGAGATCGTCAGCGCGGGTGAGCGCTGGGGCCAGGCCGAACCCGGCAGCGGCAACCGAGTCCTGCTCGAATTCGTATCCGCCAATCCCACCGGCCCTCTGCACGTGGGGCATGGTCGCGGCGCGGCCTACGGCGATTGTCTGGCCCGCCTGCTGCGCGCAGCAGGCCATCAGGTCGACAGCGAGTACTACGTCAACGATGCTGGGCGTCAGATGGACATCCTGGCCCTGTCGGTGTGGCTGCGCCACATCGAGCAGCAGGGCGTGGCCGTAATCTTTCCCGGCCGCGCCTACCAAGGCGACTACGTGCGCGAGTCGGCCCAGCGTCTGGACGCGGATGGGCTGAACAATGCTGATGCCACCTTGTTCGACGATCTGCCCACCGATGATGCAGAGACCGGCGATGCGCGCCTTGATGCATTGATCGAGCGGGCCAAGCAGACACTCGGCAAAGACGGTTTCGCCCGCGTGCTCGACCATGCCCTCAAGGAGCAGCTGGGCGGCATTGCCGATGACTTAAGTGCCTTCCGGGTTGATTTCCAGGCCTGGGCTTCGGAGCGCAGCGTGGTCGACAAGGGCGAAGTCAGCAAAGCCCTGGCGCAGCTGGAAAAAGGCGGACACACCTACCGCCAGGACGGCGCCCTGTGGTTTGCCAGCAGCCGCTTCGGTGATGACAAGGACCGTGTGCTGCTGCGCGCCAATGGCAGTGCCACCTACTTTGCCAACGACATCGCCTACCACCTGGACAAACTGGAGCGCGGCTACGACCGCTTGATCGACGTCTGGGGTCAGGATCATCACGGCTACATCAAGCGCATGAGCGCCGCCGTCGAAGCACTGACCGGGCAATCCGACAAGCTCGACGTGCAGCTGGTGCAGTTCGTCAGCCTGCTGCGTGACGGCGAAAAGGTTTCGATGTCGACCCGCGCCGGCACCTACGAAACCCTGGAAGACTTGCGCAAGGAAGTCGGCGTGGACGCCGCACGCTTCTTCTATGTGATGCGTTCCAACGACCAGCAGCTTGAGTTCGACCTCGCCCTGGCTACCCAGAAGAGCAACGACAACCCGGTTTTCTATGTGCAATACGCACATGCGCGCGTGGCCAGCGTGTTCCGTCAGTTGAGCGAAAAGCAGTGGACCTTTGATGCCGAGCGTGCGGCAGAGCAGCTCGACCAACTGGATGCTGACATCGAACGCGAAGTGCTCAAGCAACTGGCCCGCTTCCCCGACATGGTTCAGGCTGCGGCCACGCAGCTGGCACCGCAACTCATCGTGCATTACCTGCGTGAGCTGGCCGAGCTGTATCACCGCTACTACAACAGTTCGGCCTTCCTGATCGAAGACGCTGCCCTGCGCGATGCCCGCCTGTACCTCAATCTGGCGGTTCAGCAGGTCTTGCGCAATGGTCTGGCCCTGCTTGGCGTGGACGCACCGGACAAGATGTAATGGCCCGCGATTACGCACGACAGCGCAAGGAAGCGCCGCGCCGCACGCACACCAACAACAGCCGTGGCCTGCCCGGCTGGTTGTGGGCGCTGTGCGGCCTGACCCTGGGCTTGGGCATCGCTGCGATCGTGTTCATCGTCTACCGTCCGGTGGAATCGCCGGCCGTGGTCCAGGGCCCGCCCAGCCGCCCTGTGGCCACCCCAACGCCCGGACCGGTGGTGCCGCCACGTCAGGAGTCGCGCTTCAAGTTCTACGATGGGCTGGCCAAAGCCCAGGTGCGCCCCAACGAGGATGCGTACAAAGTCGAACCGCCCCCGCCAGCGGCCGAGGACACCAGTCGCTATGTCATCCAGGCCGGCTCCTTCCGGGCCCGCGATGATGCCGAACGGCGCAAGGCCAACATCGCTCTACTGGGCTTCGAATCGACCATCAAACAGGTTGATCTGCTTGACCGCGGCACCGTCTATCGTGTGCAGGTGGGGCCGGACATGAGTCGCGATGCCGCCGAGAAAGCCATGCGCCAGCTGGCCGACAACGACATCGACAGCTTCGCCACACGCGCAGGCGGCTGAGCACGCTACACTTGCGGCCCTAGCGACCGCGAGGATTCAACATGAGCTTCTACGATTTCAGCGCCAAAACCATTGATGGCCAAGATAAACCGCTGGCCGACTATCAAGGCCAGGTGGTTCTGGTCGTCAACACCGCGAGCAAATGTGGCTTCACCCCGCAGTACGAAGGTCTTGAGGCGTTATATCGCGACTACAAGGACAAAGGCCTGGTCATCCTGGGCTTTCCGTGCGATCAGTTCGGCCACCAGGAACCGGGCGACGAGGATGAGATCAAGAATTTCTGTTCTCTGACCTACGACGTGACCTTCCCCATGTTTGCCAAAATCAAGGTCAACGGTGACGACGCGCACCCGGTCTACCAGCACCTCAAACAGGCTCAGCCCGGCGTGCTGGGTTCAAAAGGCATCAAATGGAACTTCACCAAGTTCCTGGTCGACAAATCAGGCAAGGTGGTCAAACGCTACGCGCCGACCGACAAGCCTGCGGCCCTGGCCAAAGATATCGAAGCTTTGCTGGCGGCCTGAGCCTAGCGCTTAGCCAGCATCAAACGGCGCTGGGCGGCGCGAATTTTGCGCCGTCCTTGCTGGGCCCGAACGCGCACGTAGCTGCCGTCGGGCTGGCCTTCCCAGGCCTGAGTTTCGTCCGCGATGTAGATTTTGAGCTCGCGGATCACACGCTCGCGAATGCGTCGGTCATCCAGCGGGAAACCGATCTCCACGCGACGGAAGAAATTGCGCTCCATCCAGTCGGCACTGGAGCACCACACTTCGGGCTGACCAGCGTTTTCGAAATAAAACACCCGAGTGTGCTCAAGAAAACGCCCGACGACCGAAATCAAGCGGATATTTTCTGACAAGCCGGGCATGCCCGGACGCACGCAGGTCATGCCGCGCACGATCAGGTCGATCTTCACGCCAGCCTGCGAGGCGCGGTAAAGCGCCGCAATACTGTCGCGCTCGACCAGCTGATTCATTTTCAGGATGATGCGCGCCGCTTTCCCCGCCCGTGCATTGTCGATCTCACGCTCAACCCGCTCGATCATGCCCTTGTGCAAGGTGAACGGCGAATGCAGCAGCTTTTCCAGCTGGGCCAGCTTGCCCAGGCTGGTCAACTGCAGAAACACCCGGTGGATATCGCGACCGATGGCCGGGTCGGCCGTGAGCAGGCCATAGTCGGTATACAGACGGCTGGTGCGCGGGTGGTAGTTGCCGGTGCCCATATGCACATAGTTGCGCAGGCCATTGGCCTCCCGCCTGACCACCAGAATCATCTTGGCGTGGGTCTTGTGCCCAACCACCCCGTACACCACATGCGCGCCGGCTTCCTGCAAGCGTTCAGCCAAATCGATGTTTTCGGCCTCGTCGAAACGCGCGCGCAATTCGATGACCACGGTCACTTCCTTGCCGGCACGCGCGGCCTGCAACAACGCTTCGACCACGGCCGAATCCGCCCCGGTGCGATACAACGTCTGCTTGATCGCCAATACCTTGGGATCTTTGGCCGCCTGACGCAGGAAATCCAGCACCGGCGCAAATGATTCGTAAGGGTGATGGAGCAGAACTTCCGTTTTGCGAATCGCCGAAAAAATGTCAGAACTGGAGGTCAAATGCGCCGGCACGCGTGGCGTAAAGGGCTCGAAACAGAGATCCGGCCGGTCGACTTTCTCTGACAGCTTCATCAGACGGTTGAGGTTCACCGGACCATCAACCTGATAAAGCTGTTCCTCGCGCAGGCCATGCACGCGAAGCAGGTACTTGATCATCGCTTCGGGGCAGTTGTGGGCGACCTCAAGCCGAACCGCGTCGCCGAACTGGCGGCCCATCAATTCGCCTTCCAGCGCGATCAGCAGATCGTCGACCTCTTCTTCGTCAACGAACAAATCCGAATTACGCGTGACCCTGAACTGATAACAGCCGGTGACCCGCATGCCCGGGAACAGATCGGCCACGTAGGCATGGATCACCGAGCTGAGAAAGACGAAATCATTGGTGCGGCCGTCGCACGCCTCGGGCGCAATCTGAATCAGACGCGGCAGCGCGCGCGGCGCCTGCACCACAGCCATGGTGGCGCTGCGCCCAAAAGCATCCTTGCCTTCCAGCGAAACGATGAAGTTGAGACTCTTGTTGAGAACGCGCGGGAACGGGTGCGCCGGATCCAGCCCGATTGGCGACAGAATCGGCAGCAACTCGTTATTGAAGTACTCGCGCAGCCAGTCATCCATGCGCGGATTGGCGGTGAACTGACGACGCCGCACAAAGCGGATGCCCTGCTCTGCCAGCAACGGAATCAGAACTTCATTGAGCACCCGGTATTGCTCTGCAACCAGCTCATGAGCACGCTCTGAAATGGCGCTGAGCAGGTCGCCTGCCGACATATTGTCAGGCCCACCGGTGGGCGCTCCCGCACTGAGCTTCTGTTGCAGCCCGGCAACCCGGACCTCGAAAAACTCGTCCAGATTGGAGCAGGAAATGCACAAATACTTCAGGCGTTCCAGCAGCGGCACACGCCCATCTCGCGCCTGAGCCAACACACGCCGATTAAACTCCAGCAGGCTCAGCTCACGGTTGAAGAAGTTTTCCGGACGCAGCGCGTCCTCCGCGCTCAGCGGTGCCAGTTGGTCCTGTTCGGAAGAAGTCGCCAGAGCATCCATGATCCGGCAATTTTAGCCTGAATGCGTGACTCTTTTTTGACGCCGGTAAGCGAACAGCCAAGCCACGAACAGCAATAGACTGCCGCCGGCACCGCTACCACCGCCGCTGCCCGCAGGTTCCGGGCTGGGCGTCGCCGCCGGTGTCGGGCTGGCCGATGGGCTCGGCGTAGCAGTCGGCGTGGGAGTGGGAGTGGGAGTGGGAGTAGGAGTTGGTGTTGGCGTGGGTGTTGGTGTTGGCGACACCACTCCACCCGGCCCCATACCGGAATGAACCAATACACCGCTGTTGTCCGGGTCCAACCAGCACTTCAACTGGCCGCTGCACAGACCAGACTCCTGCCAGGCCACCTGCAAACGTCCGTAGAAATCGGCCGAGGATGGACTGGAGCACGATGCACCGCCCCCCGACAACATGCCGACAGCGTGCCCATTCTGGTTCCACAAGCCAGAGCCTGATGAACCCTGCTCGGTCGTGCCGTCATCCCACACAATCCGCCAAGACGATACATTGCGACCATCAATGGTCACATTCTGGGCTGTGGGTGGATCATTGAAAAAGCTGATGGATTTCTGGTCACCGCTGGGGTGATGAACCCCCACACCGCTCTGTGCTTTGACCGTGGTCGCATCCCAACCACTCCAAAACGGCTGAAAGCTCGCCGGAATGGATGCCGGACTGGACGCACTGCCGACCACCAGCAAGGTGAAATCAGCGCTGTCGCCGCTGGCCAGCACCTCAACACCGTTGAAATTGAAACTCGGATCAGGCGACGGATGACTGTGCAACGCGGAGTTGCCGCAACTGTCATCCTCGTAACGCCAGTAGACCTGCACGCTGTCCTCATTGGACGCGTTCATACCGCAGTGATTCGCGGTCAAAATATAGGGCGTCCCATCATTGCGCGTGTTGTTGACCAGAAACCCGGAGCAGGAAAACAGCGAGCTGCCTTCCTGGTACTGCAACAGCACCGTACTGTCGACCTGATCCTGCCAGTCCCCGGCCTGAGCGCAGACCGTGTCGATATTGCAGGAGCCGTGCTTGAGACGATATCCGCCGGCTTCGGTCACCCCATAGAAAGCGCTGCCGAGGCGCAGGCTGGTGCCATCGGCATCCGGCGTGCGCAGCACCAGAGTGACCTGCTCGCCCGGCAGCAGAGCGGTCCATAGTCGCCCATCGCGCACCTGCGTGGATGAGTAAGGCCCTTGTTCGCGCCCGTCCACCCCGTGCAGGGTCAAACTTGCGCCTGCGGGCAACACGACCTGCTCAAACAGAAAACTCAGGGACTTGGCGTTGGCCGCAAACAACGTCGCCTGCCAGATCGATTCATCGCCTTCCTGCGACCAGCTGCCATCACGTCGCAAATCCAGGTCATAGCTCAAGGCCGTCGCAAAGCGCAGTGCGCCGGGCGCCGGATTGAGGAACTCGTCAACCACCTCCGCACTGGGTGCCGGCAAAGTGTAGAGAGGAGCGGCCTGAGCAGCGCTGCTCAGCCATAGACCAGCAAACACCAACAGGGCTTTGCGCATGATTTTCCGCCTTGATCGTTCGAGTCGAATTGAGTTTAACGCGTGACGCGCAAGAGCTGACCCTCGCGGCTCACGGTGCATTACAGGATCAACGCAGATCTGCGCCCACGGCAGCAAGACCCGCAACAAAGTCGCGGGGCAAGTTGCGTGCCACCAGCGCTCCGATAAGCGGAAAACGCCCATCAAATACGATGCGGTAGTCGATACGGCAGCCGTCGCCGTCGGGGTGAAATTCGATCCGGCCATGGTGATTCTTGATCGGGCTGCCCTTGGTAACGGTGTACTCAATCAGGTGTGGCCGCTGAAAGCTCACCACGGTTTCCTCAAACCGCACTGGGCCAAGCCTGATCTCGCGCACCGAGCCGATGCCGTTCGGGTCATCCTGCCCTGTGGCGATACGGCGCGTGCGCCCGGGCCACAAACGGCCGAACTGTTCATGGTCGGCGAAGAATGCGAACACGGTGTCGGGGTCAGAGGTAAACCGATGTTTAATTTTGACCTGATGGCGGGGCATATCTCTCTCTCCAGAAAATCCTATTCAGACTAACCTGTTGGCCAGACTCAGGACACGCCATAGGTGGCCGGTGTAGGCTCTTTGCACATGAATATTCCCGACTATCCGCACGAACGCACGCCCGGTTTCAATGCCGCAACCCTGGACCGCAAAGCTGAATGGCGCACCGATGAACAAGCACGTGAACAGGCGCTTGATAGCGCCGTTCTAGTGCCCGTCTGTCGCTACCGTATGCCCATGCGCGGTGACGTCCTGGAAACGCTTCCCGCGCGCCAGTTTGCCGAGCGCCTCGATCAGGCGATTTGGCTGGGTCTATGGAACCAACGCTCGGTGTATACGCTGGAGGTCACGGATGCAGAAGCCGCACAGTGGCCCGAACTGCATTTCTCGGATTTGCGCGGCGCCGCGATGCGCTTGCAGCCTGACGATGCCGCCGTCATGGCCTACGCCCGCGCCATGATCTATTGGGCCAAGCGTCACCGCTATTGCGGGCGCTGCGGCAAAGCCACACGGCCCACCCATGCCGGCCATGTCTTGCGTTGTGACGCCTGCGACCTGGAGCATTACCCGCGCAGCGATCCTTCGATGCTGGTGCAGGTCAGCGATGAACAGGACCGTTGCCTGCTCGGCCGTCAGCCGGGATGGCCTCCCGGCATGTGGTCGGTACTGGCGGGCTTCGTGGAACCGGGCGAAAGCATCGAGGACACGGTGATCCGCGAAGTGTGGGAGGAAGCGCGCATTCGGGTCACCGGGATGCGCTACTTCGCCTCGCAACCGTGGCCTTTTCCTGCCTCAGTCCTGATCGGTTATCACGCCGTGGGCGATGCCGAGACACCACAAGTCGAACAGGACGAACTGGAAGCCGCCGACTGGTTCAGCCGCGAACAGATCGCCGAAGGCCTGCGCAGCAAATCCTTCTTCATGCCACCGCCATTCACATTGTCCTTTCGCCTGATCGAGGCCTGGTATGACCACAACGCCGCTCAGCCATTGAGCGCGCTGATAGGACGCCGCTGAGGGCTCGCAGGGCATGCGTGAACTGCTGTTACTGCGCCACGGCAAGTCCGACTGGTCGGTTGCTGTCGATGATTTTGACCGTCCTCTGAAGCCCCGCGGGCAGCTGGGCGCCGCCCGCATCGGAGGCTGGTTAAAACGCAACCGGCTGCTGCCTGATGTGGTGGTCAGCTCACCCGCGGTGCGCGCACGCGAGACCGCAAAATTGTGCGTCGACGCGCTGGGCCCCAAGTCGGAACGACTCGACATTCACTTCGATGCGCGTCTGTATCACGCCGAAAGCGATGACTTCGAACCCATTTTGCGCGCGCTACCCAACCCTGCGCAGCGCATTTTGCTGGTCGGCCATAACTTCGGCATGGAGGATTTTCTGCTCAACCAATGCAGCGCACCGCCAGCGCGCCGCCCAGACGGCAAGCTGCTCACGACCGCCACCTTGGCACGCCTGGGCTATCCACGCGGCACGGCGCTGGGCACGCCCGGCAGCGCTCAGCTGCTCGCCCTGATCCGCGCCCGCGACCTACCCGACGCGGACGACTACAAGGTTTTGAAATAGCGTCGAATGGCCCGCTTCAACTGCTCATCCATGGGCATTTGATCCAGCTCCTCAAGGCCCACCACGCAACGCTGGCGTTGATTCTTTTCAGGCCACTGGTTGAGGGTTTTCTGCACATCCAGGCCGTAAAGATCGAGCCGACGCGGCTTACCGGATGCGCTGCGGCACATGATGCGCGACGGGCGGCGCAGTTTCTTCAGGCGCCCCACCACACCGGCCTCTTCAAAGGCCTCCAGCGCGGCTACCCGTTTGTCGCTCAGTTTGGCTTCGGGCTTACCGGTGGGCACGATCCAGCGACCATGACGCCTTGCCGTCACCAGTACCAGGCGGCGGTCTTTACCACCTCCCAACACTGGAATTACCGCAATGCGTCGCTGACTCATGTCGCTGGCTCGTCCTCCGGCCAGCCATTCAGGGCCAGCTGGGCATTGTTGTAGCGACTGTCTTCGGTCACTTCCTGACCCGCCCAGGCGGGCGGCTGATACGCATTTGCCGCCTGCGGGTCGGGGAATTCAACTTCCAGTGACATCCGCCCGTTCAAGTCCCCGTGGTAGATATCAATCTCCATGGTCAAGCCGGCTTGTTCCACGTGATAACGGGTTTTCTCAACCCGACGCCCCTCGGTCAAAGGCCAGATCATCTCAAACACATCCAGCCCGACCTCAATCTCATGCTCTTCGCGGACCAGCCCGGTGCCGCGTTTGCGGGTCAGAAAGTAGCGGCGGTTCTTGTCACGGGCACGCAGTTCCTTACCTGGATCAGCCGCCACATAGCCTTGCCGAATCTCACTGCAGGGCTGATTGGCGATGATCTCCGGCGGCAACGCATTGACGATAAAACGACGTTCGATTTCCTGTCCCATCAGCGTTTTTTCCCTTTCGGCCGCAGGCTTGGCCAGAGTTCATCAAACATCGCAAGGTACGCCTTAGTGGCCGGTTTACGCGCAGCAAAAACCGCCACCGGTGCACGATGCTCGCCCATGTTTTCGATATCACGCGCAAACGGAATGACCGCCTGCAAAAAGCCTTTGTGGCGCTGGCGCATATGCGTCATGGTCGACTTGTGCAGCGCCTTTTGCCGCTGCACCATCGAGAAAAACGGCACCACCACCTCACGCGCATAACCCTTCTCGGCAAAGAACGCGAGCAGCTGCTCAAACGTGCGTTGCGACAGCGTTGTGGGGATCACCGGTACCAGAACCATGTCGGCGGCATTGAACACCGACTCGGACAAATGACTGATGGTCGGCGGGCAATCCAGAACGATCAGGTCATATTCGCCTTTCAAACCTTTGAGAATGCGGCGCAAACGTGATTTACGCTTTTCCAGGCTGGCCAGCAAAGCATCGAAGTTGCGAAAGCTCAGATGCGCTGGCAGCACATCCAGGCCTTCGAAATCGCTGGCACGAATTTGCTCCAAAACATTTTCATAGGCCTGAAAGAAACGTTTGCCCCATTTCTTGCGACCGGGTTTGACCCGGAAGTAAAACGACGATGCACCTTGCGCATCCAGATCAATAAGCAGGGTTCTAAGGCCTTGCGAGGCCGCCCAGTAAGACAAATTGACCGCCGTTGCGGTTTTACCAACCCCACCTTTCATGCTGTAGCAGGCGACCACTTTCATTTTGTCGTTGCTCCGTTGCGGCCAAACATCGTAGAAAAATTTGCCGCGATATCGTCCTGGGCAAACTGTTGCAATTCACGCTCAGCCTGATCACGCAGCTGCAGCTGATCCTGATGCAACACGGCAATCAAACCGTGAATCGCCGCGCTTTGTTGCGGGTCATTGCTGCGCTCAGCGTAACGGGCAAGAAAACCCTGCTGAACCGACACATCGTTGAAACGCCCGAGCACATCCTGCAGACGCTTGAGAGATCGGCTGAGCGACTTCAAACGCGACTTGGGGTACAACTCGGCGAAAAATTCCAGCATGTAACGCAGCTTCTTGCATTCAATGCGAATTTGATGAATGTGCTCATCCGGGGTCTCCGCATGGACCTGCAAACTGGCCGTGCGAATGCGCGTGTAGCGCTTGAGGATTCGCGCGCTGGCGACACGACCGACAGGCTTGACCGCCGCGCCCTCCTGGCGCTGCGGTGCGCTCTCAAGAAGCTGCACCAGATGCGCACAACGCTTGGCATAACTTGGCGAACGCAACTGGCGCCGCGTCGTCGACAAGGCACGCTGGCGATCCTTGCTGATCTGGGTGATCAAATGATCGAAACCGGGGTGAAATGCCTGTGGCAGCATCTGCCGATAGCGCTGTTGATCGAGCAGAAACACATCCAGGTCGCGCAAGGTGCCCATCGCGCCGGCCATGCGGGCCAACTCACTCTTGGCCTGGAGCGGCAGGTCAGCCGGCAACGTGCTTTTCATCAGCGACAGCAGAGACCGCAGCTTGCGCAAGCTGACGCGGTACTGATGCACAAACTCGGTATCGGTGTCATCCAGCACGCCGGCTTCAAAACGCCGCGCCAACCGGAACATGCTCAAAGCCATGCGGCGCACCGCCGGCTCGGCCGCTTCGCCCGCTTCGATACCATACGGACCTTTGAGCACCAGCACCTGTGGCGTGTTGCCTGCGGCAGCAAGCTGCTGGCGTAGATCAAATGGTTCTACGGCCGCCGCACCAAGGTCTCGCAAAAGCTGACAAACCTGTTCGAACTCGGCGTCGTAACCGCGCAAAGCCTGCACACTGACATGCGTATCGGCCACTCCGACGGTACAAGCCTCGCCACGCACCACAATTTTTGCATCGGCATTACGCAGTGTGAGCGCTTTGCGCGTGATGCTCAGACTCGCAACCGGCATCAGCGACCACAGGCCAATGCTGGCGGCAAGCTGGTCACGCAGCGCCGAGGCGGGCAAATCCCACCAGAAGCGGCTGCCTGCTGGTGCGCGGGATGACATCACTAAGCGGGCCTCCTGCCACCACTGCAAGCTGCCATCCGGCTTACGACAAAGCACCGCCCCGCTGGCCCAGATGTCCGCCGGGAAGTTGTCGAGAACCTCGGTTGTGTCCTTGCGGGCTCGGGCCCATTCCAGCTGGCCGGCGGTTGCCAGAGCGCTTTGCAGGTCATTCTGATGGCAATCCTCCGGCAGGCGGAAGTGCGCAGCACGGGGAAGACTCATCGTTTCTTCTTCAGTTTTATGCGGTTGGCCAGGTAATCATCAACCAACTGCTCAATGATGGCCTGGACACTGGAGTCTGTCTCCAGCGCGCGCATCTTGAGCGCTTTCAAAGTTGTTTCGTCCAGGCGCAGCGACGTGTTTTTCTTTTTCTTGTCTGTTTTTTTCTTGCTCATATTGACGTCATGACGTCACATTAAAGCCGCACTTTAGACCACCGAACCACACCCATCAAGCTTTACGCCAGGCTGGGGGTGCGCCGCTCGCCGACCGCCTTACGAGCACTCACCGCAATCGACGTACCCGCGAATTTTTCTCGCAACGCCGCGTCGTCCGCCAGCCAACCGGCGAATTGCTGGGGCGACATGGCCGCGCCGAAATATTCGCCGCAGGCCAGCGCGACACCCATAGTCCGCAAGCGCTGGGCATCGGCTTTCTTACGCACACCGGTGGCCAACAATGTCGCCTCCAGCGCCGCTGCTGTCTCGACCAGCCCTCGTGTTGCCGCGTCCACCGCCGGCGCATGGTTTTGGACCAAGCGCGCTTCCAGCGCCAAAGTCCGCGGATGCAAATCAGCCGCGTGCGTCAGCATACGGTTGCCGCACGAAAATTCCGCTGCATGCAAGCCCAAACCTGCCTCGATTAACTCGCCGGCGATCCGCCGGCACGCCGGCAGTCGCCATACCGCATCGGGCACCTCGATGAGCACTTTGAACGGCAAGCGGGCCGCCAGATCGACAAACACCTGTGTAAAGCCGGGCGCCTGCAACTCCTCAACCGAAACCGGCAACCACACAGCCCAGGCTTTGGGCACACGCAACTGGGCCAACTGCTTAAGCCGCCAGCGGTTGAGCGCACCCTCAAGATGAACACGCCGTGCCATACGCCGAACCGCCTCATCACTCAGAGGCGGAATACTCTGCGGCTCCCAGCGCAAGGCAACGCGCGCGCCAACCGGGCGCTCACTGCGCAAATCCAGCACCGGCTCCAGCAGCACATCCAGACCGTCATTGGCGATGGCGGATTCCATGGCCAGAGCCAAGCCTGTGCGCTCTTCAGCACGCTCACCGGCAACAAATGGCCCGCTTTCGATGTGCCGTGCCTGTTCCAGCCCATGCTGCGCGTCGGCCAATACATCCAGGATGTCGTGGTACACCCGCAAGTCCGGAATCACCGCCACCGCTGCCGGCGGCGTCAAGCTGTGGCCATCAATGGTGTAAGGCTGGTTGAGCTGCTCACAGGTGCGCTCCGCAATCGCCAGCACCTCATCGCGACCGCCCACCTGCGTGAGCAACATGACATAGCCGCCACCGCTGGTGCGGGCCAGATCCAATGGCCAGTCACACACCGCATCAAGGCGCTCGCGCACCGCATTGTGCAAGCGGTCGTGAACCTCTTGCCCATGCTGTGCAGCAATGCCGCCGGAATCATCAAGCCGGGCAAACACGGCGCCAACCAGCGGGCCGCTACCACCCGCATGGCGGCGTAGCTCCTGCGCCAACAGTGCCTCGCCCAGCGCCGCACCGGCCAGGCCTGTGACCGGATCCTGCAAACTGGTTGCGGCCAGCGCCGGGTCTTCGCTGCCCGGATGCAAGGTGCAAATCAAGGCCAGCACCTCGCCATTGCGCGCACGCAACATCATCGGCTGCAGGGCCAGCTCACGCATCGGTTTACCCGGCTGTGCCGGCAAGCGCACGCGCTCCACATAACCAGCGCCGTGTAAACGTGTGATGGCATCCAGATGCTCGATATCCAGGCCGATCACGGATCGCAGGTGATTACCCAGCACCTGATGGCGGCGCCGCTCCAGCACCCGCACGGCAGCGGCATTGGCCGCCTGCACGCGCCCGTCACTGTCGGCGATGAGGACCGGCTGAACGCTGCCTTGCACCACCGATGGTGGCACCGTACCGCTGATCCGCCGCGGCCCTTTGCTGATCCACAACAACACACACAATGCGATGTGCACGGCCAGATAGAACCCACCACCCCACGGCCCCAATCCAGCCTGCAGAGCTTGAGCCTGCGCACTGATCACCAGCGTATCAAGAGTCCAGCCGAAGGCGGCCAGAACCAGCACGATCAGCAAGCCGAGCAGGCGTACACGCACGGGCTCACGCCCAGCACTGGTGAGCTGAAACAGGCTGTCGATCAAGGCTACGCCCCAGATCAGCGCAGCCCAGGCCCAGATGATCTCGGCCCCGGGCGCCAGCAGCGGCCGTGCGCCCCAGTTCGTGGCAACAACCTGGATATCGCGAACCAGCCAACCCGCCCACGCCACAACTGCCACACCGACCAATGCATTGCACCACAGCAGAGCGCGGCGAAGCAGGCCTGTGTTCGCCACCGCAATGGCCAAAGGCACCATGCCCAGAGGAATCAGCGCATGGATCACCCACAACAGCAAAGCCGCACGCGGGTAGCCATGCACAACCAGCGACAAGGCGCCCGCATGCCCAGCGAACAACAGCCCCAGGACCAGCGACCAGCCTCCAGCGCGGGTGTCCAGTGCACGCACCGCCAAAATCAGAGCCAGCAGCACATGCAGCCCGGCTGCACCAAGCAGAAGCTGTGTAAAGCTGAGCTCCATCAGTTCGTCAGTACCCGCTCAACGGCAGCCTTCCAACCGTCATATCGTCGCTGCATCTTGACCTCATCACGGCCCGGCTCGAAACGCGCCTGGCGCTGCCACCCTTCCGCAATCTCATCCAGATTCTTGTACAAGCCGACCTGCAAGCCCGCGAAATAAGCCACCCCCAAAGCGGTGGTTTCAAGCACCTGCGGTCGATCGATGGGTATACGCAAGGTGTCGGCCAGGTACTGCACCAACCAATCATTGGCCACCATGCCACCATCGACGCACAAGGATCTGGGTGCGCCCGCGTCCTGCGCCATTGCATCGAGCAGATCGCGCGTTTGGTAGCACACCGATTCCAGGGCCGCGCGGGCAATCTCGGCAAAACCGCTGGCCCGAGTCAGGCCGATCAGGGCGCCGCGTGCATCCGGATCCCAGTACGGCGCGCCCAAGCCTGTAAACGCCGGCACCAGATACACGCCATCGGTCGATTCCACGCTGCGCGCGAGCTTCTCAGTGTCGGCTGCATGACCGATCAGCTTGAGGCTGTCGCGCAACCACTGCACAGCCGCGCCAGCAACAAAAATACTGCCTTCCAGGGCATAGGTGGTCTTACCGTTGAGGCGATAAGCCACCGTGGTCAGCAAGCGGTTATCGGAGCGAACGAATTGCTCGCCCACATTCAGCACCACGAAACAGCCGGTGCCATAGGTACTTTTGACCATGCCCGGCTGAAAACACGCCTGCCCCACGGTGGCGGCCTGCTGATCGCCAAGCACCGCCCCGATGGGGATCGGAGCCCCCAGCAGTGAGCTCTCGATATGACCGAAATCGGCCGCAGAATCGAGCACTTCGGGCAGCAACGCACGCGGCACATTGAAAAATTCCAGGAGTTCGTCATCCCACTGCTGCGTGCGAATGTTGAACAACAAGGTGCGCGATGCATTGGTCGCGTCGGTAACGTGCCGCTGACCATCGGTGAGATTCCACATCAGCCAGGTGTCGATGGTGCCAAAAGCCAGTTCACCAGCCTCGGCACGAGCCCGCGCCCCGGGCACCTGGTCCAGCAGCCAGGCAATCTTGGTCGCGGAAAAATAGGGATCGAGCAACAAGCCGGTGCGCTCGGCCAGCCACTCACCGCGCCCGCGCTCACGCAGCGTCTGACACACCGCACTGGTGCGTCGATCCTGCCACACGATGGCGCGGGCAATCGGTTCACCAGTGGCGCGATCCCAGATCACCGTGGTTTCACGCTGATTGGTGATACCACAGGCGGCGACATCGGCTGCATCAATTCCCGCAGCCTGAAGCGCTTCCCGGCAGACCTGCAGGGTGTCGCGCCATATCACCTTAGCGTCGTGCTCAACCCAACCCGCCTCGGGATAGTGCTGCTCGAACTCTTTTTGTCCACTGCCCACCGGCTGTCCGGCACGATCAAATACGATCGCGCGGCTGCTGGTTGTCCCCTGATCAATTGCCAGCAAATAGTCCGCCATCCTGTCTCCCTGAATCCGGCTGATGGCAAAGCATGCCAAAGCCCGGCCCAGATGCAAGAACAGCGTTGAGACAGAAGCCGATTGTCAATTTGATAACATGACCGGCCCCACTCTCGGACCCGGCCAACGGGCCCGTTAACGCCGTGATCGCCATGACCGTTTTTCGTCTGATTCTTGCCGCCGGCCTGATGTCGGGCAGCCTTGCCGCCCAGGCCCAGCCGGGCGAGCAAAACTTCGATGACATCGACATCATCGCACTGCCGTCTCGCAGCCCGGACAAGCCCACACTCTCATTAAACTGGAGCTGCGACGCCATCACCCTGAGCAGCTCACAGCGCTATCGCCCGAACAATTGCGTGGAGCGCGGTCGGCAGCGTGCACAAACCCAGGAGCTGGATGTCGAGACCATCGGTCTGGAACAACCTAACGCCAGCAACGACACCCCTCGGAGGTTTCGTTAAATGTTCAGAACCCTGCAAACATTGCTCATCCTGTTGCTCTTGCCCAGCGCTGCCGCTGCAGTTTCGCAAGCTCGACAGGAATGTGAATCCTGGGCGCGCAATGACGGCATCGGCCAGATGAAATGGGATGCCTACGTCAATGCCTGCGTGCAAAGCATGACGGGCGAAGGTGAAAGCGCCCCGCTTGAACCCGACCCCACGCCGCCACCGGCCCCGTCACAAGCACCCGACTGGCGCCCGGCGGGCAGCGACGAGTAATCGCGCAGAAACGCATCGTTCAAAACAGACACGCTTCCCGTGTAAGATGATTCCTACACATGTGCACAGTTCTTGCTTGCACATAGGGGATCGCGGCCACGCCGTGTTTTACACGCCTCATTAGGAGGCGCGTTCATTGGGGAGAAGATCGATGCGCAGTTCTCGCGCCATGTCCACGGCCTGGGCCGGTGGACTTTTGCTGTTTGCCAGCCCGTTGGCGCTGGCCCAATCCATTGACGTCGACGACAACAGCGCCGACCTCGAACTGATTACCTTGCCGGAAAGCGCCGCACCTGCGGTGGACGATGGCGTGCGCCTGGATGCCATTACGGTGACCGGCTCGCGCATCAAGAAGACCACCGGCGAAGCCGCCAATCCGGTGCTGTCGCTGAGCGCAGAGGAGCTGGCCGCGACCGGTGTCACCTCGATCGGTGATGTGCTGCAGCGCCTGTCGGTGAGCGGTTCATCGCTCAACACCAAGTTCAACTCCGCCGGCAACTTCGGCTTTCCGGCCGACGGTGGCGGCGTGGGATCCGGCTCCACCACGGTGTCGCTGCGCAACCTCGGTGCAAAGCGCGTGCTGGTCCTGGTTGACGGCCTGCGCTGGGTCAACGAGTCATCAGCTTCCGGGGTGTCGGCCGCGGTGGATCTCAACACCATTCCCTTCAGCAGCGTTGAACGGGTCGAGATCCTGACCGACGGGGCCTCGGCCCTGTATGGCTCCGACGCCATCGCCGGGGTGGTCAACATCATCACCAAAAGCAGCGGTAACGGCCTCAACCTCAATGCCTATGTCGGCGACCACAGCACCGGCGATGGCATGACCACCACCCTCAACGCCAGCTATGGCGGCCAGGGGCGCAACTACCGCTACATCGCGGATGTCAGTTACTACGACCAGAACGGCATTTCCTCGGCCGACTACAGCCAGGCCCGGGTGCCCAAACCCGGCACCGGGCTGGCCTTCGGCAGTTCGGCCACCCCGTTCACCCGCAGCGTGTTCTTCAACGACGACGAAGCCGATGGCCTGTGCCCGAATGTGGACAGCGATGGCGACGGCATCGCCGACCGCGCCCTGTGCGACATCACCGCCAACGGCGTGGCCGCCGCACCGGACTTCGTGCAGGACTTCCCCGACGGCTTCCATCCGTTCACCACTGACGACCGCTATAACTACGCGCCGGAAAACCTGCTGCTGACACCGTCCGAGCGCCTGGGTCTGTTTGCCCAGGGCCAGTTTGATATCAGCAACAACATCACCGCCTACGCGCGGGTGCTGAGCCAGAACCGTGATTCGGAAAACCGTGCTGCGCCGGAGCCGATCTTCCTGGGCCCGGAAGCCGGCACCGGCGGCATGGCCGACAACGTGGGCATCGCCGCCGACAACCCGTTCAACCCCTACGGCATCGCGCTGGACCCCAGCGATAATCTGCTGCTGATCGGCCGCCGCCCGGTTGAAGGTGGACCGCGTATCTTCAGCCAGGATGTCGACACCTTCTACCTGGCCGCCGGGCTGAACGGTGATTTCTACGGCTTCGCCCGCCCGCTGTTCTGGGACGTCAACCTGGTCAGTGCCAGCAACAAAGCCACCCAGACGGTGCACGGCACCTACAACATCGCCAACATCGCACGGGCGGTCGGCCCGCTGGACGACTGCAGCGGCGATTGCGTGCCGCTCAACCTGTTTGGCGGCCCCGGCACCATCACGCCTGAAATGCTCGGCTACATCCAGTTCGTGGAAGTTGCTCACAGCCGTCAGGAACTTGCGCTGGCCAGCGCCAACGTCACCGGTGGCCTGCTCGATCTGAGCGCCGGCACGCTGAGCTATGCCGCCGGCCTGGAATACCGCGACGTGAAGGGCAGCTACACGCCGGATGAAGTGGTCGTGCGCGGCGAATCCAACGGGGTGCCGTCGCTGCCAACCAGCGGCAGCTACAGCGTCAGCGAGGCCTATGTGGAACTGGAAATCCCAGTGGTCGGCGACCTGCCTGGCGTGCGCCAGCTGGATGTCAGCCTGGCCAGCCGCTTCTCTGACTATTCAAGCTTCGGCACCACGGTCAACAGCAAGGTCGGCGTACGCTGGGACGTGTTTGACGGCCTGCTGGCCCGGGCAACCTGGGCGGAAGGCTTCCGCGCACCCTCGATCGGCGAGCTGTACGGTTCGCCGGCCCGCTTTGACGCCCAACTCGAAGACCCCTGCTCGCAGCCCAGCGACCCCGAAATCCAGGCCAACTGCGAAGAGCTCGGCGTGCCGCCGACCTACAGCCAAGCCAACCCACAGATTTCGGTGCGCACCGGCGGCAACGCCGCGCTCGAGCCGGAAACCGCCGAGAGCCTCACCGCTGGACTGGTCTACAGCCCCAACTGGGCGGTCAATCAGCCGTGGGCCAAGCGCATGGACTTCGAGATCACCTGGTACGACATCGAAGTCGATGACGCGATTCAGGCGGTGGACGCCCAAACCCAGCTCGACCGCTGCGTGCAAACCCTGGATCCGGCGTTCTGCAACGGGATTTCACGGGCCAGCAGCGGCGGCATCAATGGCTTCGACAACACCCTGCTCAACCTGGGTCAGGTCGAAACCCAGGGCCTGGATCTGGCCATCGACTGGCTGGCCCCGGGCAGCGCCTACGGCCAGTTCGGCATCAACTGGTCGGCAACCCGGGTCGAGCGCTTCCGCGCAGTGTCCAAGGCTACCGGCCTGGCCGAACCACGTGGGGTTGGGGTCGAGGTTGCCGACAGCGGCATTCCACGCTGGCGCTCAAGCCTGCGTCTGAACTGGGATTACGCCGAAATCTCGGCCAGCTGGGCGGTGCGTTATGTCTCCAAGCTGACCGAGCAGTGCGGCGACGCCGCAGCTTTCCCGAGTTGCGGCAACCCGGATGCGGGAACCAATACCCTGAGCGAAACGTTCTATCACGACGTCCGCGCCAGCTGGCGCGTGCCCGGTGATACCGACCTGACCCTGACAGCCGGCATCAACAACCTGCTCGATGAAGACCCGCCGGTGTGCGTGAGCTGTTCGCTCAACGGCTACGACGCCTCGGTCTACGACCTGCCCGGTCAGTTCGCTTATTTGCAGATAGGTCTGCGCTACTAACGCCGCCGCGGAGATGGCCACAGAGCCGTCCCCGGCTTCACGATTACGCTGGAGAACCTCATGACGCGTAAAACTTCGCGCGCGATACTGATCGCCGCAACCACATTGCTTGGTGCACTGCCGGCCACGGCTGCCGAGCGCTATCACGGTTTCCAGGGCGAAGGCCCGGGCTACATTCCTTTCCTGGACAGTCGCGAACAACGCCTGCAGCCGCTGGCCGACCAGCTTGCCGCGGTCGAAGCGCTGTCTGCTGTGGTCCGCTGGAATCGCCACGGCACGCCCAAAACCCTGTTCAAACGCGGCGCATTTCTGAGCGGCCCCAGCGCCGCCGCGCCGGATCAGGTGGCGCGCAGTTTTCTGCTGCAACATGCCGACCTGTTCGGCCTGACCACCGCCATGATCAACGCCATGGAAGTGCTGCGCGTCTCGCCGCTGCATGAATCGCCGGACTACGCCCGCATGCTGCGCGGCGAAGCGGTCGACAGCGACAACGTGCCGCACGTGGTGCTGCTGCGTCAGATGTGGGATGGCGTTCCGGCCGGCGGGCGTGATGGCCTGGTCAGCGTCGGTGTAGCGCGCGACGGCCGCGTTGCGTTTGTCGGCTCCACCCTGAGCCGCGAAACCCAGCTCGGCGGCAGCGTGGTACTGAGCATGGTCGACGCCCTGCTGGCCGGGGCCAGCGACGTCGACATGAATCTGGGTGTCCTGGAGCTGTTGCCGAGCAAAGCAAGCACTCTGATCGACAGCTTCAACACCTTCACCAGCTCCTTGCTTGAAGACGTCCAGCGTGTGCGCCTGCGCGCTCTGCCGATCCCCGGCCAGGGCGTGCGCCGGGTGTTTGAAGTGACCCTGCTCGACTCCAGCCATGAACGCGGTCACCCGCAGGCGTTCATTATCCATCTGGATGCCGAAACGGGGCGCATCTGGCTGCGTGACAATGCCGTTCAGCATCTGCATGACCCGGCTGAACCTGAAGCCTACCCGGCCAAGGCCAGCTACGGACAGATCAGCGGCGCCACCAGCGAAGGTGGCTGCGGAGAACTGCACAGCCTGAGTGTGGATGAAGGCAACGCGCTGATGCAGATCACCGTGACCGCAGTGGATCTGGCCGACATCACCATGAACCTGTACTACGACGGCCAGATCGTGGCCAGCCAGGATTTGCTGACGTCGCCCGAAGTGCTGCTGTACCAGCCGGCTGGTGGCATCGTGGCCGGCGACTATCAGCTTGAGGTATGCCCCTACGAGGCCGCTGATGCCCCCGCCAGCAGCTATGTGGGCTTCTACTCCGCCACCCCGGGTGCGCCGGTGGCCTTGCCGGGCTCCAGCTCACCCGCCTGGAAAGTGTTCCCCAACAGTCCGGTGCCGGCCCGCTTTGGCCCGCCGGATGCGGTGGTCGGCGATGACACTCGTGAAACCTGGTGCTGGGATGTGGCGACCGGCGATCTGGATGACAGCGACGTGGCGCGCGACCCAGCCAGCTGTGATCGTCTGGAGCTGAGCAATGTCTCCTCACGCCTGCCCTGGGACGCCCACGCCCCGCTGGGCGTGCCGACCTTCACCACCCAAGGCAACAACGCGCTCACTGCGGTATCCAACGTCAACTTCGTCGCCCCGGATACCGTGGTTCTGCGTCCTATCGCGCTGGATCGAACCTACGACTTTGAGTTCACCAATGCCTGGTACGACTCGGCCTGCAGTCCGCTGGCCTTTCTTGACCCGACCTTGAACTTCAACGATTTCGAAGCCGCCACGGTCAATCTGTTCGCCATGCACAACCGCATGCACGATTGGAGCTACCTGCTGGGCTGGACCGAGGTCAATTCCAATCTGCAGCTGGACAACTTCGGTCTTACCGGCGTGCTGCGCCAAAATGACCCGGAAATCGGCTCCTCTCAGGCCGGGCGCGTGACCATCAATGGGCGTGACAACGCCAATCAGTTGACCTTGCAGGATGGCATCCCCGGCATCACCAACCAGTATCTGTGGCAGGCCCTGCCGGCCAGCATCTATCCAGCCGGTTGCGTGGATGGTGCTTATGACATGGTCATCATCGCTCACGAATACACGCACGCCACCAGCAACCGTATGACCGGCGGCCCCGATGCCTCACTCGGCGGTGGCCATGCCAGCGCCATGGGCGAGGCCTGGAGTGACCTGGCCGGGATCGAATATGTGCAGGGCTACGGCATGGCCCCGGTAGGCGAGGAAAGCCCCTACGCCGCGGCCATCTATTCGACCGGCGACCCGCAGGCCGGCATCCGCAACTACGGTATCGACCAGAGCCCGCTCAAGTTCTCGGATTTCGACTATGACGGCAACGGCGCCGGCTCGCCCCACGCCAACAGCGAAATCTGGGGCGCGGCCATGTATCAGGTGCGCCAGCGCCTGATCGACAAATATGCCGCGCAATATCCGTTCGAGGACCTTGAGCGTCAGATCGACTGCGCCGATGGCAAGTACAACTCGACCTCCTGCCCGGGCAACCGGCGCTGGATCCAGCTGATGTACGACGGCCTCCTGCTGCAGCCGGCCTCGCCGACCATGCTGGATGCGCGCGACGCCATCATCGCCGCTGATCTGCTGCGTTATGACGGTGCCAACCAGTTCGAGCTGTGGGATGCCTTCGCCTACAGCGGTATGGGTGAACAGGCCGTCGCCGCCAGCGTGGATGACTTCGACACGGTGCCGGACTTTGCATCACCGCTGCGCAACGACAATGCCCAGATCACCTTCAAGGTGGTTGGCAGTGATGGCAGCACGCCGCTTGCTTCGATCTACACCGGTCACTACGAAGCCCGCGTCACACCGACGGCAGACACCAACCCGGACAGCGAACTGGGCGACAGCATGAGCTACGTGCCGGGCGACTACACCTTCCTGGTGCAAGCGCCGGGTTATGGCCATCATCGCTTCCAGCGCAGCTTCCAGGCGGGTCAGAGCGGCACCGTGACCTTCACCATCCGGCCCAACCTGGCCGCGCTGGCGCGCGGTGCGGTAGCCACCGGTGATGGCGATTCGGACGAGGACCTGCTGGCCCTGATCGATGAGACCGAAGCCACCAACTGGAGCTCTTCCGACGGCACCGGCACCGCATCCGAAGGCAAGGGCGAAGGGGCCTTTGTTGAGGGACGCCAGGTCACCGTGCAGCTGAGCGAGCGCAGCGTGCTCCGCGACGTCAATGTCTCGGCCCTGCTTAACGCCCAGAACCGCTACACCGCGCTGCGCTCTTTCGACCTGCTGACCTGCGACGCCAGTGTGGCGGACTGCTCCAGCGAAGCCGGCTTCACGCCGTGGTATGCCAGTGCGGACGACGCCTTCAACGGTCGCTTCCTGCGGCCCAAGTCGCCGCATCTGCTGCTGCGCGCCTTTGATGTACCGGAAGCCACGGCAACCCACGTGCGCCTGGTCGTACGTGACAGCCAGTGCACCGGTGGGCCGGACTTCCAGCGTGAAGCCAACCCGTCTGGCGACCCGACCAATGATCCCGACTGCGACACCGGCTTCAATCTGCAGCTGACCGCCTTGGGTCTGACCGAACTGGCCCTGCCCACCGACAACGCACAGATCGTGCGGATCGCGGAACTGCAGGTGTTCGGCGAGAAGCTGGCCGCCGACTCCGGCGAACTGCGCAACCCCGATCAGGCGGGTGTCAGTGCGCCGGTGGATGCTGAGGAACCGCTGCCGGATTCCACACCGCCGGCATCAGCACCGCTGGATCAGCGCGGTGGCAGCATGGGCGTGCTGATGTTGCTGCTGGGTCTGCCGCTGATTTTGCGGCGGCGTCGCCGCTAGAGCCGATACACCCTCGAAAAGCCCGCGCAAGCGGGCTTTTTTATGCCGCTTCCAAGGTTGGGTCAGCGCGCTGACAGCGCCCATCGCGTAGAATGAAGGCCTCGCAAAAACCGACTGTATCCATGGGATTTCCCGCCACCCGCATGCGCCGCTGGCGCGCTACGGCCGCCGGCCGTCGACTGGTTCGTGAACATCAACTCAGTGTGGCCGACCTGATCTGGCCCGTCTTCATTCGCGAGCAGCCGGGCCGTGAAGCGGTCAGCGCCATGCCCGGGGTTGAACGTCTGGGGCCGGATGCACTGCTCGATGCCGCAGCCACGGCCGTGCAGCTGGGCATTCCCGCGCTGGTGCTGTTTCCGGTCATCGACAACGCGCTGAAAACGCCGGATGGCAGTGAAGCACTCAATCCGGATGGCCTGGTGCCGCGCAGCGTGCGCGCCCTCAAAGCCGCTTACCCTGAACTGCTGATCATCACCGATGTGGCGCTGGACCCCTACACCAGCCATGGCCAGGATGGCCTGATCGACGACACCGGCTACGTGCTGAACGATGCCACGGTCGGAGCCTTGTCACGTCAGGCCCTGGTGCATGCCCGCGCCGGCGCTGATGTGGTTTCGCCCTCAGACATGATGGACGGACGCATCGGGCGTTTGCGCGAGGTGCTGGAACGTGACAGCCGGCACAACACCGCCATCATCTCCTACGCGGCCAAATATGCCTCCGACCTGTACGGCCCATTTCGCGACGCGGTCGGATCCGCGGCCAATCTGGGCGGCGGCGGCAAGCACACCTATCAGATGGATATCGGCAACGGTGACGAAGCACTGCGCGAGGTCGAACTCGACATCGCCGAAGGCGCTGATGGCGTCATGATCAAACCCGGCCTGCCTTATCTCGACATCATCTGGCGGGTCAAAACGCAGTTTGGCTTACCCACCTTTGCCTATCACGTCAGCGGCGAGTACAGCATGCTCAAATGCGCAGCCCAGGCGGGCTTGCTGGACGAACGCAAAGCCGTGCTGGAATGCCTGACAGCTTTCAAACGCGCCGGCGCCGATGGCATTCTCACCTATTACGCACCACAGGTAGCCCAATGGCTGAGCAACCCGTAAGCGAGAGCGCGCCAGCCGCGCCGAAACTCCGACTGTTCCAGTTCGCCCCAGCCCTGGGCCTGCCCAACGGCAGCCCGTTCTGCGTCAAGCTGGAGACCTGGCTGCGCATTGCCGGGCTTAATTACGAAACCGTGATCACCCCCGACCCGCGCAAGATGCCGCTGGGCAAACTGCCGGCGTTGGAGATTGACGGCAAGATCATCGCCGACAGCGGCTGTGCCATTCACGCCCTGCAAAAGCACTTCGACCTCAAGCTCGACACCCAGCTCAGCACCGTGGAACGCGGTCGTGCGCTGGCTCTGATCCGCATGCTTGAAGAACACAGCTACTGGGCGCTGATGTATTTCCGCTGGATCGACGAAGACAACTGGCCGAACACCCGCAAAGCCTTTTTCGGCAATCTGGGCGGCCTCAGCCAATCCCTGGTGGCCGGCCTGGTGCGCCGCAAGATGCGCCGTGATGCGCTCGGCCAGGGTTTGGCCCGGCACAGCCGCGACCAGGTCCTGCACCGTTTCAACGAAGACATGAACGCACTCGCCGCCAATCTGGGTGAGCGCCCATACTTTGGCGGTTACCAGCCGGCCACGGTTGACGCCAGCGCCTACGGCATCCTCAGCAACGTGCTGCAGGCCAGCCAGCGCACGGTACTGGCTGACATTGCCGAGCAGCATGCGTCACTGGTCGCCTATGCCCAGCGCATGCGCGAAAACTACTTCCCCGAGTTCCAATGAAGCTGGCACTGATCGGACAGCCGGTGGCACACAGCCGCTCGCCTCAGATTCATAAGCATTTCGCCCACAACAGCGGGCGCGAGATCCAGTTTGATCTGATCGAATGCAGCAGCGACGAGGTCGACACCACGGTCAAGGCGTTTTTCGCTGCCGGGGGGCATGGCATGAACGTGACCCTGCCGCACAAGGCCACGGTGATGGGCAGTTGCGCCGCGCTGAGCCATGAAGCCGAGCTGGCCGGGGCGGTCAATACGCTGGTGCCTGATGCGCAGGGATTGCGCGGCGAGAATACGGACGGGCGCGGCATGGTGCGCGACCTCAAGCGTCTGGGCATCGCCCTCAAGGGCAAGCGTATCGCCGTGATCGGCGCCGGCGGAGCCGCACGCGGTGTGCTCAAGCCACTGCTGGATGAACAGCCCAGCGAACTGGTCTGGGCCAACCGCAATCCGCTCAAGCTGGAAGGCCGCGAGCAAGCTTATTTGGCGCACGGCCCGCTGGTCTGCCGGGCCAATCTGGCCCTTAAGGGCGACCGTTTCGACCTGCTGATCAACGCCACCGCAGCGGGCCACCATGGCCAGGCTCCACGCCTGCCGCAGCAGTTGTTCGCAGCTGGCGGCGTGGCGTACGACCTGAGCTACGGGCCGGCCGCGCAACCGTTTCTGGACTGGGCCACAGCGCAAGGTGCGGCGGCGGTCCATCCGGGCATCGGCATGTTGATCGAACAGGCGGCACTGGCCTGGCAGCATTGGACCGGTGAGTTGCCCGACACCACAGCCCTGCATCAGGACATGGCTGCGGCCTGAGCGGCCGGCTTATTTGCCGCTGGCGGCCTTGCGCTGGGCATCGACCTCGCGCGAGCCGGGCACCATCAGGGCGGCGGCCAGAATACCCAGTTCGTAGAGCGCGTAGACCGGCAGCGCCAGTAAGGTTTGCGAGAACATGTCTGGCGGGGTCAGCACCATGCCGACGGTGAACGCACCGACCAGCACGTAGGCGCGTTTCTCGCGCAAGGCCCCCGGCGTGGTGAAACCCATGCGCACCATCAGGACGATGGCAACCGGCACTTCAAAGGCGGCGCCAAAGGCCAAGAACATGGTGATCACGAAATCCAGGTATCGCCCGATGTCGGTCATCACGGCCACCCCTTCGGGCGCGGCGGCCACAAAGAAGCCAAAAATCAGCGGAAAGACCACAAAATAGGCGAACGCCATGCCGGTGTAGAACAGCAGGGTGCTGGAGGCCACCAGCGGCAGGGCGAAGCGGCGTTCGTGCTGATACAGCCCGGGCGCGACAAAAGCCCAGATCTGATACAGCGACCACGGCATGGACACCACGATGGCGAGCAGCAGGGTCAGCTTGAACGGGGTCAGAAATGGCGAGGCCACTTCGGTCGCAATCATGCTGGTGCCTTCCGGCATGCTGGCCAGCAACGGATCGGCCAGGGCCGCGAAAATGTCCTGTGCGAACGGCACCATGGGCACGATGCACACCAGCACGCCGAGCACGATGCGCAACAGGCGATCGCGCAATTCCAGCAGATGGGCGATCAGCGGCTGTTCTTTGAGGGCTTCTTTGTGGCTGTCCGAGGACGCCTTGTGCGGCTTGCCCATCAGTCGGTTTTCTTGTCGTCCGCAGCGGACGGGCTCTGGCCAGTGCCGCTGTTGTCGTCCAGATCAATCTTCTGATTGAGCAAACGACGTGAATCCTCGACGTACTGTTTCATCTCCGCACGCTGCACCTCACGATCCAGCTCGCTGGTCATCTGGCGCACATAGCCGCGTGCACGCCCGGCCCAGTAGCCGACCGTGCGCGCGACTTTGGGCAGGCGCTCAGGACCGAGCACCAGCAGGCCGATGACCGCCAGCAGCAGCAGTTCGGAAAAACCGACGTCTAGCATTGAGGGTTAAGCCGATTTGTCGCTGTCAGCGGGCTTTTTTTCTTCGCTGAATTCGGCCACGCCCTCGGCTTTGTCATCGTCCAGGGCTTCGGGTTCGTCCGGCTTGAGGGCATCTTCGTTGCCGTCCTTGACCGCCGATTTGAAGCTCTTGACTGCGGACCCGAGATCCCCGCCGATGTTGCGCAGCTTCTTGGTTCCGAACAGCAGCACCACGATCGCCAGCACGATCAACAATTGCCAGATACTGATACCACCCAATCCCATCAGGATTCTCCTTTGTTGCGCGCCGCCTTTTCTGCCAGACCCGAGACACCTTCACGGCGTGCCAGCTCAGCCAGAACATCGTCCGGGCTCAGGCCTGCGTCGGCCAGCAGGACCAGCGCATGGAACCACAGATCAGCCATTTCATAAACCAGCGGCTGCGTGTCATCGCCGGTCCCGGCGAGCACCGTTTCGACCGCTTCTTCACCCAGCTTCTGGAGAATTTTGTGACGGCCCTTGGCGTACAGACTGGCTGCGTAGGACGAGCCGGGATCAGCACTCTTGCGCTGCTCCAGCTGTCCGGCCAGCGCCTTGAGCGTGGTCGCAGACGGTGGCGGCGCATCCTGCCAGCCGGCGACATCCGCACTACGATAGAAACAACTTGTTTCACCGGTGTGACAGGCTGGCCCGGCCGGGTCCACCAACAGCAGCAGACAATCGCCGTCGCAGTCCAGGCGCAGGTCAACAACCCGCTGGGTGTTGCCCGAGGTCAGACCCTTGACCCAGATTTCCCCGCGCGAGCGCGACCAGAACGTGGCCTGGCCCGTCGTGATGGTCTGCTCCAACGCCTCGGCATTCATCCACGCCTGCATCAGTACAGTGCCGTTCACACGGTCCTGCACCACGGCACATACCAGCCCGTCGGCATTCCACTTGACCGCGTCGGCCAGACTCACCGGCGCATCTCCAGACCGTGCGCAGCCAGGAATTCCTTGGCCTCACCAACGGTGTGCTGACCGTAATGAAAGATGGAGGCCGCAAGCACCGCGTCTGCGCGCCCCTGCTCAAAGCCGTCCTTGAGGTGCTCAAGGGTGCCCACGCCGCCGGATGCGATCACCGGCACATCCACAGCATCGGAGATGGCGCGGGTCACTTCCAGGTCAAAACCTTCCTTGGTGCCATCCCGGTCCATGCTCGTCAGCAACAATTCGCCGGCGCCCATTTCAACCATTTTGACAGCCCATTCCACCGCATCCAGTCCGGTGTCCTTACGGCCACCATGGGTGAATACGTTCCAGCGCGGCTCTTCCTTGCGCTTGTTGACGCGCTTGGCGTCAATTGCGACCACAATGCACTGCGCCCCGAAGCGATCCGCCGAACGGGTCACAAGTTCTGGTTCGGTCACGGCCGCGGTGTTGATCGAGACCTTGTCCGCGCCACAACGCAGCAGGCGGCGCACGTCATTGGTGCTGCGCACACCACCGCCAACGGTTAGCGGAATGGAGATTTCCGCGGCGACCTGCTCAACGATGGGATACAGGGTTTCACGCTTTTCCGAACTTGCCGTGATGTCCAGGAATACCAGCTCATCGGCCATTTGCTGATCGTAACGACGGGCCACTTCGACCGGGTCACCGGCATCGCGGATTTCCAGGAACTTGACGCCCTTGACCACGCGCCCACGATCAATATCCAGGCACGGAATGATGCGCTTGGAGAGGGGCACTACTCGCGCCCCATCTTGTCGTCGACGTAGGCCTGGCAGGTCTTGAGATCCAGATCGCCTTCATACAGCGCACGCCCGATGATGGCGCCCATGACGCCGTCATCCTGCAAACCACAGGCAGCTTCGATGTCGGCCATGCCGCTGACACCACCGGACAGAATGACCGGGATGGTGATCTGGCTGGCCAGCTCGCGGGTCGACTCCAGGCTGGCGCCCTGCATCATGCCGTCTTTGCTGATGTCGGTGTAGATGATCGCCTCGACCCCATCACGCTCGAAATGCTGGGCCAGATCGATCACGTCATGATTGGACAGCTTGGACCAGCCATCGATGGCAACCTTGCCATCTTTGGCGTCCAGACCAACGATGATGTGGCTTGGGAATTCCACACACAGATCGCCCACAAAATGCGGTGCGGTCACGGCCTTGGTGCCAATTACGACATATTGAACGCCGGCCTCAAGATAGGCTTCTACCGTGTCTTCGTCGCGGATACCGCCACCCACTTGCACGGGCACGGAGCCAGACACCTGGCAGATGCGCTTGACCACCTCTGCATTGGTTGGCTCGCCGTTGAGCGCGCCGTCGAGGTCGACCACGTGTATGCGTCGGGCACCTTGCTCGATCCAGCGCGCAGCAATTTCGGCCGGATCATCGGCAAACACCGTGACATCGTCCATCTTGCCCTGGCGCAGGCGTACACATTTTCCGTCCTTGATATCGATCGCCGGTATCAAAAGCATCAGGCTTCACCATCCCAGTTCATGAAATTGACCAACAGCTGCATCCCCGCACCCTGGCTTTTCTCGGGATGAAACTGCGTGGCAAACACGCCATCACGCAACAATACGCTGGCAAAGCGTTCGCCGAAGTATTCCGTCTTGCCCAAGACATGTTCTTCATGAATCGGGCGAGCGTAGTAACTGTGCACAAAGTAGAACCAGGCGTCCTGGCTAACCCCGTGCCACAACGGATGATCCTGCGTGAAATGCACTTGATTCCAGCCCATATGCGGAATCTTGCGCTTCTCGCCATCACGTTCCAGCGGCACGAACTTGCGAACCTCGCCAGGGAATACCCCCAGCGCATCCACGCCGTTGTTTTCTTCGGAGTAGTCGAGCAACACCTGCATACCCAGGCAAATACCCATGATCGGTACCTGACCTACCATCTCTTTGACCAGGTCGTCCAGCTCCAGGCGCTGCAATTCGCCCATGCACTGACGCACACCGCCGACGCCCGGCAGGATCAGTCGATCCGCCTTGCGCAATTTGTCTGGATCATAGCTGACGTCAACCCGCATCTCGCCCGCTGCGCGTCCCAGCGCATGCGACAGCGAATGCAGATTACCCATGCCGTAATCGATAACACCAATGGTAGACACGAGATTGGCCTTCTGCGCTGAGCTACAACGCGCCTTTAGTCGAGGGAATGCCGCTCATACGGGCGTCTGGCGTGCACGCCATGCGCAACGCACGGCCGAATGCCTTGAACACCGTTTCGGCGACGTGGTGGGCGTTGATGCCCTCGAGACTGTCTATATGCAAGGTCACCTGGGCATGGTTGACAAAGCCCTGGAAGAACTCGCGCAGCAGATCAACATCGAAATTCCCGATGCGTGCTCGCGGATAGTCCACCCGGTAAAACAGGCCGGGGCGCCCGGACAGGTCAATCACCACCCGGGACAACGCCTCATCCAACGGCACATAGGCGTGGCCATAACGCAGGATACCGGCCTTGTCGCCAACCGCTTTGGCAAAGGCTTGACCCAGCGTAATGCCGACATCCTCCACCGTATGATGGTCGTCGATGTCCAGATCCCCTTTGGCCACAAGCTTGAGGTCCAAAGCGCCATGACGGACGATCTGGTCGAGCATGTGATCGAAAAAGGGAACGCCGGTATTCAGATCGGCCTGACCGCTGCCGTCCAGGTTCAATTCGACCTGGATTTGCGTTTCGCGCGTGTCGCGCGCCACCGAAGCTTGGCGGGAAGACATGAAGCATCACTAGACACAATGAAGGGCATAGGATACTCCGTCCGGCGGCACAGGCCCAGCATCCTTGTTCACGCTTTCCTCACTCGCCTGCTTTCATGCTGTAAATCCCACCATGAACTGGACGTCCGAGATGAGCCTGAGACTCGATCCGGCAGCCACCATTGTGCTGCACCTGATGCTCGCCCGCGGCATGCTGATTGGTGATCGCATCAAGCTCTCGATCCTCAATGTGTCGTGGGAAGAATCCGGTCGCTCCAAGCATGAACTGAATCTGGCCATTGCCCAATTGCAGCGCCATCAGCTTGTGCGGGTACACCTCAATACGCCGAGCACCATGCTGGAACTGACCCCAAGCGGCGTCGAGGTGGGCCATCAAAAACCCGCCCCGGCACCGGCACCGGCAGCGCAGCCCAAACCACGCAGCAGCAAACCGCGAGTGCGACGCGCCCCGCCAATGGCTCAGCGCGCTGCCAGCCAAGCCGCTGATAGCTCATCCGCGCCCCCCGCACGCAGCCTGGAGCACGCCAGCGTGTTTCGCTCACGCGATGCTGAACTGACCCCACGCGTCATGCAGCTCAGCATATTGGGCCTGACCCACCATTACCGACTCGCAGCAGGCGGCAGCCTACCGTTTGAAACCATCCGCGCACACTGGTTTGAAATGGGTCTATCTGAGCCGGACTTGCTCTACGCCCTGGATGGCCTGATCAACAGCGGTGACATCCAGACACGCAGCCAGCCGCGCGAACTGATCATTCTCACCGCACGGGGCCAGCAGCGTTACCAGAGTTTGGCCGCCGATCTGGATGAGGGGCTGGATCGCTGGCGTGCAAAGAAATTGCTCCGCCGCACGAAGAATCTCGGCGCGTTGCCAGCCGCCTGCGCCTGACTAGACCTCCAGGGTGATGGTGATCGGTCCGTCATTGACCAGCGCCACCTGCATATCAGCACCGAATACGCCGTAAGCGACATCATCGTGTTGCTGCGCGGCGCTGGCGCACATCCACTCAAACAAGTCCCGTGCCTGCTGCGGCGGCGCCGCACTGGTGAAGCTGGGCCGCATGCCTTTGCGGGTATCCGCCATCAGCGTGAAATTGGGAACCAGCAAAACTCCCCCTCCGGTCTCGACCACATTGCGGTTCATGCGCCCGGCTTGGTCGTTAAAAATGCGGTAACCGAGGATGCGCTCAAGCATACGCTGAGCATGGCTGTGGTCATCGCCCGGCGCAATTCCAGTAAGCACAAGCAGCCCGCCGGCGATGCGCGCCACGCAGCGCTGATCAATGCTGACTGAAGCCTCACAGACGCGCTGCAATATGCATCTCATGGTCTTTTCACCGTGCTGAAACGGGCCGTATACAGTTGTAAGAACCGTCCTACGACACGCCACCGAAGCGCCCGACAGACACACCGCGCGCTGCGTCGCAAAATGGAATCATCAACTCCGGATTGAGTTGGTCGCAGCTTCGGCTGCACCCCGCCGCAAGGCGGTTGGGGTCGAATTCGCAAGGGACAGCGATTCGGCCCTTCCCCCAAGGTTCTCCAGCCTAGCATGGCAATTCGCCCGGCACCCTCCCTGCCGGGCATTTTTTTGCCCGCTCGAAACGCAGGCCCAACCCCCGATCGTGACGCCGGCGCATGCCGCGTTAGAATCACCGGCCAACGTATGACGCAACGAGCACATCGATGAAACGCCGTGATCTTCTGACCCTGGCCGCTGCAGGCGGTGCATTGGCCGCATGTGACAGTGGCAGCCAGAGTGTTGCTGCCGCCCCGCAGCCACAGCAACGCTTTACCTGGAAGATGTACACCACCTGGCCCAAGAACTTCCCCGGTCTGGGCACCGGCGCCAACTACCTGGCCGAAGCCATCGGCAAAGCCAGCGGCGGCCGCCTGACCATCAAGGTCTACGGCGCAGGCGAACGCGTGCCGGCGCTTGAGGTGTTTGACGCGGTGTCCAGCGGCGCCGCCGAAATGGGCCATGGCGCTGCCTATTACTGGAAAGGCAAGGCACCCGCTTCGTCATTCTTCACCGGCGTGCCATTTGGCCTGACCGCCCAGGAAATGAACGGCTGGCTGGAGTTCGGTGGCGGCAACGCGTTGTGGCAGGAACTGTATGCACCTTTCAACCTGGTGCCTTTCGCTGCCGGTAACACCGGCACTCAGATGGGCGGCTGGTTTCGCAAGGAAATTCACTCGGTCGCCGATCTCAAAGGGCTCAAGCTGCGCATGCCGGGGCTGGGCGGCGAAGTGATGGCACGGGCCGGCGCCACCACGGTCAACATTCCCGGCGGAGAGCTGTTCACCGCGCTGGAGTCCGGCGCCATCGACGCCACCGACTGGGTTGGCCCCTACAACGATCTGGCGTTCGGCCTGTACAAGGCGGCCAAGCACTATTACTACCCGGGCTGGCAGGAAACCGGGGCAACCCTGGAAGCCATCGTCAACCGGGATGCCTGGGATGTGCTACCGGATGACCTCAAGGAGATCGTGCGGGTCTGCGCCGCCGCGGCCGATCGGCGCATGCTGTCGGAATACGCCGCACGCAATCAAAGCGCGCTGGAAACGCTGGTCAACGAGCATGGGGTTAAGGTGCATGCTTATCCCGAAGACCTGATTGCCAAGCTGCAGGAAATTTCCGACCAGCTGCTTGAAGACATGGCCGCTGCCGACAGCTTCACGGCCAAGGTCTATGCCTCTTACAAGGCATACCGCGACAGCGTCGTGCGCAGCACCGCCTTTGCCGAAAAGGCCTACCTCAACCTGCGCCGCTGATGCTGCGCCAGGACAACAACGACGACCTCTCGGCGATACTCGAAGGCCTCAACCAGGATCAGGAAACGGCGGTCACCGCGCCGCCCGAACATCGCCTGGTTCTGGCCGGTGCCGGCAGCGGCAAAACCCGTGTCCTGATTCGACGCATCGCCTGGCTGATGCAGGTCGAAGGCGTATCGCCATTCGGCCTGCTGGCCGTCACCTTCACCAACAAGGCGGCCGGCGAAATGCGTGGGCGCCTGCAGGCCTTGCTGCAGCAACCGGTGGATGCCCTGTGGGTGGGCACCTTCCACGGCATCGCCCACCGCATGTTGCGCATGCACTGGCGCGAGGCCGGCCTGCAGCAGAACTTCCAAATCATGGATGCGGATGATCAGAAACGCTTCATCAAGCGTCTGATCAAGACCATGGACATGGATGAAAGCCAATGGCCGGCACGCCAGGTTCAGGGCTACATCAACCGCCAGAAAGAGGCGGGGGTTCGGCCTGGCCACCAGGCCGGCGACGAGGACGAACACTCGCGCCAACTGCAAGTTTTCTACAGCGCCTACGAAGATGCACGCGAGCGCGCCGGCCTGCTGGATTTTGCCGAGCTGCTGCTACGCGCTCACGAGCTGTGTCGCGACAACCCGGACATTCAGGCCCATTACCGCCGCCGCTTCCGCCACATCCTGGTCGATGAATTCCAGGACACCAATGCGCTGCAATATGCCTGGCTGCAGGTTCTGGCCGGGGATCAGGGCAAGCTGTTTGTGGTAGGCGACGACGATCAGTCGATCTACAGCTTCCGTGGCGCGCGGATCGAAAACATTTTGCGTTTCTCGCGCGACTACCCCGGCGCCGACGCGGTGCGCCTGGAACAGAACTACCGCTCCACCGGCAACATCCTTAATGCCGCCAATGCGTTGATCAGCAACAACGGCGGCCGGCTCGGCAAAAACCTGTGGACCGACGGCGGCGATGGCGCGCTGGTGCGGGTTTACGCAGCCTTCAACGATTACGAAGAGGCGGAATACGTCATCAGCGGGATTCGCCAGTGGATCAACGAAGGCGGCCAGCGCAGCGATTGCGCCATCCTCTATCGCTCCAACGCGCAGTCACGCCTGTTCGAGGAAACCCTGATCCGCGCCGACATCCCCTACCGGGTATACGGCGGCCTGCGCTTTTTCGAGCGCGCCGAGATCAAGGATGCCCTGGCCTACCTGCGCCTGATCAACAATCGCGACGACGATGCCGCGTTCGAGCGTGTGTCGAACACCCCGGCACGTGGAATCGGCGCCACCAGCATGGACAAATTGCGCCGCCATGCGCGCGATCAAGGCCTGTCCATGTGGGATGCCGCTCAGGCCATGGCCAGCGGCACGCTGGGCGGACGCGCCGCCAAAGCCATCGGTGGTTTCCTGCAGCTGATCGAAGAGCTCGCCGTGGCGACCGAAGATCTGACCTTGTCGGAAATGACCCGGGAGGTGGTTCAGGCCAGCGGCCTGCACGCCCACCATGGCAAAGAACGCGGCGACAAGGCGCTGTCCCGCCAGGAAAACCTCGACGAACTGGCCAGTGCGGCCAAGGGCTTCGAGGACCTTGAGGATGACGACCTGACCCCGCTGACCGCCTTTTTGACCCACGCCGCACTGGAAGCGGGCGAGGACCAGGGCGACCGCTGGGAGGATTGCGTGCAGTTGATGACCCTGCATGCGGCCAAAGGCCTGGAGTTTCCGGTGGTCTATCTGGTCGGCCTGGAAGAGGGTCTGTTCCCGCACATGCGTTCGGTGGATAGCAGTGACGGCCTCGAAGAGGAACGCCGTCTGTGCTACGTCGGCATGACCCGTGCGCGCGAGCATCTGCACATTACCCACGCCGAATCGCGGCGCCTGCATGGTCGCGAGATGCCCGCTCAGCCGTCGCGCTTTCTGGCCGAGCTGCCAGCGGACTGCGTCGAGGAGATCCGGCCCCGCTTGCGCGTCAGCCAGCCGCGCTACCAGCCGCGTGGCGAGATTTTGCGCGGCAATTTTGAACAGCAGCCGGCCCAGGGTGGATTCAAACTGGGCCAGCACGTGCAGCACGGCAAATTTGGCGACGGCGTGATTCTGCGCTTCGAGGGCGAGGGCCCGCGCGCGCGCGTGGAGGTGAATTTCTCCGCCGTGGGCAGCAAATGGCTACTGCTGGAGCTCGCCCAACTCAGCCCGGCCTGACCGCAACGCGCTGCAGCTCATCACTGCAGCGCCTGAATCAGCGGGCGCGAAACCGCTACCCTCAGGCCACGCCGCCATGCCGAGAGGCTGGCTTGACCAGTGCCGCCAGTACCAGTGCGGCCAGCAACCAGGCCACTCCTTGGTAGATCAGGTCGATGACCGCCATGTTCCACGGGTGCAGCCACCAGATCGGCCCCGACAGCGACGATAGCGCCGCCCCGGACAAACCGCCCAGAAACACCACCACCAGACGCGCGCCATAGCTGGCAATAGCCGCCATCTTGAGCATCACGCCCATAATCAGCAGGACCACCAGTTCATGCAGATAGCCCATCACGAAGGTGCTGGTCGACATCGGCTCGCTGCCTTCCGCACGGTAATACACCGTCGCGATCGGGCCTTCGGCATGCAGGGCCTGGAATTCGGCATCGCTGGGGTCTTCGGAAAACGGCACCACGTAGACACCGCTTTCGCCCAGGTTCTGGGCCAGCATGCTCTGAAATGCGGCCTGATTGTCCACGCCACTCATCGCCGCGCTGCCCACCGGCAACACGCCCCAGAACAGAAAGCCCCAGAAAAACATGACCGCCGCGCCGATCACGGCACCCAGAATGACTCCCTTCATCTGCTACCCCCTATAGCCTGTGCCCGGCGTTGCCGGTATCAGGTGAATTCTAACGTGAACTTGCATGCACGCAGGCGCTGAGCGTCCTGCTCGAGGTCAGTCCGGGTCAACGCGTGCTGCTCCAGCCAGCCCGTAGGCCAGCGCAGCTTCAGCGCGGATTTACCAGCGCGCGCCTCAACCGCTGGAGGCTCAGTCAGGTTTCGGCCACGATTCAGAATCACCGCCACACGCAGCAGCACCGCCAGGCGCTGCGCTGCTTTGCGCCAGCCCTTGGGTAAAGATTTGAACCCATCATCCGACCACTTACCACGGTGCCCGCGCACAATAGCCGCAAGAATCTGCTGATCCGTGCGCGAGAATCCATGCAGGTCGACCTGCGCGAGCACGTAGGCGCTGTGTTTGTGATAGCCCGCATAGGAGATCGCCATACCCACCTCATGCAGCTGCGCCGCCCAGCACAGAAAATGGCGATATTCGTCGTCATCCAAGCCCCAGCTGGGGGCAACCTGATCGAACAGGGCGGCAGCAAACTGCTCCACCCGCTGAGCCTGCGCCACATCCAGCTTGAACCGGCCTGCCAGGGCAGTGGTTGAGCGATCACGGACGTCCTGGTCAGACAAGCGCCCGAGCAAGTCGTAAATCACCCCCTCGCGCAGCGCCCGGTCGGACACCTCCATACTGTCAATTTCGAGGGAATCAAACACCCCGGCCAGCACGCTGAGACTGCCGGCAAACACCGGCTTTCTGTCTTCCCGTAAACCGGGCAAATCCAGGGCCGCAATCGAGCCGCAGTCACTGACCGCCTGCTCAATCGCTTCGATACTGCCGCGCGTGACATGGTGCTCACCCAAACCCATGGCCGCCCCCACGCGCCATATCGAACGAATTGAACCGGATGCCCCCAGGGCCACATCCCAGCCAGCTTCGCGGTAGTCGCGAACCAGATACTTCAACGCCGCGCTGGCCTGCAGGCGGGCACGCCGCAAACTTTTGCGCGACAAATCGCCCGTGGCGAAAAATTGCTGTGTCCACGACACGCAGCCCATGTGCACGCTGCGCATCAGCATCGGCCCATCGTCGGCACCAATGATCAGTTCGGTACTGCCGCCACCGATATCCACCACCAGCCGACGACTGCCATTGGCCGGCAGGCCATGCGTCACCCCCCCGTAGATCAGGCGCGCTTCTTCAACCCCGGCAATGACTTCGACCCGATGGCCGAGGCAGGCTTCGGCCTGAGCGATGAAATGCCGCGCCCGACGCAATCGCCTGAGGGTGTTGGTGCCAACAATCCGCACCCGGTGCGCAGGAATGTCCTTGAGCCTCTGCCCGAAACGCTCCAGGCAATCCAGTGCCCTGGCTTCAGCATCCGCGCTCAAGGTCTTGTCTGCCGTGAGGCCCTCGGCCAAACGCACCGGTTCACGCAAGCGATCGATGACCTGCAGTCCCGATTCGCCAGCCCGAGCAACCAGCATGTGGAAACTGTTTGACCCCAGATCCACCGCGGCCACGATCGTTGGTTCCGCGCTCGTTCCGGCGGGTTGTTTCATCGCGTATGCACCTGTTTGGGGCTGCAAACCTTGCCCCGAATCGATTGATAGCCAGTCGGCCCAGACTATAACGGATCACCGTCAAGCTTCCGCCTCCCGGGTACGCCTGTATCCACGTGACCAAGGCGCGGAATTGACTCGCACTGGCAAATTCGGAAGCATATGCAGGTTTACTGCGACACTCCTCCGGAGAGATTATAATGAAATCATGGGCTTACGCTGGCGGGCTGGGGCTGCTGCTCAGCGCGTTGAGCGCACAGGCCGCAGGTGATGTCGAGGCCGGCAAGGTCAAGGCAGACACCTGCATGGGGTGCCACGGCATCGTGGGTTACACCAACGCCTACCCGACGTATCGGGTTCCGCGCCTGGGCGGCCAACACGCGGCCTACCTGGAAGCGGCACTGAAAGCCTACCGCAGCGGTGATCGCAAGCATCCGACCATGCACGCGCAAGCGGCAACGATGAGCGATCAAGACATTGCCGATCTGGCCGCTTGGTTGAGCCAAGCCGGCAACGCGGAGGAAAAATAATGCGCAAGTTGATTGCGATTGCAGCTCTTGGCTTGAGCACCAGCTTTGCCCATGCGGCCGGCGATCCGGTTGCCGGCGAAAAGAAAGCTGCGCCCTGCGCAGCCTGCCATGGGGCCAATGGCATGAGCCCGAGCCCGGCGTTTCCGAACATCGCGGGCCAGCACGCCAGCTATCTGATCGTTGCGCTTGAGCAGTATCAGAGCGGCGACCGGAACAACCCGATCATGGCCGGCCAGGCCGCCAACCTGAGTGCTCAGGACATCGAAGATCTGGCGGCCTACTACGCTCAGCAAAGCGGGCTGTATACGCCCAAGTACGAGCAACAGTGAGCCTGACGCGGCGTCGGCCCATGGTGTCCGGCGTCCGCTTCGCCGGCGTAGCGATGCTGCTGGGCGCGGCATCGCCCCTGACGGCGGCACCGCTGGACTACAACTACCTGCAGGCCTCGTGGCTGCGGGTCAGCCCTGATCTGGCACACGCTGAGGACGCGGACGGCTACGAAGCCCGCCTGTCGGCGCCTTTGGAGCCCGGCAGTTTCCTGCGGGTCAGCTACAGCCGTTACAAGAACGACGCCAGCAACGCCGAAGTGTCTGCGTTGTCTGGCGGCATCGGTATGTTTTCCAGAATCGCCGAGCATGCCGACATTTACGGTTTGGTCAGCTACGAAACCCTGGATCGTAAGGTCGTCGACAAAGATTCTGGCTACGCCATTGAACTGGGTCTGAGATGGGCGACCAGTTCACGCCTGGAACTCGATGCTGGCGCCCGCTATCTAAATCTGGACGACAGCCCGGACGAGGTGATCTGGTTCGGCGGGCTGGCCGTTCAGCTTTCGCCAGCCATCGCCCTGACCGCGCAATACAGTCAGGGCGACGACGACCGGCGTTACACCGCCGGCCTGCGCTTTTTCAGTACCGAGTAAAGGTCTGGCTCAGAGATACACGCTGAGCTGGGCGTAGGCACCATTGAAGCGCGCATCCAGGGTGAACCCGTTGTCGCTGATGTCGTAACGTTTTTCCTGCCACCCCAGACGCAGCCCAAGGGCTTCGCCACGGAACTCGATGTGGGCGGCAAATTCCAGCACTTCGTCGTCCTGGTAGGTGATATAGGACGCCTCACCACCGACCGAGAACAGCTCGGTCAATGGGTTGTTGTAGGCCAGCGACAACATCGGAAACACCTCGCTCACGGTTTCACGTTCGGTGCTGGGCTCATCGTCGCCACCGCCACCCAGCAAACCACCGAGCAGACCACCATCACCACCGCTATCCATGTTGGTAACCCGGATATCGGCATCAATCACCTTGACGGTGACGCCCAGGCCAAAATCGGTCTGCTCGCCCGGATGCCACAACAGACGCAAGCCCATATCGGTGAGATCCGCATCGGTCAGCAGGTCGGCCGAAACCGGATAAACCGAGCCGCCGAACTGCGTTTCCGAGGTGACCTGCCCCTGGGCCGAGTAGTCCACCGGAGTATAGTTCAGGCGCAACCAGCCACCTTCATCAACAAGGAACCCGTGGCTGGCGCTGCTGTTCAGCTGCAATTCTTCGCGCAGCGACACTTCACGGCCTTGATCACTGACCGTGCCGCTGACACTGGCGTACCAAGGGGAGTAGCCAAACTCGGTTTCAGCCGCAGCGCTCAAGGGCACGATGGCGGCCAGACCCAGGCTCAGGGGGGCGATCAGGGAAACTTTTTTCATGGAACTCAATCTCACTCACTTTCGAATGTCAGGTGCTGAAGCTTGAGCGTTCTGTCCAGCATGCCTTGATAATGCTCAGACATGCCCCCAATCTGGGCAGATCACCGCGCTTCCAGCGGAAAACTTGATTACCGATTATCCATCGTAAGACTTTTGGTTACCACATGAATAAGGCTTTAGCGTTCAGTCAGGCCGTCCTTGCGGCCGTGGCGATCGGCTTGAGCCCGGGCGCTGCCGCGCACCACCCCGGCTCGCACGACAGCCTCGCGCCGATGCTTGAGCAGGTCACCCCGGGGGTGGTGAACATCGCCACGCGCTCGCGCATCGACACCAGCAACAACCCGCTGATGGCAGATCCGTTCTTCCGTCACTTCTTCAATTTGCCGCGCCCGCGCCAGCGCGAATCGCAAAGCCTGGGCTCCGGTGTGATTGTCGATGCCAAGCGCGGCTACATCCTGACCAACCATCATGTGATCGACAACGCCAGCCAGATCACAGTCACCCTGACCGACGGGCGCGAGCTCGAAGCCTCACTGGTCGGCAGCGATCCGGAAACCGATATCGCGGTGATCAAGGTCGACAGCGAGAACCTGACTGAAGTGCGCTTCGGCAAATCCGATGAGTTGCGCGTTGGCGACTATGTGGTCGCCATCGGCAATCCCTTCGGACTCGGCCAGACCGTAACCTCCGGCATCATATCGGCACTGGGGCGCAGCGGTCTGGGCATTGAAGGCTATGAAGATTTCATCCAGACCGACGCCTCGATCAACCCGGGCAACTCAGGCGGCGCGCTGGTCAACGTCGACGGCGAACTGATCGGCGTCAACACCGCCATCGTGGCCCCGGGCGGTGGCAACGTCGGCATCGGCTTTGCCATTCCGGCGCGCATGGCCAAGGCGCTGATGGAGCAGATCATCGAATTCGGTGCGGTGCAGCGCGGCCGGCTCGGGGTCAGCGCACAGAACCTCAACGAAGAACTGGCCCGCGCCCTCAAGGCCGAGGGTGTCTCGGGCGCGGTGATCACGCAGGTTGAGTCTGGCTCAACCGCCGACAAGGCCGGCTTGCGCTCTGGCGATGTGGTGACCGCGGTCAACGGCCGCGAAATTCGCAGCGCCGACGATTTGCGCAACAGTATCGGGCTGATTCGCGCCGGTGAAGACATCCGCGTTGATGCACTGCGCGACGGCAAGCCTTTCAGCTTCAAGGCACGCATCAGCAGCCAGGACAATGTGGCCGCCGAAACCCTGAGCAGCCTGCTCGGCGGCGCCACGCTGGCAGAAATTGACGCTGGCCACCCACTGGCGGGCAGCGGCATCTATATCAAGCGCGTCGAGCCGGGCAGTCCGGCGGCGCGAGCCGGGCTCCGGCCCGGCGACATCATCAGTTCGGTAAACCGGCGCGAGATCCGGTCGATTGATGATTTCCAGAAGGCCACAACCTCGGCGCGGGGCGAGCTGCTGCTCAATATCCGTCGTGGTAACCGGGCCTTTTTCTTGATGCTTCGTTAGCAAACCTCTGATCGCATGGTGTGCGCAGCCACGGTGGCCAGCGGCGCTGCGCGATCAGCGGGTTCATAAACTTGTCAATCCAGGGGGATGACCGATGATTGAGGTGGAACATCTCAGCAAACGGTTTGGTGACCGTTACGCTGTCGATGACCTGTCTTTTTCCGTAGCACCCGGTGAGGTGCTCGGGTTTCTCGGGCCGAACGGCGCGGGCAAATCAACCACGATGAAAATGATCACGGGGTTTCTGACCCCGGATGGCGGCACCGCCCGCATCATGGGCCATGACATCCAGCAGGCCCCGGTCGCGGCCAAGCGCACCTTCGGCTATCTGCCGGAAGGCGCGCCCGGCTACAGCGACATGACGGTGGCGCAGTTTCTGCGCTTCATCGCCGACATCCGCGGCCTCAGTGGCGCCCAGCGCGAGGCGCGCATCGACGCCGTGGTGGCTGACATTCATCTGAACGATGTGCTCGGGCAACGCCTGGAAACTTTATCCAAGGGCTTTCGACGCCGCGTCGGCCTGGCCCAGGCGATCCTGCATGACCCGCAGGTGCTGATTCTGGATGAGCCCACCGATGGCCTGGATCCGAATCAGAAACACGAGGTCCGCAAACTCATCCAGGGCATGGCCAAGGACAAGATCATCGTGGTCTCGACCCACATTCTGGAAGAAGTGGAAGCCGTGTGTTCCCGCGCCATGATCATCTCGCATGGCAAGATCCTGGCCGACGACACCCCGGCCACGCTGGCCGCCAAGACCGCGTCCGGACGCCTGGATGACTATTTCCGCGAAATCACCGCTGGAGGCCTGTCATGAGCGCGACCAAGATCATATTCCGCCGCGAACTGGCGGCCTATTTCGCCACCCCGCTGGCGTATATTTTCATCATCATCTTTCTCATGCTGACCGGCGTGTTCACCTTTTACCTGGGCAATTTCTTCGCCCGCGGGCAAGCCGATCTGCAATCCTTCTTCAACTTCCATCCGTGGCTGTATCTGTTCCTGATCCCGGCCATTGCCATGCGCATCTGGTCGGAGGAACGCAAGGCCGGCACTATCGAACTGCTGCTGACCCTGCCCATCACCATGGGTCAGGCGGTGTGGGGCAAGTTTCTCGCCGCCTGGGCGTTCATCGCCATCGCACTGGCCGGCACTGTGCCGATCTGGATCACCGTCAACTATCTGGGTGAGCCGGACAACGGCATCATCGTGGCGGCCTATCTCGGCTCGTTGCTGATGGCGGGCGCTTACCTTGCTGTGGGTATCTGCATTTCGGCAGCGACCAAAAGCCAGGTGATCGCGTTCATCGTCTCGCTGATGGTGTGTTTCGTGTTCACCCTGGCCGGCTTTCCGCTGGTCCTGGACATGTTTTCCAGCTGGCTGCCAGCCGGCCTGACCGAAGCGATCGCCAGCCTGTCCTTCCTGACGCATTTCCAGGCCATCGCCAAAGGCGTGATTGATCTGCGCGACGTGATCTTCTTCGCCGCCTTCATCGCCGCCTGGCTGTATGCCAGCGCGATCGTGATCGACCTGAAGAAAGCCGACTAGGAGACAGACATGCAAAGCAAAGCCTTTACCCGCAGCAGTCTGATCGTGGTCGCGGTCGCACTGCTCGCCGTGGTCAGCCTCAGCCAGGTCCTGTTCAAGGGCTGGCGCCTGGATCTGACCGAAAACAATCTGTACACACTCAGCGACGGCACCCGCAATGTGCTGGACAAGATCGAAGAGCCGATCACGCTGTACTTCTTCTACAACCGCGAAGGTGCGCAAGGTGTGCCGCAACTGCAGACCTACGCCACCCGCGTGCAGGAGTTTCTGGAGGAAGTGGCCCTGCGCGGCGGCGACAAACTGCGCCTCAAGCTGATTGCCCCGGAACCGTTCTCAACCGACGAGGACCGCGCCGTGGAACTTGGCGTGCAGAGCGTGCCGCTGAATGATGCCGGCGACAATTTCTACTTTGGCCTGGCCGGCACCAACAGCGTGGACGATGTGGAAACCATTCCCTTCTTCCAGCCCAGCCGCGAAAGTCTGCTGGAATACGACGTGGCCAAGCTGATCTACGCCCTGGCCAATCCGGTCAAACCCAAGATCGGCCTGCTCAGCACCCTTGATGTAGGCGGCCAGGCTGATCCGCACAGCATGCAGCCGACACCAGCCTGGATGGCCTTTACCCAGCTGGGTGAGTTCTTTGAAGTGGTTAATCTGGGAACCGAACTTGAGCGCGTCGATGACGAGGTCGAGCTGCTCATCCTGGTTCATCCGGTCAATCTGTCGCAGACCACGCTGTACGCCATCGATCAATTCGTGATGGGCGGTGGCAATGCACTGGTCTTTGTGGATCCTTACGCCGAGTCCGCAGCCCCACGCGGCATGGCCGCCATGGCCGAAGGTCCGGGGCCGAATTCCAACCTGGAGCCGTTGTTCGGCGCCTGGGGCCTGAGCTTAAGTGGCGACGTGCTCGGCGATGGTGCCGCCGCGCTGCAGGTGCAAGGCCCCAACGGGCAGGCGGCCTATCACATCGGCATGCTGGGCATGGATGCCAGTCACTTCGACCCTGATGATGTGGTTACCCAGGGTCTGGACAGCATGAACTTCGGCTATGCCGGTATCCTCAGCCCGACCGAAGCGGCAACCACCACATTCACGCCCTTGGTCGTGTCCAGTGATCGCGCCGCACCGATTCCGGCATTCAAGGTTCAGCCCGGGACCCGCCCGGAACAGCTGATGTCGGGCTTTTCCCCCAGTGGAGAAACCTACAGCGTTGCCGCTCGCGTGCATGGCCCGGCATCCAGCGCCTATGGCGAAACGCCGCCTGAGGGGATCGAGAACCCGAACCACCTCAGCACCTCCAGCGCGCCGATCAACGTGATCGTGATGGCCGACACCGACATGCTGACCAACCGCTTCTGGGTTCAGGTGCAGAATTTCCTCGGCCAGCAGATTGCTTCACCGTTTGCCGGCAACGGCGACTTCTTGGTCAACGCTGCCGACAACCTGCTGGGCTCGTCCGACGTGATCGGGATCAAGAGCCGCGCGGGCTACACCCGCCCGTTCACTCGCGTGGAAGACATGAAGCGTGATGCAGACGCACGCTTCCGCGAACATGAGGAACGCCTGCAAAGCAAGCTGCGTGAAACCGAACGCAAGCTGACCGAACTGCAGAACCAGAGCGGCGAAGGCAATCTGCTCACACTGACCCCGGAACAGGAAGCTGAAATCGAGGGTTTCCGGGATGAGCAACTGCGGACACGCAAAGAACTGCGCGAAGTTCGCCACAGCCTGAACAAGGACATCGACCACCTGGAGGCCAGCCTCAAGTTCGTCAATGTTGGTCTGGTACCACTCGTGATCGTGCTGATCGCGCTGCTACTGGGACTGCGTCGCAAGGGGGGACGGGCATGAGCAAGCTGCAGATTCTGATCGTCGCCGCCGTGGCGCTAAGCCTCGCGGCCTGGTTCGCCAGCCATCGCGAGCAGCAGCGTTTTGGCGTGAACGAGGGCCAGATGCTGGTGCCTGACTTGGCCGACCAGCTGGCCGACATCGACACCGTCACCATCCAGCCGGCCGGCAACGACGCCACCACACTGACGGCCAAAGATGGTCAATGGCAAGTGGTGGAACGTGGCCACTACCCGGCCGACACCACGGCCTTGCGCAAAGAGCTGCGTAAACTGGCTCAAGCACGCCGCTTGGAAGCCAAAACCGCGCAGCCCGATTTCTATGCCCGTCTGGGCGTTGAGGATGTCGAGCACGCGCAGGACACCACCGTCCGGGTGAGTGCGCACAGTGGCGATGAACTTGTGCTGGATATCATCATCGGCAAATCCACCGCCAGCGGCAGCTATGTGCGCATGCTCGACGATCCCCAGGCTTGGCTGATTGACCAGTCTGTTGCTCTGCCGCGCGTCACCGTGGCCTGGCTGGACAACCCCCTGCTCAGCGTGGCGCGCAACGACATCCAGCGTATCGAAGTAAGCCCGCTGGACGGTCCGCAGTACGCGATCCATAAGGACGACCCTGAGCAAAGTGACTTCGCACTGGAACCCGCACCGGCGCAGGACGCAAGTCTCAATGCGGCCAACATCAACCGTCTCGGCGCCGCGTTGTCGAGCTTGAGAATTGAGGATGTGCTGCCGCAAGCACCCAGCGAGCTGCGCTGGAGCGAGGCTAAGCTGAGCACTTTTGACGGCCTTCAGCTCACAGTTGCGGTGGCCAAATCTGAGGACAACACGCGCTATTTGCGTCTGACTGCCAGCGCCGCTGATAGCGCTGACGAGGCTCTGCTTGCACGCGTTGATGCAATCAACGCCAAGGCCGCCGGGCGCGTCTTCCTGGGCCCCCAATACAGCGTGGATGCTTTGTCGATGACCCACAGCATGCTAATTCGACAAGCCTCACAGGACAGCGACAGCTGAGCCGGACAGCACGCAGCCTGCGATGCAATCCGCGCATCATCTGAAAAGCCGCCGCATGGCGGCTTTTTTTTGCCTTGCAAAAAAGTTCTTGACGCACTCACAGTTTCTTTACAGCTGCCTCTGTTGAATGTGTAGCACGCCCCGGGGGTGGGGCGACGAATCGTTCAAACAAGGAGCTGTCCCAATGCAACCATCCGATATTCGTCTCGGGAAATCACTCGGACTTGGCCTGCTGTGCAGTAGCGCCATTCTTTTCACCGCTTGTGGCGGTGGTGGATCCAGCAGCACCTCCACCAATCCCACGCCGGCGCCGACCAGCACACCGGCCCCCACCGCAACACCTACACCTACCGCAACCCCGACCCCGAGCGAATCGCCGGCACCGGTTGACGGTAAGGTTACCGGCCCTCTGGACCCGGTCCAGGATGATGTTGTGACCGCTGTCATTGCTGACACGGTTGCCCCGGAACTGCCAGATCCGTTGAGCGGCTTCGCGGTTTGCGCCGCAGCTGCGATCAACACCCTGGTTGACGTACCGGATGCAGCCATCGTGCTGGCTCAGTCGGGCAACACTGCTGACCCGGCCGTACTGGCCGAGCAGATCCAGACTTCCCTGGAAACCTTCGCCGTTCAGGTTGAGAACATGCTGTTTGCGCTCAATGGCGATGGCAGCTGTGACGAAGACCACCCGCAAAACCCGTTCACCGACGATCAGTTTGCCGGTACGCCGCTGGCTCCGGTTGTGGCGGCTCTGGAAACCCTGGCTGATGAACTGGCCACACAGGCTGCTGCTGAAGAGCCGGATCTGGCTGCGTTGACCGCCGCCGTTGACCTGTCCGCACTGGCCAACGAACTGGATCTGCTTGGTGTGTCTGATGCCCCTGTCATCGGCGCTGTCTTCGACACTCTGGTCAACACCATGAGTGACGTGCAGGGCATGCTGGGCGCAATCGGCTCGCTTGACGCAGCCGGCACCCAGGCCGGTATCGAGTCGCTGGTTAGCAACCTGCTCGACAACGTTCTGACCGGTGTTGTTCAGGCTGGCGACATCGATGCAGCCAACGACGAAGCGGCTGAACCCGGCGCTGACCCGTCTGATGTGACCGGCCAGATCCAGACGCTGATCGCGACCCTGACCGGCCGTTTCGGCGACGATCTGCCCAGCGTGATCCCGGCTGAATTCACCACCGGTATTCTGAGCACCGTGGCTCCGGCCCAAGGCGCATTCTCAAGCGTGTTCGGCGGCGCGAATCCGCTGGAAGGCGTACTCGGCGCGATCATTGGCAACGGCCTCAATGACCCTGCTGATCTGCTCGCCTCGCTGCTGGTGATTGACGCCGCTGATCTGCCGACCAGTGCTCTGATCGCAGCCCTGACCGGCGACACCTCGGACATGAGCCCGGTGGAACTGCTGCAGGCCCTGGGTGCTGCTGATCCGAACGCTGTGACCGGCATGCTGACCGATGTGGTCAACACCACCAACCTGCTCGGCCTGCCACTGGTTGACGCGGTGGTTGATGTTGTCGACAGCCTGCTTGGCGGTCTGCTTGATGACCTGCTCGGCGGTCTGCTGGGCGGCCTGCTCTAAGCGCGCCTTCAGCACTCAGTGCAAACGCCCGGCTTCGGCCGGGCGTTTTTGTTTGCGGGCTTCAGCACACCTGCCCACAGGCATACGCTGATGACCATGCCCACTGAAAATTGAAACCACCCAGATGCCCGGTGACATCCACCACCTCGCCGACAAAATAAAGCCCTGGCACTTTGCTCGACTGCATGGTCCGCGATGACAGCTCAGCAGTGTCGACCCCCCCTAGGGTGACTTCCGCCGTGCGATACCCCTCGGTTCCGCTGGGTCGCACTGGCCACTGATTGAGCAGCGCTCCCATCGCGTCCAGCGCATTGTCGCGGTACGTCTGCAGCACTCCATCCCAAGCCTGAAGCTCCACCAGACGTTGCGCCACACGGCGCGGCATGACATCGCCCAGCACCTGCTCCAGCGACCGGGTTGCCGCATCACGTTTGAGCGCACGCAGCCACTCAGCGGCGTCGCGGCCAGGCAGAAAATCCAAAAACACCTCGTGGCCGGCCTCCCAGTATGAGGACAGCTGCAGAATGACCGGGCCGCTCAAGCCGCGGTGAGTGAACAGCAGAGGTTGGGTAAAACTCTGCTCCTGGCACTGTGCGCTCACCGGCAGGGAAACGCCGGCCAATGGCAACCAATCTTCCTGCGGCCGACCGCTCAGGGTGAACGGCACCAGCCCAGCCCGGGTTGGATGGACGTTGTGACCGAACTGCCGGGCCAGTTCAAACCCGAACCCGGTCGCGCCCATCTTGGGAATGGAAAGTCCGCCAGTGGCCACCACCAAAGACTCGCAAGCCAAGGTACCGAGTGAGGTTTCGACCCGAAAGCCTCCATCACGCGCGGCCACTGCGCTGACCTCGCAGGCGGTGCTGATCTCGACACCCGCTTCAGCGCACTCGGCCAACAGCATGGCCACAATGTGTTTTGACGATTCATCACAGAACAGCTGCCCCAGCTCCTTCTCATGCCAGGCGATGCCGTGCGCATCCACCATGGCAATAAAGTCCCATTGTGTATAGCGCGCCAACGCCGAACGGCAGAAATTCGGGTTGTGCGACAGATAGCGATCGGGCTCGATATACAGGTTGGTGAAATTGCAGCGCCCCCCGCCAGACATCAGAATTTTCTTTCCAACCCGGTTGGCATGTTCGATCACGCGCACACGACGCCCCCGCCGCCCCGCCACCAACGCACACATCAATCCGGCGGCACCGCCACCAAGAATCAGGATATCGGGGTCATGCACGGTCACTGCGCTGTTCGGAAGTCTGAGTTCGAAGGGCGCCATGATACGGCGTTGATCAAAGTGCTCAATCCGGACAGACTCGGCGCTCCACTCTTTGAGGCTGCACATTCATCATGACGATCCCCACTTCATCCCCGATCCTGCTTCCGGTCGCCGTGCTGGTGCTGTGGTCACTGATCATGCTCGGCTGGCTGGCCCTGACCCGACTGCCCACCATGAAGCGCCTGCGCATGCACCCGCAAAAATTTCCGCGCACCCAGGATCTGGGCGCCGCATTACCAGCCGAAGTGCAGTGGAAAGCCGACAACTACAACCACTTAATGGAACAGCCGACGATCTTTTATGCCGCAGCACTGTCTCTGGCGATGATCGGCGCCGGCAGCGGGATCAATCTGGTGCTGGCCTGGGCATACGTGGGTCTACGTATTGTTCACAGCCTGGTTCACGCCACCAGCAATAAAGTGCTGGTGCGCTTCAATCTGTTCCTCTTGAGCACCGCCGTGCTCATGGCGCTGGCCGTCCGCCTGCTGATCAATCTGCTCTAGGCCCTACCAGGCCGGCAGGTCTTCGTAACCCGGCTCGCCCGGCATCAGGATCAGCACCCGTCGCCCGTTTTCAAGGCGGTGACGGGTGCGAATTTCCGGCACCTCGTCAATCTCACGCAGGGCCGACAAGGCCTGCTCGACGCTGGCGTACTGACTCAGGCGCTGCAGTTCCTTGACCGTGGGGAAGATCAGATCAACCTCGCCCGCCCGTTGCCGCTGCAGCATCTGCTGCGGGGTGGTCCAGCACAGCTCGGTCAGTTCCACCGCATCGACCTTGGGGGTTTGCCCATGTGGCATCTGGCCAACAAAAAAACGCGTGCGATAGCGTCGCGGCATCATCGGTGGCGTGGTCCAGAAACTGAAATAGTGCAGCACTTGTGCATCCAGGCGCTGACCACAGTCATCAAGAACGCGGGCCAGGCTAAGCGCCCCCGCATGCAGCTTGCGGCGCAACTGCGGGTCACCAGGCGGCGGCCCGTCAAACAACCAGATACCAACCTCCTCGTAAAGCTCGCGGGCGGCCGTCAGGTAGAAGCGAGCCGCACCCGCCTCGCCAAAGCGCGCATCGCACTGGTCCGACTCAAGACCTACACAGACATCAGGAGCAATACTGTCACCCGGATCGACCGCGCCACCGGGAAACACAAAGGCGCCAGCTGAAAAGCGGGTGCTGGCACTGCGTTTGGCCATCAGCACCTCCAGCCCCTGACTGCCGTCGCGCAACAGCACGACGGTGGCAGCATCCTGCAACGCGACGCTCATGTCGCGTCGAGTTCGCGCTCAATCAACGCATCCTTTTCAGTCCACAGATCCGCAACCCAACGCTGGGCCTCACGGCGGAATTCTGGCTCCTGCTGATAGTTGTGGGCATACCAGCTGGCCGGCACGGTGCGGATTTTTACATCCACCACGATCTTGCGATGGCGGCCACACATCAGATCCCAAAAGCCCTTGGCCCCATCGGTATACACGATGGTCATATCGATCAGGGTATTGACCTGCGGCCCCAAGGCCGAGGCGGCAAAGGCCAAACCACCACTTTTGGGTTTGAGCAGGTGCTTGTAGGGGGTGTTCTGTCGCTCAGCCTTCTGCGCGGTAAAGCGTGTGCCTTCCAGATAATTGAGCACCGTCACCGGCACACCGATGTACTTCTCACAGGACTTGCGTGCGGTCTCCAGGTCCTTGCCCGCCAACTCCGGGCGTTTTTTCAGCTGCTCACGGCTGTATCGCTTCATGAAGGGGTAATCCAGCGCCCACCAGACCAGCCCCAGCACCGGCACCCAGATCAGTTCCTGCTTGATGAAGAACTTGAAGAACGGCACTTTGCCGCCGACCGCGCGCATGGCCACGTAGATGTCATTCCAGCTCTGATGATTGCTGATCATCAGATACTGGGCATCACGGCGCAGCCCTTCGACCCCACGGATCTCCCATTCGGTGTTGTGGATACTGCGTTCAATCGCCACGTTGAACCACACCCAGCACTCGCACAGAGCGTGCAGTATGGCGGTCATCCAGCGTTGCCAAGGCTTGATGGGCACAAGCTTGAGCACAATCACCACATACACCGGCATCGCCCAGAACAACAGGTTGACGACGAACAGGGTGGAGCAGATCACCCCGAGTATCGGAGCAGGCAAGAAGCTCAGCATGATGTCAGCGGTCAGAACAGGAGTGGGGAGATTCTACCTATTCCGCGAGAATCGCCTCCAATTGATGCTGGATTTCGCGCCCGCGGGTGCTGCCATTGCGGATTTCGCCAGCCCAGGCCTGACGAACGCGGCCACGCCGGTCGATCAGGTAGAAGGCCGGCCAGTAACGGTTGCCCATGGCGTTCCAGTAGGCGTAGTCGTTGTCCAGCATGACCGGGTGACGTATCGCCAACTCGCGCACCTTGTCGCGCACCGCTGAGGCGGATCGCTCATAGCTGAATTCCGGTGTGTGCACGCCGATGACCCGCAGGCCGTCATCGCGGTAGCGCTCCTGCATGGCTTTAACCCAGGGAATACTGCGCACGCAGTTGTGGCAGCCGAAAGTCCAGAACTCCAGCAAGACCACCTTGCCTTCCAGATCCTGCAAGCTCAATGGCGGACTGTTGATCCACTGCTCAGCTTGAGTGGCGAAGAACTCGGGCGCGCGCGGAGCCTCATCGGCTGTCAAAGCATGCGCCACACCGGCCGAGGTGATCAGGCCGATAGCCGCTATCCAGACTCGTGTGCGCAGGTTCATGGCCGTATGACCAGCGCCTGCCTGACGGGTTCAGTCTTTGGGAATGTCAACGCCGGCCCGGAACGTGCCGTTCTTGTCGACCAGTTCGACGCGGGTGTAAGGCTCCGGTTTCACACTGGCCAGCACACACAGGCTGGTGATGATCTGGGTGACCATGCGGTCCTCGCCCGGCTCCAGCCACTCAGCGCTCATGTGCAGGGTACCTTGCTCGTCGACACGCGCGGTTTTGCGCAGCTCGATGCTGTAGCCACCGGTTTGACGGCGACCCTGCTCAACCAGCACGAAGGCGCGATCACTTGGCAGCTCGATACGGTCGAGATGCAGAATGTCCTCGCTGTCCCAACTGGTCAGTGCTTCAACCGTGGGGAAATAACGCACCACCGCCGCTTCGCTGGGCGTGCCACACAGCAACGACCGGCGCAGTTCTCGCACTTTGACTTCGCCCGGCCCCACCTTGGGCCCGGTGTCCCAGAACTTCAACGGGGGCATCCAGGAACAGGCGCCCAGGCTGGCAATCATTGCAACAGCAACTACAAGGCGAACAAGCGGCTTCATCTCGGGCTCCGATAATCAGGCCTGCGAATTGTAGCAACGCGCCCACACCTTTTCCGCCCGAAATGCGATCATCGGGTGCATGGAAACCCTGCGAGGCAACATCACGATTGAGTGGCTGGGCACAGCCTTGCGCGAAGATGGCTGGCTCACCCGTGAACAGAGCCACAACGCCATCCGCCGCCTGGCCGGCGCCGCATCCGCAGAACACCCCCTGGTTCGCCTGGCCGTGCTCAAGCTGCATCGCGCGGACAAGCCACAACAACTGATCGACACCGAAGCGCTATGCCGCTGGCTGGCCCAGCGTTGCGACATTGGCTACCGAAAGATCGACCCGCTCAAGGTCGACATACCCCAGGCCACAGCGCTGTGTTCTTACGCTTACGCCACACGTGCCGGCATTCTGCCGTTGGAAACCACCCGCAGCAGTGCTGTTTTTGCGGTCACCGAGCCGGGCCGCAGCGAATGGGTGAATGAGCTCAGTCAGATCACCGGCCGGCGCATCACCCGGGTTCTCGCTAACCCGGCGGATATTCAGCGCTATGTGGTCGAGTTTTATGCCCTGGCGCGCTCCATCAAGGCCAGCGAACAGGAGCAGACACGCCGCGGCGCCGGCAGCAATGACCTGCAGAACCTGGAACAGCTCATCGAACTGGGACGCCGGGGCAATCTCGAAGCCAACGACCAGAATGTGGTGAGTGTGGTCGACTGGATCTTGCAGTACGCCTTTGATCAACGTGCCAGCGATATTCATCTGGAACCCCGGCGCGACACTGGCCGGGTGCGCTTTCGCATCGACGGCGTGCTGCACCAGGTGTTCCAGATGCCACCCAAAGTGGCTTCAGCAGTGACCGCCAGACTCAAAGTCCTGGCGCGCCTGGACCTGGCCGAAAAACGTCGCCCCCAGGACGGGCGCATCAAAACCCGCAGCCCGGATGGTCAGGAGGTCGAATTGCGCCTATCGGCCATGCCCACGGCCTTTGGCGAGAAACTGGTGCTGCGCGTTTTTGACCCCGACTCGCTGCTCAAAAGCTATGAAGCCCTGGGATTGGGCGAACAGCAGATCGAGACCTGGCAACACCTGACTCGCCAACCCCACGGTATCGTGCTGGTGACCGGGCCGACCGGCTCGGGCAAGACCACCACGCTGTACTCCACCCTGCGCCAGCTGGCCACCGAAGAGGTCAATGTCTCCACCATCGAAGACCCGATCGAACTGGTCGAACCGCAGTTCAATCAGATGCAGGTCAACCCGGCCATTGATCTGGGCTTCGCCAGCGGTGTGCGCACGGTGTTGCGCCAGGATCCGGACATCATCATGGTCGGCGAGATTCGGGACCTGGAAACCGCCGAGGTTGCGGTTCAAGCGGCGCTGACCGGCCATCTGGTGCTCAGCACCTTGCACACCAATGATGCCACCGCTGCGATCACCCGCCTGCTCGATCTGGGCGTACCGCCGTATCTGCTGCGTGCCACCCTGCTCGGGGTCATGGCCCAGCGTCTGGCGCGTCAGCTTTGCCCTCACTGCAAGGCGCCAGCGCCAGTTGATGCGGTGGAATGGCGCGCACTGGCTGGCGATGAGCGCCCCCTGCCGGAACAAGCCATGGCCGCCGAAGGTTGCCTGGAATGCCGGGCCACAGGCTACCTCGGACGGGTTGGCTTGTATGAGCTGGTCGAGATCGGCCCTGAATTTCGTGACCTGATCCGCGACAATACGGATCTGGAACAACTGCGCCGCAGCGCGCGCGCGGCTGGCGCCGCCAGTCTGCGCGAAGCTGGACTGCACAAAGTGCTGGCCGGCCTGACACACGCCCGAGAAGTGCTGCGTGTGACCCCTCCCACAGAGTAAATCGAAGGATCGTTATGGACAGCCTGATCAATCCCGAACTGATGACCCAGCTGAGCGAAGGCGCGCAAGCCATGGGGCTGAAACTGCTCGCCGCGCTGGCCACCTTCATCATCGGTCGCTGGATTGCCAAACTCATCGTCGCCGGCATCAAGAAAGCCCTGATGCGTGGCAAGGCCGACCCCACCCTGGCCGGCTTCCTCGGCAACGTCGCCTATGGCCTGCTCATGGCGGTGGTGGTCATCGCCGCCCTGGGTGAGCTCGGCGTCAGCACAACCTCCGCCGCGGCCCTGCTGGGTGGCGCCGGCGTCGCCATCGGTCTGAGCCTGAAAGACCAGCTGTCCTCGTTTGCCGCCGGGGTCATGCTGATCATGTTCCGCCCGTTCCGCGTTGGCGACTACATAGAAGCCGGCGGCACTGCCGGCACGGTCGAGCAGATCAAGATTGTCGCCACCGTGCTGAAAACGCCGAACAATCAGGAAATCACCGTCCCTAACCACGAAATCTGGGGCAGCAACATCATCAACTACTCGATTCGCCCGACCCGGCGTATCGACCTGCCGGTGGGCATCAGTTACGACGCTGATTTCCGCAAGGCCAAAGACATCCTCAAAGACATTGCCGAAAACGACGAGCGCGTGCTGAGCGACCCGGCCCCGTGGCTGGGTGTGACCGAACTGGCCGACTCGGCGGTGATCATCAGCTACCGCACCTGGGTCAACACGCCGGACTACTGGCAGACCCGCAGCGATCTGATCGAACAGATCAAGCTGCGCTTCGACCAGAACGACATCGGCATTCCGTACCCGCAGATGGACGTCCACCTGCAGCAGAACAGCTGATCCGGGCGCCCGGATCAGGCTCTGGGTCGGCTCAGACCCGACCCAGGGCAATCTGGACTTTGCGCCGCAAGCCGTCACTCAGGCTTTGCAGAAACGCGTCCAGATGATCAGGCTCACCCGCCTGATCGGCGTGGCTGGCCAGGGCCGCGACCACGATCTCCTGGGCCGCATCGTCCATGGCTTCAAGCATGGGCAGCGATGCGCGCCACAGATCACGCTCGAACAGGGCCTTGTTCAGGCTGTCGAGCAGCTCGGGTGTAGCCGATGACAGAAGATTGCCCAGACGCGCTCGCTGGGTGGCGTCAAGACGCTCGACCAGACTCAGCACCTGCGGCCACAACTGGCCATCCTGCGCGGCAGCCGCGGGCATGGTCCCGGCCAGCTGTTCATCATCAAGCAGGCCAATCAGCTGACTCAGGCGCTCGTCGGACTCCACGAAAAAGCCCACTTGCAGCAGGCCTTCTGCCGTCATGCGCTGGGCCACGGCAGAAATCTGCGCGTTGGTCAGCGCATCAACGAAGCGCGCCATCGGCATGAAATCACGCCGACGCAACATCTCCATGGCGACTTCAACCACGGTGGCCGATGGCATGGCCTGGAGCACAGGTTGTGCTCTGCGCGGGTCCATCGCGACACAGATATCGGCCAGATAAGACAGCTCAAGCCGCCCGGCCAGATCCACCGCGTCATCGGCGTCGAGCAGACCGGTGACCTGCGCCGACAGCGCCGGCGGTATGACCTTGGACGTGATCACCGCAACCAGTTTGTTGGGCAGCAGCTTGGTGCTGTCCGCCAGGCGCTGAAAGCGTTTGACGTGACGATCAAACAAAGCTGCCGAGGTGGCCGCACGCAACTCGCGCAGCGCCTGGGCATCAAGATGGGCCAGGAAATCCAGCTCGGCGACCGAGGTATTGAGGGTGACGGCAAGCTTCTCCAGCTCGGCGCGCAGCAACAGATCAGACATCAGAACAACAACTTGCGTACGGCCGGCCGCAGCAGCGCCGGAATGTGTTTGAGGGCCTGTTCCGAAGCCTGCTGCAGCGTCGTCGCCTGATGCTCGCGCGCCGCATCGAACAGCTGACATAAACGCGCCACGTCGGCCTCATCCAGCTCCGCCAGGGCACCCAGTTCCGCGTCACCCAGACGCGTCTTCAGTTCGCTCAGATCGGCCGCCATAACGCCCGCCTACTTCTTGCCCAGCTTCAGGCGCAGTGCGTTGAGCTTGATGAAGCCTTCGGCATCACGCTGGTTATAGGCGCCCTTGTCGTCTTCGAAGGTTGCGATCGATTCGTCGAACAGGCTGTTGCTCGGCGAACGACGCCCCAGGGTCAGCACGTTGCCCTTGTACAGCTGCAGACGCACTTCACCGTTGACCGTCTGCTGGGTGTGATCAATCGCCGCCTGCATGGCTTCGCGCTCGGGGCTGTACCAGTAGCCGTTGTAGATCAACTTGGCGTACTTCGGCATCAGCTCATCCTTAAGATGAGCCGCCTCACGATCCAGGGTGATCGATTCGATCGCGCGGTGGGCGCGCAGCAAAATGGTGCCCCCCGGGGTTTCGTAACAGCCGCGGGATTTGATACCGACGTAGCGGTTCTCGACGATGTCGAGACGCCCGATGCCGTGTTTGCCGCCCAGCGTGTTGAGCGCATCCAGCAACGCGAACGGGCTCATGGCCTGTCCATTGAGCGAAACCGCATCACCCTTTTCGAAACCGATGGTGATCTCTTCGGGGCTGTCCGGCGCATCCTGCGGGCTGGTGGTCCAGCGCCACATGCCGTCCTTGGGCGCTATCCACGGGTCTTCCAGCTCTTCCCCTTCGTAGGAAATGTGCAGACAGTTGGCGTCCATCGAGTACGGTGAACTGCCGTCCTTTTTCTTGGTGATCGGGATGCCGTGCTGATCGGCGTAGGCGAGCAGCTTCTCACGCGAGTTCAGATCCCACTCGCGCCACGGCGCAATGACCTTGATCTCGGGCATCAAACCGTACGCACCCAGTTCGAAACGCACCTGGTCGTTGCCCTTGCCGGTTGCCCCGTGGGCAATCGCATCGGCGCCGACTTCGCGGGCAATTTCGATCATGTTGCGGGCAATACACGGCCGCGCAATCGAGGTGCCGAGCAAATACTCACCCTCGTAAATGGCATTGGCGCGGAACATCGGAAACACGAAGTCGCGCACGAACTCCTCACGCAGATCACGGATGAAGATGTCTTTCACCCCCAGACTTTCAGCCTTGGGACGGACTTCTTCCACTTCCTCACCCTGACCCAGATCGGCGGTGAAAGTGACCACTTCGCATTGGTACTGGTCCTGCAGCCATTTCAGGATGACGGAGGTATCAAGACCACCGGAGTAGGCGAGGACGACCTTTTTAATGTCGGACATAGTGTTTGCGGAGTTTGACGCGGGCGGCGATTATAGCGGGTGGCCGGCCGGTTCTCATTGAATTTCGGGTGCTTAGCGCGCGATGGTGGTGTTTTCAGGACACGCTCAAGGCCATCCATGGCTCGCTTGTCATCGGCCATCCAGGCCTCTGACAGTCCTGAAAACACCACCATCACACGCTATCGGCCGCCCAACACGCCCCCCCGCGAAGTGAGGCATTGGAAGTACACTGTCGCCAAAGCCGCCCAAACGGCCACAGAGTGTCGCTGAAAAGGTTTTCACAAACTGTCAGAGGCCTGGATGGCCGATGACAAGCGATACATGGACGTACTTGAGCGGGTTTGTGAAAACCTTTTCAGCGACGCCTCACCACGAGAAGAATGACTGCACTCACGATCACAACCCCTGACGACTGGCACCTGCACCTGCGCGATGGACAGGCCCTGTCAGACACCGTGGCTCACACCGCCCGGCAGTTCGCCCGCGCCATCGTCATGCCCAATCTCAAGCCACCGGTCACCACGGTTGAACTGGCGGCAGCGTATCGCCAGCGCATCCTCGATGCAGTGCCAAACGGCCTGACATTCGAGCCGCTGATGAGCATGTATCTCACCGACAACACCACACCTGCAGTGGTCGAAGCGGCGGCGGCCTCGGGCTTCGTACACGGATTCAAGCTCTACCCGGCCGGCGCCACCACCAACTCGGATGCCGGTGTCACCGACATCCGCAATATCCGTGACAGCCTCAAAGCCATGAGCGACTGCGGGCTGGTGTTCCAGGTGCATGGTGAAGTTACCGATGCCGACGTCGACATTTTCGATCGCGAAGCCGTGTTCATCGAGCGCATTCTCCAACCCATCCGCGACAGCCTGCCGCAGCTGAAGATCGTGCTGGAGCACATCACCACCGCTCAGGCCGTGGATTTTGTCCGTAGTGCCGGCACGAAAACCGCCGCCACCATCACCCCGCAGCACATCCGCTTCAATCGCAATGAGCTGTTCCGTGGTGGCCTGCGACCCCACGCCTGGTGCCTGCCGATACTCAAGGCCGAGAGCCACCGCGAAGCCGTGGCGGCAGCCGCCATCAGCGGCGACCCGAGCTTCTTCCTCGGCACCGACAGCGCACCACATAAACGCACCGACAAGGAATCGGATTGCGGCTGTGCCGGGATGTTCTCTGCGGCCACCGCGATCGAGCTGTACGCGCAAAGTTTCGAGGCTGCGGGCGCGCTTGATCGCTTGGAAGACTTCGCCAGCCACTTCGGCCCGGACTTCTACGGCCTGCCGCGCAACACCTCGCAGCTGACCCTGGAACGCCGCGAGCAGACCGTGCCCGACAGCTACCCATTGTCAGGTGGCGAAGTTGTGCCCATGCTGGCCGGCCAGTCTCTGCCCTTTGTTGCGAGCCGCGGATGAGCGAAGAAACCATTCAAAGCCCAGAAGACGCCGCCCGCGCGGTGTTGATGAAGAACCGCTTTCGCGGCTTTCTGCCGGTGGTAGTCGATGTCGAAACCGGTGGCTTCAACTGCGCCACCGACGCCCTGCTGGAGATCGCCGCGCATACCCTCGACATTGACCTCAACGGCCAGCTGTCACCGGGCGAAGCGGTGCATTTCCATGTTCAGCCCTTTGCCGGCGCTAACATCGAAGACGCCGCACTGGAAGTGACCGGTATCAAACCGTTTTCGCCCCTGCGCGCCGCCGACACCGAACAAAATGCCCTGGGCCGCAGCTTTCAGGTCGTGCGCCGGGCGATACGGCGCTACGACTGCAAACGCGCCATCTTGGTCGGGCACAACGCCCACTTCGACCTCGGCTTTCTGAACGCCGCGGTGGCGCGCTGTGGCATCAAACGCAATCCATTCCATCCGTTTTCGGTGTTCGATACGGCCACCCTGGCCGGCGCCACCCTGGGCCAGACCGTATTGGCCCGCGCGATCGAAACCGCCGGTATCGGCTGGGACCCCAAGCAGGCCCACTCGGCCCGGTACGATGCGGCGAAAACCGCCGAATTGTTCTGCGTCATGCTCAACAGCATCGCACCGGTGCATCAGGCCTGGGTCACCCGCGACGACGAGGAAGAATGAGCGCTCCGGCCAAGACCAAGGCCGCGCCCGCCAAGCGCAAAGCGCACTGGCGCGCCTTGCGCTGGTTGGCCGTCCCCGTCCTGGTCCTGCTTAGCCTGGCAGTGCTGCTGCATGCCCGCTACGGCGGTGGTGCCGCATTTCCAGACCGCACCACCACACCACTTTGGGACAGCGATGCTCTCGAAGTGGTTGCCAACCTGGACTTCCCGCCAGGCAACATCGCGGTCAGCCGCGATCGACGCATATTTTTCACCCTGCACCCGGAAGCCCGCCCGCCGATGAATGTGGTCGAATGGGTCGACGGCGAAGCACGCCCATGGCCTAGCGCAGCCATGCAACCCGGTGGCGACGCCGATGAGGCTCTGCATGAGGTGCTGTCGATCCGGATTGACGCACAAAACCGTCTGTGGGCCCTGGACAATGGCAAACATGGTCTCAAGCCGGGTCGGCTCCTGGCCTTCGACCTGGACAGCGGTGAACTGGTGCACAGCCACAGCTTCAGCCGCGAGTTGGTCGGCCTAGGCTCCCACCTCAATGATTTTCAGGTCAGCCCCGACGGCAACACCGTGTACATTGCCGACGCCAGCTTCTTTGCGCTGACACCGGCGATTCTGGTCTACGACGTCGCACGACAACAGGCCCGCCGGGTCATCAGCGCCCATGAAAGTGTGGACGCCGAGCATTATCTGCCGGTCGTGCAGGGGCGCCCCATGCAGGCCTTTGGTCTGGTCACCATTCGCCCCGGCGTGGACTCCATCGCACTCAGCCCCGAAGGCGACTGGCTGTATTTTTCCGCGGTCACCAACAATTACATGTACCGCGTGGCCACCGCCCTGCTGCGCGATGCCGAAGTGTCCAGCGAGACGCTCAAACGTCGCATTCAGCGTGTCGGCTTGAAAACCATGAGCGACGGGCTGACCAGCGACAACGCCGGCAATATCTACATTTCCGACCCGGAGCATTCGGCGATTTTGCGCATGAGTCCGCGTGGCGAACTCAGCACCCTGATCAAGGATGCCCGCCTGCGCTGGCCGGACGGTTTCAGCTTCGGCCCCGACGGTGAACTTTACGTGACAGCCAGCAGCCTGCATCAGGTCATCGGCCTGCCGCCCGCCAGTGTGGCGAAGAACGCGCCTTACCAGGTTTTTCGGGTGAAAAACGATGTGCCGGGGCGCCCAGGGCACTAAACCGGCCGGACTGCCGTCACACAGCGGTCACATCGGCGTCACCAAACTTCAATATGCGCTGCTCAAACTCCACGTATTCATACGTTTGAGGCTGAGCTATGGCCGTTGTTGCCGAAGATGTCCTGCCGCGATTCAGCTGCAGTCTGGCCCACAGCGCCGACGAAATTCGCGAATCGCAAAAGCTGCGTTACCAAATTTTTGCCGGCGAGATGGGCGCCCGGATCGACGGCGGCCCGGAGCAGCTGGATCAGGACGAACTGGACCCGTTCTGCGAGCACCTGATCGTGCGCAATGGCGATGGCAACATCGTAGCCTGCACGCGCTTGCTGACCTGTGACGGCGCCGCGCGTGCCGGCAGTTTCTACTCAGCCCATGAGTTCGATATCGGCGGGATTGAAAACTTGCAGGGTCGCAAGCTCGAAGTCGGTCGCACCTGTGTGCACGCCGATTACCGCAATGGTACGACCATCGCCGTGCTGTGGTCAGGCCTGGCCGAGTACGTTGCCTCGAACAATATCGACTACCTGTTCGGTTGCGCCAGCGTGCCGCTGGATGATCTGGATGCCGCTCATCGCATCATGCAGGAAATCCGTAACCGCTACATGAGCGCACCGGACCTGCGCGTTTCGCCTAGCAACCCGCTGCCCGAGCGCGTGGTCAGCTTTGAACGCACACGCATGCCGCCGCTGCTCAAAGCTTATGTCAGCCTCGGCGCGCGAGCCTGTGGCGAACCCTACTGGGACACCGAATTCCACTGCGCCGATGTGTTCATGCTGCTCAACCTGCGCGAATTGCATCCGCGTTATGCTAAGCGCTTTCTGGGCAACGTTCCGCTGAGCTCTTGATCCGCACGCTACGCCGCTTTTTCCGCCTGTTTCGCCTGATTCTGCACACCGTCGTCGGCCTGTTCATGGCGGTGGTGGCGGCGCTCAGCGCGCGGCCTGAGGTGTGGTCGCAGCGCTGGTTTGGCGGCCTGCTCAACATTCTGAATCTGCGTCTGTATAGCCAGGGTGAGCGTGACGTGGCGCCGGCCCTGGTGGCCGGCAATCATCAGTCCTGGCTCGATATCGCCGTGCTGGCCACGCTCAAGCCGGTGGTGTTCGTTTCCAAGGCAGAAATTCGCCAGTGGCCGCTGATCGGCTGGTTGTCACGCAGCGCCGACACGCTGTTCATCGAGCGCGGAGGCCACGGCACCAAAGCCCTCAACCAGGACATCACCACCATGCTGGCTGGCGGACGCTGCGTCGTGGTGTTCCCCGAAGGCACCACCACCCGCGGGCCCGGCGTGCGACGTTTTCAGCCACGTCTGTTCGCCGGCGCCATCGCCACCGGCGCACCCATTCTGCCTTTTGCGCTGCGTTACCGCGAAGCCTGTGCGCCCTACGTGGACGAGCAGACCCTGGTGGGCAATTTGTGGAATCTTCTGGCCGAAGAGACCCTGCATGTAGAGGTGCATTTCGGGCCGCCACTGGATTGCGGCGAAAGTCGCGACGCCATCGCCCAGGCCACCCAGCAATGGGCCGAATCCGCCCTGGCCTGCCCGCCGCGCTGGACGACCGAAGCGCCCATTGGCGCCCCCAGTGCACGCGTTGTGGAAGCGCTGAAGCCCTGATTCAGCCTGACGGGCACGCTACAATGGGCGGCTATTCGTTGACCGAGTGAGTCATGAGCCTGATCCGTCAATCCGATTTCATCGACAGCGTCGCTGACGCCCTGCAGTTCATTTCCTACTACCACCCGGTGGATTTCATCCAGGGTGTGCATGAGGCCTACCTCAAGGAGGAAAATCCGGCAGCCAAGGATGCGATGGCGCAGATTCTGATCAACTCGCGCATGTGCGCCGAAGGCAAGCGCCCGATCTGCCAGGACACCGGCATCGTCACCGTGTTTCTCAAGATCGGCATGAACGTGCAGTGGGATGCGCAAATGTCGGTCGCCGACATGGTCAACGAAGGCGTACGCCGCGCCTATACCCACCCGGACAATGTGCTGCGCGCCTCAATCCTGGCCGACCCGGCCGGCAAGCGCCAGAACACCCGCGACAACACCCCGGCGGTGATCCACATGGAAGTGGTCGAAGGCAACACGGTGGATGTGCAGGTGGCGGCCAAAGGCGGCGGCTCTGAAGCCAAAACCAAGTTTGTCATGCTCAACCCCTCAGACTCGATCGTCGACTGGGTGGTCAAAACCGTACCGACCATGGGCGCGGGCTGGTGCCCGCCAGGCATGCTCGGCATCGGCATTGGCGGCACCGCTGAAAAAGCCATGGTCATGGCCAAGGAAGCGCTGATGGATCCGATCGACATCCAGGATCTGCGTGAGCGCGGGCCGTCCAACCGGGCCGAAGAGTTGCGTCTGGAAATCATGGATGCGGTCAACGCACTGGGCATTGGTGCCCAGGGCCTGGGCGGTCTCACCACCGTGCTCGACATCAAGATCAAGGACTACCCCACCCACGCGGCCAATCTTCCGGTGGCGATGATTCCCAACTGCGCGGCGACCCGCCATGCACACTTCGTGCTGGATGGCTCAGGCCCGGCCCTGCAAACCCCGCCATCGCTCGACGACTGGCCCAAGATCACCTGGTCGGCCGGCGACTCGGCCCGTAAGGTCAATCTCGACACCGTGACCCGCGACGACATCAAGACCTGGAAGCCGGGCGAAACCCTGCTGCTGTCGGGCAAGATGTACACCGGTCGCGATGCCGCACACAAGAAAATGACCGAGATCCTCAAATCCGGCGAGAAGCTGCCGGTGGATCTGGCGGGCAAGTTCATCTACTACGTCGGGCCGGTTGATCCGGTGCGCGAAGAGGTGGTTGGCCCGGCGGGACCAACCACGGCCACGCGCATGGACAAGTTCACCGACTACGTGCTCGAACAGACCGGCCTGATCGGCATGGTCGGCAAAGCCGAGCGTGGGCCGACGGCGATTGAAGCAATCAAGAAACATCAGGCGGTCTACCTGATGGCGGTGGGCGGCTCGGCTTATCTGGTATCCAAGGCCATCACCGCATCCCGGGTCGTGGCCTTCGAAGAACTCGGCATGGAAGCCATCTACGAGTTCGAAGTTACCGACATGCCGGTGACGGTCGCGGTCGATACCCAGGGTGAGTCCGTGCACCAGACGGGCCCCAAGATCTGGAAAATGAAAATTGAGGACATGGCGAGCGCCTGAGCCTAGCGGAGCGGCTTTGAACAACCGCCGCCCTGACTGTTGATATGCGATTGGAGACATCACAATGATCGGCTACACCACCCTCGGCACCAATGACATGGGCCGCGCAGCAGCGTTTTATGACGCACTGTTCGAGGCCATAGGGGCCAAACGCTTTATGGATTTCGGCGACAGCTTTATCTGCTGGGCGGCGCAGCCTGGACAGCCCGCCTTCTGCATCTGCAAACCGTTTAATGGTGAGGCCGCCAGTGCTGGCAATGGCAGCATGATCGCGTTCGGGGCGAAGGACAAAGCCCAGGTCGATGCTCTGCACGCCAAAGCGATTGAATTGGGTGCAAGCGATGAAGGCCAGCCGGGCCCACGTGGCGACAATTTCTATGCCGGCTACTTCCGCGATCCGGACGGCAACAAACTCAATGTGTTCGTGATGGGCTAGTCGCCCTGCAGGGCCTGTTGTATGGCTTCGCGCCAGGCCTCCTCGTCGCCGGCGCGATAGCCTTCATGGCGCAGCAACAGCTGGCCATCGCGGCCGATGACGAATGAGCTGGGCATGCCCAGCAGATCATAAGCATCGGCCACCTCACCGTCGGGGTCGTGCAGGCTGATCAGCCCCGGACCGTACTTGGCCAGAAAATCGCGCGCATCCTGCGCATCGGCATCCACCGAGATCGGCACAATACGCACCGGCTGCTCCGCGAATTCACGCTTAAGATCGAGCAAGGCGGCCATCGATGCGCGACACGGCACGCACCATGAGGCCCAGAAGTCGAGCAACACCACCTCGCCTCGCAGGTCATGCAGACGCATGGGTTCGTCGCTGTTGAGCTGGTCGAGTTGCCATGCTGGTGCGGCATCGGAGGCATGCACCAGCGTGCCCGCAAAAACCAATGCACAGAGCGCAACGAATCGTCGAAACATGGCACCACTATCCTTATTTGGGCTTACTTAGTCGCCGTATCGGGCCATCAGTTCCCGGCCGTCAATGTACGTCAGCCGCCCAGTTGATCACGCCACTGCGGCAGAGTTTGCATGGCGTGTTCGTAACCGGCACGCACAACCTGATCAATCGCATCCCACTGAAACATGCCAACGTGTGACACCGGCATGCGGAAATAGACATCGGCCAATTCGGCACGCCGCGCATTGCCACTCTCACTGGTCAACGTCGCCGTGCGGAACAGGATATCGAACAGGCTGGGTTTTTCCGCCTCAGAAGTCCAGTTGAGCAAAGCGGCAGGGTCTGGCCCCTCAATCCCGGGAGCCGCAATCATGCCCTCCGTGCTGACGCTGGAACCAATCACCGGCCCACGCCCCATCTCACGCATGACATCGGTGGGCAAGGAATTGATGACCGCGCCATCGGCCAGAAAGTCGCCACGCCAGGCCACCGGCGGCGCCACACCCGGTACCGCCATGCTGGTTGACACCCAGGTTGCCAGCGAACCGCTGCGATGGACCTCGCAAGTTCCTTTGGTCAAATTGGTGCTGACGCAAAAGTACGGCACCGGCAGATCTTCAATGCGTTGATCGCCAAACACCTCATGCATGCGGCGCAAAAAACGCTGGCCGCGGATCAACGCCACCCGTGGCAAGGTGTAGTCATTGAGGAAATTGTGTTCGACGAAACTGGCGCGCATCTCACGCACGATCTCGACCGCGCTCAAGCCGTTGGCTCGCAGGGCGGCAATCATGGCTCCCATGCTTGAGCCACCGCACAAATCCACCGGTATGCCCAACTCATCCAGCGCACGGATCAAACCGATATGGGCAAATCCGCGCGCACCACCGCCGCCAAGCACCAGCCCATTGGCCTTTTGGGTCAGCTGGCGGGCGATGCTGAGAATGTCCTCGTCCTCACCGCTGCGCCAGAAAAACTGATCGTCGATATCCCCATTGGCCTGCCAGGCAATCGGATCACCACGCAGGGATTTGGGTCCGCGCCGCAACAGCATGCTGACCGGTACCTGCAGGCGCTGCAAACGCAGTTCCTCCAGCAGCGGCAGATCAAGCTGCGCCTGGTCATCAATATCCGCAGCCAACAGAACATGATCCGCCTGGCGCAAACAGCGCCGCCACCAGGTCGGCGCCTGGTGCGCTGCGGTGTAGATCAGAAAATCTTCTTGCGCCTCGACCTCATTCAGCCAATGCACCAGATCACGGTTGTCCTGGTTGCGCGCATAAGGCATCGCCGCCGCGCCGTCGCCCAGCGCCTGATTCACCGCGCTCTCATCGATGACCCGCACGCTGCCAAAGCGGGCCAATGCGCTGGCCAGCCGCCGCACCGCTTCGCGCGCGCCGCGCCCAGGGCGGGTTTCCAGTACGGCAAGACTGGAAATACGACCACGCTGGCCTTCCGACTCGGCCGTGCCGTGGCTGCGCAAGCGCTGAAATTCCATACGCCCGAGCCTTAGCAGCGACTCAGGATGGCGCATCAAGGTGCGCAGTAACGCATTGCGCTCGATACGCATCAGCTGGCTGTCGCGCAGCGCCACCACACGATACAGCTGCGGCTCGTCGGCCAGCACGCCAAGTTCTCCAACCGACTCGCCCATGCCCAGCTCGGAATGACGTCCGCGACCGAGATCACAACGCAGACGCCCGGTGACCACCACATACAAGGCATCGGGCGGGCTGCCGACATCAAACAAAATACCGCCGCTACGCAGATCCACCAGCTGAACGGTGGCCGCCAGCTTGTTGAGCAAACGTCCACTCATGTCCTGGAACAGGCGCTGACGACTGAGAATTTCGGCGATGTCACGACTCATCCGTGCAGTGTAGCGCGGGCACGCCCGTTACAATGCGCCCACATCCCTGCACGTTTTGCCATGTCAGCCGTCGTCATCGCCGCCCTGTACAAGTTCACTGCATTGCCGGACGCACCCGCACTGCGTGATCGGCTTGAGCAGCTGTGCCTGGCACATGGCATAAAGGGGACTTTGCTGATTGCCGAAGAGGGCATCAACGGCACCGTGGCCGGTAGCGCCCAGGCGATCGCAGCGCTGCATGACATGCTGCTGGCGGACCCGCGTTTTGAGGGTCTGGAGTACAAGGAATCGCAGCATCAGGATTGCCCTTTTCTGCGCCTCAAAGTTCGTCTCAAGCAGGAAATCGTAACCATGGGGGTCGCCGAGGTTGACCCGGCCAGTCGCAACGGTACTTACGTAGATGCTGCGACCTGGAATGCTTTGCTCGACGATCCCGACACCCTGGTCATCGATACACGCAATGATTACGAGGTCGCCATCGGCCAGTTCGGCAACGCGATCTCACCGGATACCAAGCACTTTCGCGACTTCCCGGAGTATGTGCAACGCCACCTCGACCCGGCCAAGCAACCCAAGATTGCGATGTACTGCACCGGCGGCATCCGCTGCGAAAAGGCCAGCCATTATTTGCTCAAGCAGGGCTTCTCCGAGGTCTATCACCTCAAGGGCGGGATTCTGCAATACCTTGAGGATGTAGCTGCCGAAGACAACCGCTGGCAAGGCGAATGCTTTGTTTTCGACGAGCGGGTCTCGGTCGATAAGGATCTGAACCAAGGTGAACACCGCCTTTGCCGCGCCTGCCGCCAACCTGTCTCGGCCCAGGATCGCCTGAACCCGCACTACGAAGAAGGCGTGAGCTGCCCTCATTGCTATGCCCAGCAAAGTGAGGCCAACCGGGCCCGAGCGCGCGAGCGTATCCGCCAGGTTCGTCTGGCCAAAGCGCGCGGCGAACACCACCTGGGGCCACGTGAGGATCATGGCTGATAAGCCCTCGCGCCCCGCACGCGGCAGTCGCCGCATGCTCAAGCTGGCCGGCATGACCGCCTCGCTGGCCGGGCGCTACGCCGGCAACAAGCTGGCTTCTGCCGTACGCAGCGAAGAGCAACGCAAAGCCGCCCGGGCCCGGCTCAATCAACAAGCCGGCGATCATCTGGCCGACACTCTGGGTGAACTCAAAGGTGCGGTGATGAAGTTGGGTCAGTTCGCCTCACAGGTTTCTGATCTGTTGCCCGAAGATATCGCCAACGCTTTGACACGGCTGCAGCAACAGGCGCCCCCCATGGACTTCGAGCTGATTCGCGAGCAGCTTGAAAGCGGTCTGGGCGCCCCGCTGGATGAGCTGTTCGCTGCGCTGGATCAGCAACCTCACGCCGCCGCATCCATTGGCCAGGTCCATCGCGGTCGCCTGCACGATGGGCGGGAGGTGGTGGTCAAAGTCCAGTATCCGGGCATTGCCGCATCGTGCGATGCCGACCTGCGCCAGCTCAAGCGTGCACTGCGCATGGGGCGCTTGGTGCAGGTCGACAAAAACGTCCTCGATGCCATGTTCAGCGAGATCCGTGAGCGCCTGCATGAAGAGCTGGACTACTGCAAAGAAGCCGACAATTTACGCGAATTTCAGCACTATTTCGCCGATGAAGCCCGCCTGCGCCTGCCCCAGCTGATCGCCTCGCATTGCAGTCGCGAAGTGCTGACCATGGAATACCTGCCGGGCACACCACTGCGCGAGGCGCCCAAGGATCAACGCGCCACGTTGGGCCGCACGTTGGTCGATGTGATGTGTCGTTCGCTGTTCGAACATCACGCCATTCACGCCGACCCCAATCCGGGGAATTTTGCCGTCGATGCCGACGGCCATCTGCTGATTTACGACTTCGGCTGCGTGAAACACCTGCCCAAGGAAACCGTTGAGACCTACCGTACGCTGATTACAGCGGCCCTGGCCTGCGACTGGGCAACGGTGGACAGTGCGCTCGGTGCTCTGGGTGCGCGCGTGCCTGGATCAGCACCGTTGCCGGACGATTTCTATGCCGGCTGGCGGCCTATCGTGCTCAAACCTCTGCTGGCTGAAAACGGTTTCGACTTTGCTCAGTCGCGGATTCACAAGGCGGTCATGGCCAAGTCGCCAGAAGTCCTGAAGCTGACCCGCCAGCTGCAACCGCCCTCACAAACGGTTTTTGTCGATCGTATGATCAATGGTCACTACTGGACGCTGGTCAATCTGGGCGCAGTGGTGGATCTACGCGCCGCCATCGCACCATGGATCGGGCTTCAGGACCAATAGTCGACCAGGCCCTGAACCAACGGCTTCATAAACCAGCTTTGCTCCGGCATGATCGCCACGCGCACCTGACGTGCGGCCAGATCATCTGCGACCACCGGCCCCACAGCCGCGACCACGCAAGCATTCAATGCTTCGCGCAAGGCCTCTTCCTGCTCATGCTGGCGGGCCACTGAGAACAAGCGCCGGATCTGCGGCGTGCTGGTAAAACAAATCGCATCGAGTTGTCGGGCAACAAGCTGCTCAATCAGTGCAACAACCTGCTGATCCTCAGCTTCATCGGCATAGCGATAGGGTGCGACAAAAAAATCGTGGGCGCCCGCCTGGTCAAGAAATGTTTGCAGCGCGGTGTTGGGCGCTTGGCCATACAGCTGCACACCGACGCGACGGTCGTACAAATCATGCGCACTCAATGTCGCGATGATGCCCTGGGTGGTGGGCTGCTCGGCGGCCACGCTGGGGGTTAAACCCAGCTCGCGCAGCGCCTTGGCAGGCTTGGGCCCACGCACAATCGTACGCATCTGCGCCAGCGCTTCCACGAAGGGCTCCCGCCAGCCGTAACGCTCGGCAAAACCAAGCAGGCGTCGCAACCCCTCACCGGTCAGCAGGATCAAATCATCAAACGGGTCGCGGATGCAGGTATCAAGCCAGCAATGCACCTGCTCGGTATTCAGGGTGTCGTGGATACCGACCAAAGGACAACGCAAAACCTGAGCACCGCGCCGCTCAAGCAAGCCGGCCAGAACATCGACCTGACGGGTTTCAGGAATCGCGATAAATCGCCCGGCTAGCGCCTCTTCAGACACAGGCTAAGCTCCAGCCGGCCCTTACTTCGGGCTGGCTCCGTGACCTTGCAATTCAAATTCCACCCGACGGTTCTTGGCCCGGCCGGCTTCGGTTTCGTTGCTCCCAACCGGCTGAGCCTCGCCATAACCGATCACGCTCAGGCGACGCGGGTCGATACCCTGATGCGACTGCAGGTATTCGCGTACCGATTTGGCCCGCGCCATCGACAGCTTCTCGTTATAGAGTGCTGAACCCAGGCTGTCGGTGTGTCCGGCAATGCGGACCTTGATATCAGGCTGACCTTTAAGTGCGGCAGCCGCCTGATCCAGAATCGCCAAAGACCCGGGCGTAAGGCGCGCCGAATCAAGTTCGAAATGAACACCTTGCAAGGTCACGTTCTGCTCGGGGAGCGCGCAGCCTGAGCGATCAACCCGCGTTCCAGGCAGCGTTCCTGGGCAGACGTCGAAGTTATCGAGCACGCCATCATGGTCCGTGTCGACCGGGCGCGGTGGGTAGTCATCCGGTTTTTCAACCGGTGCCTGCTGCACCACCGGAGCGCCGACTTCACGCACCACGATTTCGGCAGGATCAAGCGGAATCTCGATACCGGCACCGATGCGGTAGTCCTCTACCCCACCAAGATAGTCTTCGTAGATACCGCGCGCTTCTATGCGCAGACGGATATCCGAGGCCGTCAATGCACGGCTCAAGATGCCGATGCCGGCGTTGGCCTGGAATACGCCCTCATCCGGATAGGCTGCATTGGCGTCGTTGTAGGCGAAGGCTGCACCGACAAGACCGAACGCAGAGAACTGACCGCGTTTGCCAATCAGATACTGCAGATCGGCACCGAAGCCACCGTTGTAGTTGTCGGCTCCGCCGCCTACACCGTTTTCAAAAACCACACCGAAGGCGCGCAACTCGGCGAAAAACGGGCCGCTGAGTTGAAAACCGAATGCCACGTCGGCGCCACCGCCTTCACGATCCGTTCCACGCTCATCATCCGGATCGTAGAAATAGCCCGCCACGGTAAAGTACTTGTCGCGAAACGAGTCCGCCGCGATGGCCTGCGTCGAAATGCTGCATGCGATAGCGCCCAGCAGGGCGGCTTTAAGCGCGGTTTTCATCCCCATCCCCTGATTCCTGAATCTCCCAAGCAGCGTTATCGCTGCCGTTATCGCCAAGAATAACGCATCTGATATTCAGGCGCGTGAAATTGCCGCGACTTTCATAAATACAAACAGCAACTTGCGATGCATTTTGTCAAGCGTTGACCTTAACCTGGCTATTTCCTCGTATCTCTGGGTATGAGTCTTTCCATTGTTCATTCGCGGGCCGAAGTCGGAATTCAGGCACCAGCCGTGCGTGTTGAGGTCCATGTTGCTGGCGGATTGCCCGGCCTCACCATTGTCGGCCTGCCCAACTCCGGCGTGCGCGAAGCCAAAGATCGTGTCCGCGCGGCCATCCAGACTAGCGGCTTCAAGCTGCCACCACGCCGGATCACAGTAAACCTTGCGCCAGCAGACCTGCCTAAAGACGGGGCCCGCTTCGATCTGGCGATCGCCCTAGGCATCCTGCAAGCCTCCGGACAACTGGACGCGGATCTTGAGGCCTGCGAATTCGTAGCGGAGCTGTCATTGTCCGGCGGCTTGAGGGCCGTCAGTGGCGTGCTGGCAGCAACCCTCGCGGCCAAATCCGTTCAACACGCCATCGTTGTACCCGCGCAAAGCGCCGCCGAAGCTGCCTTGACCCAACACCCGGGTGCACGGCAAGCCGAACATCTGTTGGAGGTGTGTGAAGCACTGACCGGCCAGCGTCAATGGACCACCGCAAAACGCGCCCACGGCCATGCCATTGAGCCGGCTCACACAGCATCTGACTTTGCTGAAGTGCGCGGGCAGTCACGCGCCAAAAGGGCCTTGGAAATTGCCGCCAGCGGACATCACAACGTGCTCATGCTGGGCCCGCCTGGCAGTGGCAAAAGCATGCTGGCCCAGCGTTTTCCGGGCATCTGCCCGGCTCTGACCGAACAACAGGCCATCGAACTGGCCAGCGTGCAGTCCACAATGGGCGCAAGCTTCGACCCGGCGCAATGGCGGCGCGTGCCGTTTCGCAGCCCGCACCACAGCTGTTCGGCCGCGGCGCTGGTCGGTGGCGGCTCCAAATTGCACTAATTAATGAGACTGATCAGCTATCTGAGACTATTCGCAACTGTTGCCGTGTGCCCGCGCTGGAACACGTGCCGCGCCACCGCTAATGTAAACTGCTAAAGCCAAAGGGGCCTCAGTGGTGAGCATAGACTTAGGATACCGAGCACCGACGCGAATCAGTTGACAACGCGTTTCGATAGCGATCGGTCGTCAGGATTCGGCTAATCTACTTGCTCAACAATCGAACGTGACCGCTCCCCCCTGGGGTCGCACAGCCTGATGTTTTCAACCCGACCTAGGTCGAATTAACTAGACTTGAGACTGCTCCGCAATTCTTGAGACTACGTTTGTGGAAACTGCGCCGCCCTCTCATCACTACAGGAAACTCCCAGACGACGACAAGATCTGGATCGTCAACTGGTATGGCAGCGTGCGACCCAACTCGCACGCACCATCACAAAAGATGATCGATGTTGAGTTGGTTGAGCTTTCTAATGGGCGGCGCGAGGAACGCAACTCACAAGTCACGTCGATTGGCGCCGGGGCGCTCCCACAATTTCAACTCGGTAGTGCGTGGTGTAGACAAACACGCATTGGTCGCGCAGTAGCGAATCCGAAAGAATTCAATACAACGCTTGATCTCAAAGCCGATTCATACCAGACGGTAGCCAGCTACGACCGCTACGACCAAAATCGATACCACATACCGCCCCTGGACTATCCGATCAATCGGGCCTTGTCTGCGGCCCGCGTTGCTCGGTTTGAGAGCGTCAATTGCACGCACGTTTACATCCCTTGCACCGAGATAGCCCGGACTTGGTATCTCAGATCAACATTGCTAACAAATCACTTGCTCGCCGGCAGTACCAGCTCAGCGTGGAATGCGCTGGTCGAACATCCACGGTTCGATGATTTGGGAGTCGGTATCGAGTGGAGGACATTGACGCTCAAGTCGAGCTGCCACCCCTCAGTTGCAGGGTTATTGTCACTTGCCGCCTCCAGTGAGGAGTATCGACTCGGGCTAGCGACAGTTGGCAGTCCGATCGTAGTTGCGCGTGCTAACGGCAGGTTCCACGCTGAGCTGGAGGCTCGGCCACCTTTCCGCAGCGGTGAATTTCAGATCGATTGTTCAGCAATTCAATTGCACCGCCCCCAGGGAGAGCCGCGCGCCCTTCTGATAACCCGAATCAATGTCGCAAGTTGCCCTGAATCTGATCATGAAGCACCGAAGTGTAAGATCGGACGCAGGATGCAAATCCCAGCCGCTGCGCTGGACAAGCTGGATGAACTGAGTGGCGAAGACGGAGTAAGTGACCACAGTGGCACGCGCATTCAACTGGCAGTGGATGAATCAGATCTGCCAAACCAGGCCATACGCGGGGTTCGGACGTCCTCGCTCGTTGGCACCCTTAACGGCATACCAGCGCTCGCGACGTGGGACTCGGGAGATAACGATCGCGAGGAGCCGTTCTCTAGCAAAGTCCCCGACACGCAGCTAATGGAGAATATCTCGGCTCAAGGCTCAACCGGCACCGCCAAATCGAGCGGAAAGCACAGGAAGTTAGAGGTCATAGAGAACAAGCGCCGCAAATCACCTCGCATGCCAATCGTGGAGTCGCTGTACACCATCGGACAAGCGATGGAGAAGCTGGGCAGTTGGCGTAGCGCTGAGTTTCTGCACCTGGGACTTGGCGAAAAAGTGGAATTGAAAGATGATCCAGAAGGCGGATTTGCGACAGAGATTCACGTCAGTACCGCAGGTCTGGATGCCAAGCAGGTCAACTGGATCAATGAAGGAGGCGCAAAGCGTTGTATCGCAGCGCTCCGTATCACGCAGAATGACTGGCCGGTCTACCTTGTTGAGGTGGAACCACGCTCTGCCGGATTGACCAAGCCTGTCGCGTTCAAGTTGCTACTTGCACGCCCGTGGCACCAGGTCAATCATGACTGCGACACACTGAGACAGACAGCGCTTGACTGTCGCGGTGTTTGGCCGAAAGAAATCGATGGGTTTGATACTTACTGCTATCTACACACTTGGCCGAATGTCGATCACATAGCGAGGCGCATCGACAAGCATGTGAGCGAATGGGCAACGAAGCCTACAGATATTAACAATGTGCCCATGACGCCATTTGACGAGCCGTTAGCCGATTTAGAATTTCTTCAGCAGTGAGCGCTCACCGAAGCGAACGACGTTGTGACCGCTGCGGTAAGCTGATTGCCAAAGCAAAGCGGGTTTACAAAGGCGACGACTATTGCGCAACTTGCTACACGCGCGAGTTTGAGAGGATTGCATGTATCAGATGCGGTGAACCCGCTCGAATACATCGCAGTGACACCCATAAAACATGCGGTCGGTGCATTCGCGCCGAACGAACTTGTGCCAGGTGCGACTGCGATCTGCCCGTTGCATCATTGATCAGAGATGAAAACGCTTACTGCGGATCCTGCGCTAATAGGCTGCGCTACAAAGGCCCGAAGCCGAAACCGGACCACGCGACCTGTGCAAGTTGCAGGAGGCATCGAAAAGTCGCTGCGAAGACGCGTGATGGCAAGCCAATTTGTGCCAACTGCATAGATCCGAAGAGAGCTGAGATCGAGAAACAAAAACTAGACGACTATTGGTTCGCCCGGCACTACGACGACACTTATCGACTCGCGAGCACTCTGCCTAACGACACACTCCAAGCACTCTTCGTTGAGTTTTCCTTGGAAATCGCAGAGCGTCGCGGCCATTCGGTCGTCACCCTTGATCTGCAGAAGCACCTTTATGCACTGATCCAGATCAACGAGTTGGTTGGTGGGCTTGATGACCCAGTCATGGAGTACTTCTCGAGTAGAGTCGATGCTCAAACCCTCAAGAAGTATTCGCTCTGGTGGGCATTTCTCGAGGGCGAGGGATTCCCTGTACCAAGCAGGGAAGAATCACGTAGGCTGAGTGACTCTCGGCGGATCAGCACCGCGATCCGTGAACTACCTTCCGAGGAATGCCAAATTTTAGCGCGTGACTTCCTGGCTGATCTCAATAAATCGAAGAAGCCACCAACGACCGCGACGCAGCGGTTGTACGTCCGTGCTGCAACCAAACTTCTTCGCGAATACGGACCCGAGTTCGACCAAACCACACTTGAGACCTGGATCAGCAACAACCCGGGGCATCGTGCGTCAATTTTCCGGTTCGTCGCTTACGTGAACCGCATAAACGACACTACATTGAAGGTCTCCAAAAAACCTGGCAAGAAGCGTCCGAGGGGTCATCGAAAGGAAGTGGCGGATTTTGAAACGCTGCTGTACTACCTTACCGAAGCGAAGTCGAAGGAAGCTCGACGCAGTTTGCTTGTTGCCACGATTGTTCATATTTGGGGCATAGATATAACCAGTGCCTGTAGCCTCCCAAGCAGCAGCATCTCCGTTGGCAAAGAGTCGGTTAGACTCAAAGTTCAGAGCACTTGGGTACTGCTGGAAGGCGACCTTGCGGCGGCATTTCGCAGGCACATTTCAGAATGGCGACTCTCCGTTGACCAGGAAAATCGGCCACTGTTTCCCGGCAAGCCCATAACCGAGTCTGTTTCCCCGCAAACCGTGAACTACCATCTGTCCCAATCCGGAGTATCACTGTTAGCCGCCCGTACAGATGCTCGGCGAGACATCAGACGGAAGTTTCGGCGTTCGACTGCTTAGTTCTGACGAGTTCTATGCGGAGCTCCCAGGATTTAGTGGATACCTGGTGTAGACCGCCTCACGGGCTGAGATTCGCTAGCTCAAGGTGGTCAGTTATTGGGGAGGACCCCAGCCGCAGTCGACCCTTCGCAGACGTTCAGCATCCGGCGAGCGCTCTGACAGCGCCAGATCCAGAAAACCCGCGTTCAAGGGCAAAGATGCGAGTCCGGGTGCCAGCCGGCCGAATCTGCTCAGCAGCCGACCAAAGTTTACCCAACAGCAAGGACTCGGCTACCGCCACATGCTCGACAAAGGACGTTTATCTTTCCTATCCTCATTTGTACAAATGAGTGAGGGGAGGCCGTTATGATCGGTTTGTTGGCGTCACCTGGCGTAGTCGCTCCAAACGGTGTTCCTGATGCCAATATCGTCAGTGTGTTACGCGACACAAAGGCGCGAAATAACCCTGTTGCGATTGTTTCAAACCGTGGGGAGCCGTCATAGTTTCAGGGCAGCTTCGCCGGTTCAGATGTTCAGTTCTTACAAACGCGTGGGCGGCAGAATGGAGCTCTGATCGCAGAGAACGCAGAACGCTTAAACCTTGCTCCCCATAACTTCCTCGTTCTTGCGTCAAATGCTGATGATGTTGCCATGGGGAAGAATGGCGGGGCGGTACTAGTGGCAGCCGGCTGGAGTAATGACAAAAAAGTTCGGCAGACAGTGTTGGTGTTGATTCTCCCGCTCAGCTTTCTGAAGTTATCAAGCTCACGGACGGCTGGCCCGGCTGCTGGTTTTCTTCCGCAAGAGAGGAAGCGTTCTCGCCCAAGGCTCTGGCCGACCTCTCAAGCATGGGTTACAAACCCGTTGAGCAGCAAAGGTTTGGTGCGAAGCTGCAAGCAACGGTCAAAACGGGATCTGGAAATTTAACCGCATTGCTGGTCGCTGCAGCGCGCTCATTCCTTGCCGACCAGATTGATCTTTCAAGTCTTGCCTGGGGTGTTTACCCGTCATCTTCTAGCAGCAACAACGACACCGAGGTATTGAGCAACTTTGCGCATCGGCTTCGCACGGCTGTTTCCAGAGTACGCTTTGCAAATTGAAGCAAGTGGTACTCGTCAATATCGCTGGGAGGCTGTTGAAGAGATGGCAGCGAAGCTTGAATTTGACGGTGGTCTTTCCAGATCGGCCGCAGAAAAGGCGGCGCTTGAGGTGCTTAGATTGTCACCTAAAATTTAGAATGAATCGTTTCTCGAAAGGTTCCAGAAATCCTTCCATTCACAGACCGACATTCTCCAGCGCAGGGCGATCAGTTATTGAGGAGGACCTCAACCGTGAGACAAGACTGACATTTACGTGTCGAACTTAGGAAAGACTGAATGAATCTGGCAGGATTATCTGTGAGTTGCGGGCTAACTCACGCCAATAGGCGTTAGGCGCCAACCAAACTTTGGAGGGGATCATGCAGGCAGCAATATTCGGATTGATCGGTACCGCCATTGGCGGGGCGATCACCATCATCGTTGCGATTATCAAGTTCCGTCAGGAAATATCGCTCTGGAAGCAGCAATTCCAACGTCAGAATGAACTTGAGAGGGATAAGCTCAAGTTGGAAAGGTATGCGGGCTTCCTTGGTGCCTATTACTACATTGAAGGAGCGATTGAGGATCTCATAGACATTCTCGATCAAGCGGGAGACGATGCTGCCTCTCGCCTTTCACTTGTCGTTTCTGACCCAACTTTTGAAAAGGCATGTGCGACCATCAACAATGAGAAAGGTTGGATCGCACTCGTTTCAAATAGCGTCGATATCGTTCATAAGATCAATGAGTTAGAAAAGGCTCAAGACCAACTGTTCTCGATAGGATCAAAGGCCAAAACTGAAGGAACCGATCTCAACGAGATATTGCAGGAGATCAGGCTAAAACAGCAGGAAATCAAGCCAATTGCCACCTCAGTTGTTGCCCTCCTAAAAGATGATGCCAAAAGCACCTAACAACACATTGGACCCATGAGAGACTTTGAGGCGCTTGCAGCAGCATACTTCCGAGATTTCGAGAGCTACAGACTTCACGTGGGGTTGCTGAACTGGCGCTCCTTTTCTCTGGTCGCAGCGCTCTCGATCTTTATTTTTGGGTTCATAAGCTCTCTAAAATCGAATGCATCCCTACCTCTAATTGCAACAGAACTTCTCCTGCTCGGAATGTGGGCACAAGTTCAGAGTTACCAACGCACCCAGGTCATGTGCCGTTTAAACGCAAGGTGGGGAACCAATTACACGGCCGTCTCCCAGCTTCAATCTGAGTGGCTTAAGAGGTCTATCGCCGCTCCTGCTACTGAGTACTTCAAAATCGCTAGGGAGTTGAGTGAGTCGGAAAAGCTGTACAAACAGCACAGGACAAAATTCACTATTGAACGAACAGAGTTGTTCAGGTTGGTGTTTGATCCAGAATCAAAAGCTCGAGTGCTTTCCCTCGTTATTTTTCTTCTTTCTTTCTTAACCTTGCTTCTGTTGCGCGCTTACGATTCAGGTCAAGTTCCAGTTGAGATTCTCTGGTCAGATGACTTTCCTAATTACATCAGCTTTGTCATATTCTTGGCTTTCTTGCTTTGGCTGTTACTCGTCGGGGTTCGGGTGTCTTACGATTTTATTTCTTCGTTTGCCCTGGGCGTAAGGGATGCCATAAGCCCAGCAAACACTTCTAGTCGTAGAGCAAAGGATCACTTAATTCAGGCACTACTGAGTAACCATGAAATCCCCAAAATTCGTTACAAAGTCAATACCCAGCACGAATGACTCTAACAGTACTTTGCATGTGAAGTTTGCCCCGCCGCTGACCTTTGCTCTCGCAATGGCAGGCACCGCCCCAAATGCATCTGAACGTGGGCGTTATGCCCTATGGTGGTACTAACGGTGTCAGATTACCGTGAAAGGTGGCCGGAAATGGACATCGAGTTCTTGATCATCTCAACCAATGATTACGTCGTATGTCTCGATACCGCCCTCGATGTGGACTGGAAGACTTCCGATGAGTACGACAAGCGAGGTCACGATGATCCCCAGCAATTCAATCGGATACTGAACGCCGTCACCTTGCTGGAAACCAAACCTCAGCACCACCTATCGTCGGAGATGAAACAAAGCTTTCGAAGGTTGCTTGGAGAGGCGGTTGCTCGCGCTCTGGGAGGCGATTATGGGAACGCGTGTACCGCAGTTGATCAAGCGAAGCAATTCTTAACCGACAGGAGTCGTGAAAAATCTCGGGAGTGGTATTTGATTGCCAGTGGTACATCGGCTGCGATTTTTGCGCTGTGTGGCATAGCTATATGGCTGCTGCGAGAAAAAGCCACCCCTCTACTGGGACAAAGTGCCCTGCTATTTTTGATTTGCTCAGTTAGCGGCGCCTTGGGGGCGTTTGCTTCCATCGCTTTGAGGCTTGGGAAGATGGAGGTTGAAGCACAATCAGGTCGTTTCTTGCATCAGATTGAGGCCTTCGCCAGAGTCGTTTCTGGTGCTATCGGTGGCTTTTTTGGCGCTGTGATGGTCAAGCTAGGCTTGGTATTGCCTTTGTTAGATTCGGGCGAATCCATGTCGTTAACTATGCTGCTTGTCGGCTTCGTCGCGGGAGCCAGTGAGCGACTAATACCTACACTTATCTCGAATGTAGAGGAGTCACAGGTCTCTCTCAATGAATAAGAAAATATTGTTGATCTCAAACCCCGGCGAGCCCGGTGCAGAAAATTACTGTGAGGGGGTTAATGTCGATGTTCGTGAGTACAAAAGCTATTTCACATCACCAATTGGCGGCGCGTGGACGGCAGACGAGATTCGTCATCTCGATCGCCCGAGGGTCGATGATGTACGTCAGGAAATTAGCGCCCTTGCTAATCTCGATTACTCCCTTGTGATTTTTTGTGGGCACGGCTGGTATTCAGCCACTGACAGCTCAACGATTTTGGAACTCCGTGCTGGACAGTCGATGGACGAGGCAGAGCTTCGCTATCAAGGTGCAAAGAGAACAATTCTCCTAGACTGCTGCCGCAAGGTGTATCGTGAGAGTCTTAAAGAAGAGCTTTTGGCCAAGTCCTTGAATTTTTGTGAAGATCACCGTCTGTCTGGTGCGGAATGCCGCAAATACTACGAATCTGCGATCTCCAACGCGTCGGCAGGGTTGGTCATCCTGCATGCGTGCGATGTAAATGAGACAGCGGGAGATGATAGTAAAAGAGGCGGTTACTACAGTGACGGCCTCCGTCGCAGCGCTTTAGATTGGGACCGGGCAACCGCAATTGATCTTAGTCAGAACTACAGAATTTGTAGCGTTGTCGAGTCGCACGGAAACGCTAGTGAGCTTGTGGGAAGGAGAAGCGGAGGACGACAAAATCCACAAATTGAGAAACCCAGAAGCAAACCATATTTCCCATTCGCAGTGTTGGCCTAACAACAAATTGTGTGAGTGGCAAAGCAAATATCGAGCAACCGTCAGCTGGTTGGAGGGTTCGCCTTGGTTAGCGTCAGTTCTTGTGTTGATGCCACAATCGTCGCACGAGGATTGAGTGTCAGCTATTTGCCGGTCACTACCGTTGATCACATGGACAGGTTTTACTAACCCCAAACACTTGGAACAGGTTCACGACTCTATTCCCAGGCTCGCGACCTTAATTCCCCACCACAGTTGGTCAGCCACCGTCGCCGATTGATCATGACCAACAATTTCTGATACCGGCGGAGAGCGGAGAGCGGAGAGCGGAGAGCAATAGAATTGTGGTTATGGACGACGAGCGCTGGAAATACCGTACACACAAAGGCGCACGCTTGGCGATGCTCGAAAGAAACCTTACGCAAACGGTCCGCGAGCGATTGGAAGGAATGCAGGCGCACAATCAACTCGACACGTCGCACGCGCGTGACATGCGCGAGCGCAAACGACGGGACTATTCCCGCTGGTTGTTCTACGACGACTGCTCAAAGCCCGCTTCGAGCATGCAACAGACGACGAAACCCACGTCCGGCGACCAATAGCTCGTAAAGCGAGCCGTCGAGCTCTTTGCTTGCTTGTACGCAGGAGACGAAGTCCCAAGTAACGGTTTGTCGTATAGGTGACGCCCCCCGAGACTTGAAGTTTAAGTTACTCGTAGCTGGACATGGCTGCTCATGTCACGGCGCGCCGATAGCACGGTACGGAGAGTGCCTATTGACGGCCAGATTGTGGGCCGATCTGTTCTTCGCCGAGTTTGACCATGAGGGTTGGATGTACGGAGAAGCAAAATTGCATGACATCCTCAAGGAATGGGATAGCGTCGACGTCCACAAAACAACACCGATTTTATTGACTTTTCGTCCACCGCTGGATGCACATCGGCCAAGCCGAGGAACGAAAGTGGGTCATTTTGCTCTCGCAATACAGCCGCGGCTCGCGTGAGTTGCGCCGGTGCGCCGCTACCTGCGTGGCGCCCTGGACCTAAAGAAAGGAGAATTGGTTGCCCAGTCGCTCAAATGCTTTCCGGGCAGACCGGCAGCTCACCGGAGGATATCCGGGAGCTGATAGTCCAGGGTTAACGGGTCATGTACTGGCCGCAGGCCGGAGCCATGCAAGTTTTGGATGCTGTGCCCGGCATGCGCGAGGTGGTCGAACGTCCATGACGTAGGCCACGGTCATTGTTCTATTTGCAAACTTCCACCACGCTCATCTCGTGGCACCGCCTCCGCAAATGCGGTTCGCCTTGGAGTAGACAAGCATCGACCCAAGAATGAAGACCAGGAAATAGAGAATTCCAAGCATCATGGTCGTTGTCGTCTGGGCAATTAGATTCAGCTTCATAAGAACCAACGGAAATACAGACATCAGGCCACAAACAATTCCGAAGACGCCCGATGGGCGTTGATCTTCGCGCTGAAGATGGCTCCGCCGCCTGGCAAAATACCAGACAGCGCCCAGCAGACCGAGCCCCAGTAGGACGACCTCAATATCAGTTGCCATAGTAGCGGTCCAGTGTGTCGACGGCACTAAGTGTTCCAGCTCCAACCTCCGCCGTTAGACCGGTATTGGTAGCCGTACGGAAAGCAGACACGAAGTCACTGCGAATATGGTTGAAAAGCTTGAAGGCGCCCGGTTGCACGACCGGCCGGAGAAGCCCAAAACCGGAGGAGCCGATGTTCACGACATCCACCGCCAGATTCCCCGCGCTGCCCCCTATTAGAGAAGTCGCTTGGCTACGGACGAATCCAGGCTGTCCAGTCAGGCCTTCCTGTATATTGCTGGCCCCCAGGGTCGCCAAAGGCCCACCGACAGTGCAACCGGCGACCGTCGCGCAGAGAGAACCCCCAAGGAGAACTTGGCCAGCCCCACCGATGGTGGTCGCCGTCCTGAAGACAATATTGCCGCCTTCGTCCAAGACGAAGTTGCCAAGCCGCTGAGCGCGCTGCCGCAAGCTCTCGCGATGCGCTTCATGGTTGAAAGCTTGGATGAACACTCCCGTCACCGCTCCGTTTGCAAACTTACCGCCGCCTAGCGCTGACGCCGTACCCCCGACTATTGCCGCAGCCGAAATACGCGAAAAACTATTCGCCACATTGACGCCACCTTCACCCGTGCCGACAAACGGCGATGCGGCCTGGGTAAAGCCTCCCGATAGAAAACCAGCCCGGAAACTCCCACCGGAAATAGCTTGCCTCTGGCCACCTATCAATCCGTGAGCGACAACCTTCTTGGCAAAATTGGAAGAAAGAAACTTTGGATCTCCATAAACTTCACCCACAGTAAAGCTTAGACCAGCGGCAACGCCACCAACAACCGCCGCACGCAAATCCCCGTCAGATGTAATTAGACCAGCTGCGAACCCTTTTCCTACAGCAGCAAGCTGCCCACCTGGAATAGGTATGAGCGCGATTCCAATATTGGTCAATAAAGGCTCATCGAAAACCTCACCAGCTGTTATCAGAACCGCGGCCGCGATCGCAAAAGGAATCCAATGTCCGCTAGGATCTGTATACGTCAGTGGCGCATTCAACGTGTAGCTGTATCGGTTCAGCCCCTGCGTATTGAGTGGTAATTGCACAATGGGGTCCGGGCTCGTGAAACGACCTAGCAGCGGGTCGTAAACACGCCCGCCCATATGCACTAAGCCGACGCCACCCAATGTCTCATGACCGCCATAGCCTTTCTCGGTTGAATAGCGATCAAAGTAAGTCAGAGAACCATCCGTATCCCGGCTGCCGTCCAGACTCCTCCTCTGCCCAAAAGCGTCGTAGGAGAATCGATCCACAACCAGACCGCTTTGCGTGATTGCAACCACAGACCCGAGATGGTCCTGATGTTGAAAACGCACTTCTCGATCAATAGCGCCTCGCCGGACGACAGTTCCTAACCTTCGGTCTCCCGCGATTATTTGGAAGTGATATTCGGGCTCACCAAAGTCATGTACTTCAAGCACGCCGCCTAAATACTGGACCTTTCCTGACCTGACGCCTTCTTTCACCTGCTCAGAGACACTTCGCTCTATTAGCTCACGGTCAGGTCCGTATTTGAAGCTTTCTGTGTTGGTCCAACTCGAGTGGCAACCCAGCTCGGTGGTTGCTTGACCTGACGGCGTGCCGGGGCAACCATCTACAACGTTAGGTACACCATCTCCGTCCAAGTCCGTGGGGTCTGTGCGACCAACGGAAGAATTCACGAAAACCGTGTTCGGACCAACGTAGGGATCGCTGTATCGATAAACTGGCGAACCATCTGTGGTGTCAACCGTTGCCAGGTATTTCACCCGAACACGGAAGTTATATAGACCGTATTTCAGGTCGCCGACCTGGAACACGATTGGCTGATGAGTCGCATCATCTGAGATAGTTGCAACAGTCTCTCCCACGTAGTCAATCGTTACGGCGGTCAAGGCCACAAGCGTATCAGCCAGTTGCTGAGGATCAGGCAGGTCTCCAGTTGGATCGTTTTGCTCGATAAATTCCTCGACGGCATCGGCCAACTCCTGCACTTCGGCATTGGGATCAAGCTCGCTTATTGCAACTAGGACAGCCATTGCGTACGCAAAGTATTCCGCAATGACCTCCTGTAACTCTCGCGCGACCCTTTCAACCTCCTCCTCAACTTCGTCGCCTGTTTTTGTTGTATCCGCATAGATTTCGGCTACAAGGCTTTCCGCATCTGCTACTGCTTTTCCAATTTCCGGCCCAATCAGGGCCAAAATGTCGACAATAATCTGCTGATATGGAGCTACTACCTCGTTTGGCTCTAAGTCCCCCAACCTCTCGACAAGGCCTTCTACAGTATTAACTGCCGCCTCACCGTAGCCCAATACGATCGGGGCGACTTGTGCAATCACCTCGTTGACCTGACCAGAAGCTCCCTCAATCTCCTGAATTACCTCTTGGTACAGCAACAAGAGAAACTCGGCATATCCGGCGATGATTGCTTGTGGATCGACATCAGAAATGATGCTCACTATAGCCCCAACCATCGGCTCAACATCGTCCATGACGCCATCAGCCGCAGTTTCAATATATTCCTGAATAGCTGAGGCAAGCACCAAAACGTTTTGGACGAAATTCAGGAATACCTCGACAGAGGAGCCGCCCATATCCAACGCATCTTGATATGCGTCATAAACGAGCTCGACGATAACATCCGCCGGTACAGAACCTCCTGGATCATCAATGATGGCAAGAACCAGCGTCGCCCCAAAGAGCATCACGTCGTAGATCGGCGTGTCATAATAGAGCTGCGTGATTAAATCGAAAGTAAGCTCTAGATACGGGTTTGAAATCTCACCAATGGGAGTGATTATTTCATGAGCAATTCCAACAAGAACTTCAGGGTCTGACAGCTCATCAATCGATTCAAGCAACGATGGAACTAAGGTTACTGCCAGGTTGTAGCCATCAATGGCCAGTTCTAAGCTAGGCTCTACCGCCTGCTCACGCACGAATGCAAAGAGAGCATCTCGAATACCGTCAAAATCTCCAGTGGAATTCTCAATAACTTCACTAATGCCTTCGACCAGATTTGCGAGTAGATCTGGATCTAGACTTTCAATCTGATCAATAACCAGAGCATCTACCTGGTTATAGGCTTGATCGAAGGTATCAACAACGAGATTCACCGGATCGGACGCCACGTCGCCGATCAGATCGGCAGCCAATGCTTGGACAATTCCGACGTTACCCACCATTGTTTCTGATAGGTAGTTCAGATAATCCACGAGATACGGAACTACCTCGTCCGGTTCCATAACGCTGGGATTAAGACTTACGACGCTATTGATCGCCCAAGCATAGAGCAACACCGTAATTTCCACGGCCTCCGCCAAGATGTCGGCGACGGGTTCATCGCTTTGAGCTCGAGTAGGTCGATCTTGACCTAGCGCTGACAGCAGAGGCATCAACCGCTGCTGGAGTAGGACATCAGTGTCCCCCGCCATTTCACTGCCAAAATGCTGGCCGACCCACGCGGTTATGGCGCCGACATCACCGTCGCTCTTTTTCAACGCCGCATTAGCATAAATCAAGAGCGCCAAGATTGAGCTGAAATGCGACCCCACGCCGGATCCTTGGTTACTCGACGTTGCTGGAACCGACCCCAAGCCGAGTAATCCGGATACGTCCGACAAGCCGGATGTGACGTCCTCTGCCTGCGCTTCCAAATTCAGATTATCAAGCGGTGTTTCAAATCCGAGCATGGTCCGAGATTGCAGCAAAATCTCGTCGGACCAGTCCGACGCCCGTCCGACCATTAGTTCAATCGCCACGGGCACGAGAAGCTCGTCATTTCCGGGGCACGTATCGCATGCAATCGACGTTGGCCTACTCGCCAATACTTCAACCCAAGGATTAAGCGAAATTTCTGCGATGTACTGCGTGTGAGTGTCGTTTTGCCCCGCTGCCCGCCGCGCCTCCTCGCCTGTTGGTGGCTCAGCGTACGCCGATGCTATTGGCCTAGTGCTCGGGTCGAAATCACTTTCGATATTATACAGACGGGAGATTCGGGACGGTTTATTGAAAGGCGTCCAATCAACCAATGCATCCATGCCATAAAGCATGTTGCCATTTTCGTCATAGTCAAACTGTTGGAGACCGCTTTCATTTTGCACGGCTCGAATGCGATTCCCACCCGAATACAGGTAAGTGCCGACATCCGATTTATACGCAATGTTCCCGCTGTTTGTGTAGTCCAAACTTAGCGACGGACTTCCGTTTAACGTGACCGACGTTAGGCGGTGAAGCCCGTCATAACCGAATTGTTCATCAATTCCACTAACAGGGTCTACTCGCGATTCAAGATGACCTTCTGCGGTCCAGGTTGTAGATTCGCTATGAGCTATGATCGAAGAAGTGATCGCTCGTGTTTCAGTTGATAGTGGGCGACCAGACGCCCTGTCGAAATGGTTATATGTCTTGAAGCCAGACTCGAAGCGCTGCTCCTCTATCTGTCCAAACGCATCTTGGGCAATGGCCTGCCAAAGTATTGTCTCGCCCTCATCTCGAACAATGACAAGATATCCGTAAGCATTGTATCGGTAGCGAAACCATTCCGTGATGCCGTTGATCTCGACTTGTCGGATACCCAACTTGTTCTGAGCATTCCACGTTTGAGTTTCAACGGCAGTTTGTCCACCATGCTTTGTCGTTATCTTGCGCGGTCGAGAATGTTGATCGTAAGCAAACACCTGAGAGTACCCAGGAGCGGTGATTGAGGTTGGCTTTCCGATAGCATATGCAGCGTTATCATAAGTCCAGCTGGCAGTCCCCTCAGGACCAACACGAGTTTTGACTCGCCCCAAACGATCATATTCAAAGGTAGTAGTCTGGTTTTTCGCATCTGTCTGCGAACTCAGCTGTCCAAACGCATCATAGCTATACGACCAGGCGCCAAGGTCCGGGTCGGATAAAGCTTTCTTATATCCAAACTGATCGTAAGAAATTTGTTGCGTAAGACCAGTAGGTCCCGTGGTGCTGATCAGATTGCCGCGAGCATCGTACGCATAGTAAGACACAACAGAACCGCCATCCCGACTCTCTACGACCTTTCCTTGAGCGTTTTTTCTCGTGAACTTGGTCTTTCCTTCTGCGTCGGTCCTGGTAACCTGCAAACCATCAATGGCGTGCTCCACGGTTCCAATTTCGCCATCCTCAGAAATCGGATGTACCTCTCGAATCCGGCGACCGAGAACATCGTACTCAAAAGTGGAATGGTACTTTGGGCCACCCGCAAAATATGGGCGAGAAACCTTTTCAACCCGGCCCAGCGGGTCGTAGTGTGTTTCAGAATAGATCCAATTTCCATCAAATCCGATTGTTGCAGAGACAATCTCGCGTTCATTTTTATTGAAAACCGTGTAGCTCTCTGACCCGTCACTAGCGGTTGTTCTGATCATGTAGACGCCGTCTGCCGGGCAAGTTGAGTCGCACCAGTTGTGCTCAGTTATGACAGTTGAGTTTGTTGGTGAAATCTCTGCAATCACGCGTCCGAACGGGTCAACTGTTTGTCGGGTCACAACATCGTTTGCGTCGGACTGATAGATAAGAACACCAAATTTGCTTTCGTGTTGCATCTCAATCGTATGACCGAGTGCATTGGTCGCCGACTCAACAAAGCGACCTTGGTCATCAAAGACCTGACTTTCAGACCGCGTTTCCCCCTGCGCCTGGCTCTCCGTTGAAATCCTGTTACCAAAGGCATCATGCCTAAAGGTCGTAGAGAGTTGCTTGCTCGTCAATGGATGAATGGTTTCATTAGTAAGCAGGCCAGTCATAGCGTCATAGGAAAACTGAGTTGTGTCTGTGACGCTCGGCTCACCCGACTTATGGTGAGTCACACGAGCCTGTTGCAATCGGCACAGGTACCAATTAGCCACATCATTTTCGTAGACGTTTTGCGTCACCTTTGACGCAAAACTCCCATCTGAGGTCTGGCTTGTTGTGGTGACCGTACCTACACAGCCAAAGTTGTCATAGTCATCTCGGGTAACGGTTGTTCTTAAATATTCTTGGTTTCCTCCGCTATTCAACGTGAATTTTTTCGTTGTTGACCCAGTTGGAACAACCGTATGAACACCATTAATGTATTCAGTCTGGTGACTATGTTCAGTGGATTGAATCGTCACCCAGTTGTTGAAGCGATCCTTAACCTGCTTTGTGGATAGAACAAGCTGGCCCACCTGCGGATACTGAGTCTCGTATTGATCTACGACGCGAGTTTTCGCAGCAACGTCCTCCGTTGTAATCTCCTCAAAGCCCAGAAAGCCGCGGCCTGCCACATGCGCCTTGGCACCTTTATATCGGTAGGTGATCAGATTTTCTGACCCGAGATCGTTTGTCGTCTGATAGGACGCTACGACATATGCCGGTCCCGTGACGTCGCTATAGGGGTAAGCCGCGTCACCAAGCTTTTCATACAAATCCGCATTCGTGAGAGGTTGATAGTTGACTTCAATGCTGGAGCCAAAGCCATTCGTGATGGAGACAAGCAGATCGGGCATACCCCCTTCATTGATATGCGACTGCTCTCGACTGTTGTTCGCGTAAGCAATGTCTAGCAACCCATCGCCATTCAAATCCGAAAGCGATCCAGCCGTAAAACCGCCACTGAAAAATAGATCCAGTGGCGCCTGATATTCAGACCGCTCTTCCCATTTACACTGATGAGATCCACATTCCGCGGTACCTCGATTGATCAAAGTACGATTCACAATCCCCGGCCCACTGATGACCGCATCGGGCAGCTGATCGCCGGAAACGTCTACGAAGAATATTTGACGAGTAACACCGTCATTTGAAAAGACATTCTCCGGTAAGTTGTACGCGGAGGAATACGCATGGTCCCAACCCGTCCCAACATTCAATCGAACTCTGTTTTCATAAATCAGGTCATCAAGGCCATCGCCATTTACATCGGCGAAGTCGCCTAGCACTTCATCCCCTTCTCTGATCAACTCTTGAGGAACGTACTGCGGGGCAGCTTCCCAGCCTTCGCCGGTATTGAAGTAGGCACGTTGAACGGGCAAGGAGCCATCGTACGTATAGGCCGCAACAAGATCGGGCAACCCGTCTCCGTTGAGCTCCACCAGCCGCGCTAGTTTTTTACGATTAGTTGTCGTTAGCGGATGGGGGGTCTTATAGCCTGGATCCTCAGCCCAATAGCAACCTTTCGCTGTGCAGGTGCTCCATGCTCTGTTGAGAAAAGTTGCTCCATCAACGTTGTTGTTATCCAGCACTGAACGAATGTCATCCGGAAGTCCGTCACCATTAATGTCCTGCAATACTGCTAGGTCAACGTCCTGGCGCACAGCCTCAGATGATTCTGTGGCATCAAACTGAATCAGATTGTCATCGAGTCCAGCAAATCCACTCTCGGATCCCATGTAAGCACCAATGAGATTCCCTTGCGCCACAAAATGATCAACATAGCCGTCTGCATCAAGATCGTGAAGAAAGCCGATTCGGTCAATGCCTGCGAACAATGGCGCAGGACCTGTGAATTCTTTGGGCCCAAATCGCCACCCTGGCAGGTGTGAGATCAACCTGTCGGTGTCGGAATTTAGCCAATTCCTATTCTCACAATTTGACCCTCTGTCGTTGCAGTGGAATCTCGAGTTTACCCAGTCAGGTAAACCGTCGCCGTTGATGTCGACCAACTCAGATGATGATGAGAACAGTTCTGGTGGCTTGCCAAATCCTTCGTGTGCCCCGCCGAAACCAAGCAGCTTATCTGTCCAGCTAAAGGTCGTAGGTGCAAAGCAAACCTCGGAGCCACCATCTGGCGCACACTCCTCGATTTGTACCAAGCGCGATTTTCGGGTCCCGCTTAACTCGTAGCCAAAGCGATAAATTTTCGCGACGGCTCCATTTGATATGGTTTCAATCCGTGAGAGTCGCTTGCGATTCGTCTGGTGGAATACCGAATGCGCAACGTAGCGGTTAACGACGTCGGGACGGCTCTCATACTCAAAAACTACTTTGTTATAGGGAACCAATCCAGCCTGAGAGTTACCCGTGTACAAGACCTCTTTCAGCGTGAACTCTCGCCCCGTTTCTATTGAGCTGTGGTGCTCATAATCAAAGGCAATGTAGTTGCCAACGGAATCGACGATTCGATCAATTGACCAAACAAAATACTTGCTATTGGGCTCACTCGAGAACGAAGCATCAGAGCTTCCGTACAGCATTTCAAGGCCGGCCTTGGTCTCCACTCGAAACACATTGGATAAGCCGTTTGTCACACTCGCCAGTTGCGTAATTCGGGCGAACGAGTCGACTTCTGTTCGATATTCGGTACCCGGTTGCCCATAAGAACCGGACACCGCAATGAGGCGCTGGCCATCAAGGCAAAAGCGATCACCCTCGTCATAGTTAATGCCGCCAGCAACGCCGTCAATCGCGACCGTTTTTGCACACCGACTGATACGAGATATTCCGCCCAAAGACCATCCATGACCTAGAACACCGTTACCGTTCAAATTCGAGTATGAAACTGCCAACTGCGGTTCCATACCTGCAGTACCTGGGGGCACGACAATTGGGATGTTGTAATTTGCAGCCCCCCGCGACGATACAGCGAATGTTCCGCTAACGATCCCGGGATAACCGCTCAGAGGCGCCGCATTTGCTGAAAATGAAGATGCACGTGCGGCAGAAATTCGCTCATCCAAGATTCCCTGAATGGTCGTTGTTGGATCCGGTAGAACTTCTACTATCTCCTCAATCCCATAGCCCAACAATGAGACTTTCGAGAGTGATCCAAAGCCGGAAACAGCGCTCTCCGAGTCGTGTGCATCAGCGCCTGCCCAACCAGTTGCACACACGAAAACGGCTGTGCTCACGCACAATAAAATACGACGAAACATTACAGTCCCCCAAGACCATTACAGATTATCTGTCATTGGGGCTGAACTGATAAATACGCTTTAGACGCGCTTACTCGTAGTTGAGAGCCGGATCAAATTTGATCGACGGGCTCGACCGACCCAATAAGACAGCCTAGCACTATACACGGATGATTTTTGATGTCTAGCACCATATGCATAGCTGTATGTTCGCAAGCTGCACCCTCGCCGAAGATCATATGGGCTAAGGAGTTGATAGGGTTCGAGCAAAAAACAATTTAGCGATAGATTATTCATTCTCTGCTGGCGCTAAGCAGGACGAACTTGTCGAACCGGTGCTCGCGCTCAAAATATCACCTGCAAAGTATTGTTAGCGATGTGTTGGGCAGCGATGAAGCGTGACATGCCTAACAGGTGACTATGGTTCAAAGTTGCGGCCGTGTTTGACCATGGCATTGAGGATAGTGATCAATTTTCTCATGCAGACAACCAGGGTCGGCTGGGTTGCTTGCCAACGGCGATGACACCAGGTGAAGCCGGAGATGGCTTTTCATGGACTGAGCGCAGCGAGGTACCGATAGCGAGTACGTGACGTACAGTCACGCCCCGTCACCAATCCCCGATGTTGTCAGCTTCTGTAAAAAATAGAATTGTCACTTAAAACTTAGAGTGAACCGTTTATCGATTGGTCCCAGAATTGGGGTGACGTCACAAGCCAGAACGTCTACCTTTATTGTGTCCCCTTGACGGGGAAGCTTACGGCGGGAAAGTTTTCCGGACGGTGGGTGATCACGATTCGGTCTATCGCGCCAAAAGGAGCTGATTCATGTTCGTCGTGTAGGCCGGCGATAAGCGTGTCTGGTTCATTGACCATGGCCTCGGGCCCGACAGGCGCCCCAGGCATATCGATTCGCGACCAAACCGCCGGTTGATGTTATCCATGGCAGTGGATAACTGGTCACCTCGCTTGGCAATGCGGTCATTGGTAAATAATTCCAGCTGGGCGTTGCCGCGCGGTGACAAACTCATCAGATTCACACCAGCCTTTTTGTACTCGTAGCCGGGCTTGTATAAGTGCTCGAGTGCGCGAACTGCGAACTTTGCGAGCATGGCCGTATCGTCCATGGCATAGGGCAGTTTCAAGGTAAAGCCGGTTGAGTGCTGCGGCTTGTCCGGTCGGAACACATTGGTGCAAACGAACACCTGTAGGGTGCTGGTAAAACTGTTTTGTCGCCGCAGCTTCTCAGCTGCAATCGACACAAAGGCCAGCATGGCCTCTTTGAGTAGCGGTAGTTCGGAAACAGCCGCGCCAAAGGATCGGCTTAACCGAATCTGTTGCTTAGCTGGCGGCGAGATTTCAAGCTCTGTACAAACCTCACCGTTGAGTTCTGCCACGATCCTTTCAGCCACTACACCGAATTGTTGCCGCAGCTGCTTGGGGCGAGATCTCCGCAGATCTGCTGCCGTGCGAATCCCCATCTGCACGAGCCGTCGCTCGGTCCGAAAGCCGATACCCCATACATCCCCGACAGGGATCTTTGCGAGCAGTGCGCTCTGGTCGATCGCGCTCAGCGTTTCGAGGTTGAAGACGCCAGCATGCTCGGGCGATTTCTTGGCCACGTAATTCGCCAGCTTCGCTCTGGTTTTGGTGGTGCCAACGCCAACGCAAACAGTAAGGCCTGTCCATTGGCTCACACGCTGACGAATTGCGTGAGCATGCTGACGAAGTTCACGGATCCCAGTGAGCTCGAGAAAACTCTCATCAATGCTGTACACCTCTTGGCTGGGCGCCATGTCGCCTAGAATCGTCATCACGCGGTTGGATATATCCGCGTAGAGGGTGTAGTTCGAGCTGAAAACTGCCGTTTGCCTTTGAACAGTCGGGTCTACCTGATGCCAGGGTTGAGCCATTTTGATGTTCAGGGCCTTCGCTTCAGCAGAGCGGGCGACGACACACCCATCATTGTTGCTCAGAACAACGACAGGTTTACCTCGCAGTTTCGGATTGAAGACGGTCTCGCAACTGGCGTAGAAGTTGTTGACGTCAACCAGCGCAATCCGGCGTTCAGAGCTTGCGGCCGATCCCACGCACAATGCCCGTCACGACGCCCCAGATGATGTGGTCCTCGTCCTCATCCAAGAACATGGGTTGGTAACGATCAAGCGAGTCGTGGCGGGAGCAAAGCGCCATGCGATTGTTCATCTCATCGAGCACCTTTACGTACACAGAGCCCTGAAAAACAGCCACCACCAGATTGCCGCGGCGAGGCTCTTGCGATCGGTCAACCGACGCAATGTCGCCTGACAATATCCCGAGGTTCTTCAGCGACTCACCCTCAATACGCACAAAAAACGTGGCCGGCGGATTGGTCACCAGCAATTGGTTCAGATCGATGCTGTCTTCGACAAAATCGGCCGCAGGTGAAGGAAAACCCGCCTGCGGGCGGGGCGAAGAGACCAGTGGAAGGGCTAGCGGTGACGGGTCGACCGCGGCGGGGTTTAGCCGTGTGCCGTTTGCGGCGGGGTAGAAGTGCGAACTGTCCATAATGACAGTATTACGCCCGATGTTAGCTTCAGTGCAATAGGCCAGGGCATAAGTGCGTGATTTACAATCGGTCATACCGTTGCTGCCCCGAGTCACCATGTGCTTTTCCGCGCAAGCGAGTTTCGACCTCGACAAACTAAAACGTGAATACGATGCGCTGATCGACTATCAGGTATTTGCGGACATCCTGGAGCAGCGGCTGACCAACAACGCGATCAAGATTCCCAAGGCCATGGAAGCGAACTTCCTGGCACCGACCACTGCGGTGGAGGAACGGATCGCGAATTCAATCTACCAGTTTCGCAAGGCTGAGTCGGAGCGTTTGGAAGCCGAGCTTTTCAAGCAAACTAAGCGCCTAGCGGACGCCGAGCGCAAGTTGCAGTGCAAGACAACGAAAGCTGCTCTGGATAGCCAGCGAATCGCCACCAAGAAGATCACGTGGGCGAAGGGCAAGCTAGCGGATTTGAGACGGGAGAAGGTGGAAGCAAAGGATTCGAGAATTTTTCCCTTCCAGTATGCCGCTGTCATCGTGCGTAAAAGCGGACAGAACTGGATCCGGCCGATGCGTTATCACTGTCGGCCCTCAGGCAAACCCGCCAGCTACGATCGCCGGTTTGACGGTCTCTACAACGCCAGGCGGGACAATCTGCGCGGTTTCTGGAAGGGGCAGTTTGGGAATTCCCACGCCCTGATGAGAATCACCGGGTTTTACGAGAATGTCGCACGACATGATTTTGAACGGCGAGCGCTCAAAGAAGGCGAGAAGCCTGAAAATCTGGTTCTCGCGTTTCACAGTCAAGAGCGTGCCATGACGGTCGCTTGCCTGTGGTCGCACTGGGAACAACCCGACCAGCCACCGCTGGACTCCTTTGCTGCAATTACCGACGAGCCGCCGCCGGAGGTATCCGCCACCGGTCATGATCGGTGTGTAATCGTGTTGCGCGATGAAGCGGCATCGAAGTGGCTTGGGTCCGAGGCCATGGCGCCAGAAGAGATTGATGCCATTCTGGACGACCGCCCGTCTCTCTATTATGAGCACCGAGTAGCCGCGTGATGTCCGGCTTTCCCCAGCGATTGCGTATCTGGTCAGTAAGTAAAACCGACGGAGCGCATCAATGGGCTACTGGATATTCCAAAATGAGGAAAGCAAGCGGTGCATGGCAATTAATGATGATTGTCTAGCTGACGTGGCAATCGGCGACGAGCTAGGGGAGTTGCTGTTCGATGGACCAATGCCGGCGATAATTGCCAAGATGTATGTAGTGAATCACGGTGGACGATTGGTTGAAGCAGCCGATCAGGCTTGGGACATAGGGTTAGATTCAGCGATGCCTGCTTCTTCCGAAGATCACATTCCGGGTGGCCTCCCAACTTAGAGATTTCGGGGGCTGGGATGCCAGGGCGCATTCCGGCGTATCAAGTAAACCGTGGCCTTTGCTCAGTGCGTAAAGTGTGGGAGCGGCGCGTGTTCAGCTTTGAACCAAAACCAGAAGTCCGGTAGCGCGGTAACCTAAGCGCATATCGCTACAAAGCGGAATTTTCGAACACGCGTTGGTCATCGTGCCGTGATTGAATTGTTCGCCTGATTGAAGTTGCCTTGTTGCTGGAGTTAAACAACTCTTGGGGTCGCGGGCTGGCGCGTGAGGGTTCTAGTTCCACTTTTTGCTACGGTTGGTATTTGGGGAAATGCTAAACCGTGAGACAGAACTGGCACTTACATGTCGAGCTTAGGCGAGACTGAATGAATCTGGCAGGACTATTTGTGAGTTGCGGGCTAACTCACGCCAACAAGCGTTATGTGGCTAGGAGAAATGGATGAAGTTCGGGGAACGGATGGGTCTGGTCGAGGTGTCCACCACTATCCAAACATCTGGCATGACATCTGCGCTTCGCAACTCTCTGTGGAATGTGCTGGACGTCTGTGTGTGGGGATCCAATGACTTCGATAAGGGTTGGCAAATTTCCGAAAATCCCTACGTAGACAAATTTAGTACGAACCTATGGTTTCACTTCTTCAAGGAGCGCTTGGACTCACGCTCGAAATATTGTGTTCAGATTTTGGATGTACTTCGAGATTGGTTCTTTAGGGGCACCTGGATTGATGTCTATGACTTTGTTGAGTTCGTCATATCCTACGAAGAAGATTCGGAGCTCGATGGCCTGATTAATCAAGTTCTAGAGCGTGAACTGGCCGGTTTTCGGTTAATTAATAGGCAATTTGTTCCAATCACCGATGAACTTGAGAAGGAGGCTATTGAGGCCGCACTTGCACCAGGACCATTCGAGGCAGCGCGGACTCACTTCAGACAAGCCCTCAACCTACTAGCAGATCGAGAAAATCCGGATTTCCGCAATTCCATCAAAGAGTCCATATCAGCAGTAGAAAGCGTGGCTTGTGAGCTGAGTGGAAAGCCAAAGGCGACGTTGGGTGATGCACTGAAGGTTCTAGAGAAGGAAGGCCAGCTTCATAGTGCCCTCAAGAGCGGCTTTTCATCCATCTATGGGTACACCAGTGACGCTGATGGAATCAGACACAAATTGCAGGAAGAGACCAAGGTTGATGCAAATGATGCGAAATACTTTTTGGTTGCATGCACCGCCTTTGTAAATTATCTGAAATCAAAACATGCAGCCGCCACATAACTACACGTTGCAGGTGACATTTGACCCGCTGCCGATTTTTGCTGCCGCAAAAACGGCCATCGCCTCAAATGCACCTGAACGTGGGCGTTGGGCGTCAAAGACAGGGCACAGATGCTAGCCGATGAAATAATCGACAGAAGCGATGCGCCAGGACTGATCCTGCGCAAGCTATCACCTCACGTGCTCAGTGAGTTGATCCAAGCCATTCTCACTGATGTTCGTGAGCTGAGCCGAATATGTGCCAGGAGTTTTTTGCATTCAACCGGCATCTTTAAGCTTGTTCTCTCAGAATCAACCTACAGCTCATCTGAAGTTAGGTTGCACGTTTGGAAAAGCGGTTGTGTGTTTCCCTCAGGCAGCAATTATGAGAGCGTTCATAATCATAGATGGCACTTCTGCTCTCGGATACTTCAGGGCACATTCTGTAAGGAACTATTTGTCGTAAGTAATGCAGGTCCAGGCAGCTTCTCGCACTATCGTTTCGAAGCGACAGCGCCCGGGCAGCTCAATACCGTGACCGAGCGCGGAAGCTGCGATTTGCAAACCTCCTTTAGAGTTCATCTCTTCCCTGGGCAAACGTACGAAATGGCACCAAGCGCATATCATCTAATAAAGCCAGTAGATGAGAACTTCTCTGCGACCTTGTTTGTTCGAGGTCCATACGAGACAAATGGAACTGACGTCTTTCTGCCGGCTGAAATGTCGTTGCATGAGGCTAGTTCCAAAAGTATTGAGCCCATAGAGCCAAACCAAGTAAAGAATTTGCTGCAGGTGATTCAACGTGACTGAGGACGAGAAACAACGAACTTGGGAAATGTACTTGTCTCTTGGCGAGGGTGAACGACACTTCAATTCCTTGGAAAGTAAGTATCGTACCTTGGCATCTACTTGGCTATTGGCAATGTTTGTCGGAATCGGGTTCATTTTTACGCGGCCGGAAGTATCAAGCCAGTTCGACCCATATCTCGTTTCGGCGGCCGCTGGCATAGTTGCTTGCGTCGGGCTGCTGCTGCTGTGGAACATCGATATTCGAGTGTGTCACCAACTCTTGGATGCTCATTTTGTACAAGCGTTAGTGCTCGAACGAGATCATGATTGGCTCCCACCGATTCGAACCAAAATGGTGTTCTCTCAGTATGTTGACCCCGAACACGTTAGGCCTGACGGTGGTGTAATGCGTCGAATCAAGATGTTCTACGTTGGTATGGTCGGCGCGCCGAGCTTGGTCGCCTCTGTTTCACTCGTTTCGCACATTGCATCGACAAGCGACAATCTGTGTCTCCTGGTAGGTATTTCCGTCATCGCTTTTCTCGCTGCTTGTATCGCTCCGGTCTACGTATGGAAGAACTCGAAAAGCCCGTTGTTAGGTGGCTACATTTCAACTCACAAAGCATCTGCGATTGCTCGATTGAAAGCCGAGCTGCACGCGGATTGACGCCCAACAAATCGCTGCAGGTGACGTTTGACCCGCCACCTACTTTTGCTATCGCAAAAGCAGGCGTCGCCTCAAACGCACCTGAGCTCTGGCGTTGGGCACCTGGTTGGAGAACGAGGAGAATTTGATGCAAATGAACAAAAAACCGTGGCCCCTGAGATCAACACATGGGGTACGGGATCGCATTAACACCAACCCGGACTTTCAGCGACCTGCGGTTTGGAGCAAGGCTCAAAAGCAACTGCTGATTGACACGATCCTCCGAGATTACGACATTCCAAAGCTGTATTGGAGGAAGGTTGGCACCAAGCCTGATATTTATGACGTGGTCGATGGGCAACAGAGACTCCGAGCGATATGGGAGTTCTTCGACGGCGAATTTACGCTCCCGAAAGATGCCGATCAGATCGATGGCGAGGACGTTGCTGGCCTGCTCTACGATAACTTGCCAGACGACATCAGGATGCGCTTCGACGTATACGCACTCGACGTTGTAGTTCTCGAAGATAGTGACGAAGACGAAGTGCGTGAGATGTTTCTCCGGCTTCAAAATGGGACGTCACTAAAGGCTCAAGAAAAACGAAATGCTTACCCGGGCCGAATGCGCGACTTCGTTCGCAAAGCCTCCAAGCATAAGTTTTTTGAATCCGTTGGCTTCGCCAATGCACGGTTCAATCACGACCTTGTGGCAGCACAGCTTGTTGCTTTGGAATTGGCTGGAGGTCCGACAAATGTAAAGAACGCTGACCTCAACCGAATGTACCGCGACCACGCCGACTTCGATGCAACATCTTCGGATGCGAAGGCGGTAAGTAGAACGCTGAATACTCTCCTGGAGATTTTTCCAGAAGTAACGCCAGAACTTACAAGATTCAATGTCGTAGCTCTCTATTGTGTTGTTTCTGAGCTGATGAACCAGTACAGCTTTCAGGATGCGCGGCAACTTATCCACGATTGGTTTCTTGGATTTGAGGAACAACGCCGCATTAACGACGAAAAGCCCGATGATGAGATTGACCCGGAATGGTCAAGCTATAAGGAGAAAATTAGTCACAGTACAGATGCTGCGGACTCGATCCGTTGGCGAATGGAATTCATGCTAAGGCACTTCGTGGACGCAAATCCTGGAATCGAAACGAAAGACAATCAGCGAGCCTTCACTCAGGCACAACGCCTCGCCGTTTTTCGGCGAGACAAAGGGCACTGCCAGCTAAAGATCAAGTGCGACGGGGCAAAGTTGTCCTGGGACGACTGGCATTGTGATCACATAATTCCATGGACTGCTGGTGGGAAAACAACAGTTGAGAATGCCCATGTGGCATGTGCGTCTTGCAACCTATCAAAGGGCGCTTCTCAAGCGGAGGCGTGACGGTGCCCAACAACACGTTGCAGGCGTCATAGGGCAGCGCTTTGCTACTTCCGGAAAAAGATGAGCGCGTCCGGTTCCTGGAGTCGCATCTGGAGCATCTAATCTTTCATGCTCGCGAATGGGTCTCAACCTCCGGTGCTTTAACGCATCTGAAAAGTGGACTCGCGGCAAGGTATTACGTCTTGCGTCATTGTAGGGAGTATTTGGAGCGTACCTGCTACGTCAAAAAATCTGGTCCACTTTCACCTAGTACAGCTACCGAGGCCGCGTTGCATCTGAATGGCTACTACTTGAATCTTCGGGGTGCGTTAGACAACTTGGCTTGGATGCTCCAGTTTGAATTTAAGATCCTTCCAAGCACCACTGAGGAATCCGGCGCCAGAATGAAAGTTCACCTCTTTGGAGACAAGTTTCTGAGCTCCGTCAGAAGCCGATCACCGAATCACGCCAAGCACCTATCCGCGATGAAGGCATGGGGATTGGACCTTGCAGCGTTGAGGGACCCAGCGGCACATCGCATTCCGTTGTACGTCCCGCCTGGCGTGGTTTCGGCCCAAGAGCAAGTTGACGAGTTTCAGCGCCTTGACGCTCTTTCCGGGACGCCAGAAGAGGAACTCGGAGGGAAGCGGCGTATCGAGATCATAATTGAGGCCCAACAAGTTGCATCATTCGCGCCTGTGTTCTGCGTAACCTCAGCAACTGAAAACAAAGTCTATAGCATTCCCAAACAGTTGCTATACGATCATCGCCGGTACCTTCATTTGGCGAGAAAATTGCTGGAGGCGTTCAGATGACGCCCAACAAATCGCTGCAGGTGACGTTTGACCCGCCGCCCACTTTTGCTACCGCAAAAGCAGGCGCCGCCTCAAACGCAACTGAGCTCAGGCGTTGGGCGTCACAGGAGTTCGCAGCATGAGCGAAGAAGCAGCATGGGCACTCATTGGTGCCACTGTCGGCATTTTAGGTAGCGGGATCGTTAACTGGCTGCTACAGGGACGGCAATTTGAGCACGAAAAAACAATGTTCGATCTTCAGCACAGAAGCGCATCTACGGTGAAGGAGATTTTTGACGAGATGCTCAATCATCAAAAATTTGTCGAGCGATCCTTCAAGGCTCTACAGAGTCGCGTCGGAGGCTATACCGACGATGAGCTGAGGCAATTCCTTCTAGAACTCGGCGCTCAGAAAATCGACAAGAATGGTGAGGAGCGTTGGTATCTACGCTCAAGGAAAGACGAATGAATCTCGAATAAATAGCGCGAATGGCCTTAGGAGATCCTGCCCTACAAACAAAGGGGACGCACTATGCAAAAGACGTTGATGACACCTGAAGAGATAGTAAACGCGCTCAACTCTGCGATGGCAAACTCCGGAGCGCTCGACGGCGATTGTAAGGAATGCCAGGTGCGGAGAATCGGCCGCGTTACCGAACAAGAAGCTGGGCAATTGGGACGGAACTGGAACGTTGAAATGGTCAACGGTGAGTGTCTTGGTGAGTGCATGGCGGTTCTCACTGAAGTAGCGAAAGAAGTGGGCCGCAAACTTGACGCTTCCTGGTAACCACGCGTGCCGCCCAACAAATCGCTGCAGCCGACGATGTGCTGACGGCTATCCTTCTTTTTTCGGGCGCCCTTGTCGTCGTCGTGATTGCTGTGTTCGCCATTGATGGGCTTTCGGCGTTCGATACGGTAATTGAGTCTGAGTCCCTGGTGTCGCTCGTCGCGGCCATCCTGTTGCTGACTTTGGCGTTTTACCCGGCATTCGACTATTCGGGCTCGGAGCTAATTGGGCCATCGGTTGCACGTTTGCGGGCATTCTCCATTCCCGCCACGCTCGGGGTATGCTTGGTTGCGCTGCCTAATTGGTTCGGGTCGTTACGTTTTCTGGAGGTATTTGGCGCACGCACCATCCGCAGTATAGGTTGGGGCTGCTTGGGGCTCGGCTACGTTTTTCTGGTGCTTCTATGAGCAGCCGCCCAACAACAGTTTGTGAACTGCTAAATACAAACCGAGAAACCTACTTCCGATTATCGGGCTCGCCTTAGCCAACTTAGGCTCTTGTGTCGATGCCACGATCGTCGCATGTGGTTTTAATTTCAGCTATTGGCTGACAGAAGTCGCCCCAAAGCGAAAGGTGTGGTAACCGCGGCTAAATGCCTGCAAGTATCCAAATGGATCAACACCCTAGCGATTGATGCACTAAACGACCGTGCCCGGTTCAACGGCGTTGCTATTTTTGGGGTAGCAATAACCACGCCCCCCTTGTAGATTCAGTCTCAATGACAGGGGGAGCCATGAATAAATTAGCAGCGGTATGGGGCTTGTACTTGCTCGTGCAGATTTGGCCGGCTGAGGCTCGCACGCTCTGGGTTTTAGGTGGCCGCCATCACGAAGCGATGACTTTCGATGCCATGCACTGCGCGGACAGCGCGCAATCGGCACCGGCCGCCTGTGTACCGCGGCCTGAGGGCTGGGACGTCGCGCTGGATCTTTCGAGCGTGGGGCTTGGTGTGTGGTCGGAGCGCGCAGCAAGAAATGCAGTCCGATGGCCCGATGACCCCGCCTCTGAGCTGAGCTTGGGTAACCCAATGGGATTTGTTCGTTGGTCGTGGAACCTGGTGCTGGGTGGATGTGGTGGCAAGGGAAGCACTCTAACCACGGGGCTGCGGTGCAGTTCACACTACGGAAATCTGCAGTACCTGCATGCAATGAGCGCCAGCAAAGGGGATAGGGCCGAGGATACTAAGGAGAAGATGCTGGCTTGGACCAAATATCTGCTCCTAGTATTACAGGATGCGCCACAAGCGGGCGGCGGCACGTTCATCGAGCAAAATCACTGCACCTACTGGGCGTCAGAACAGCGGCAGGGCAACCCCATTGCCGAGGACATGATGCCCGATGGCCCGACCGGCTTCCCTTGCGTGGTCGACAAAGGCGAACCGTGGATCGTGGCATCACTGTTCGCGTTCTACTGCACCTACAATATCTACACATGCGATGTGAATTTGTCCGAGCAGACGGTCAAGAGCCGCGCGCTAGGAGCGATCCTTCACCTGATCCAGGATTCGTTCACGCAGGGGCATGCCTTGCGTGGTGACTGCTGCATGGGCGTCGAGGATGCGGACTTGGCTGCCTATCAATGCGCCCCTATTCAGCAATTCAACGTCTACGGATTGCAAAATAAGGGGCGTCACAAGGCCGCTGACAAGGAGCCAGTCGCGGGTGAGTCATGTCGAACCGTCGACATGGTGCACGACCCCATTACCAGCGCCGCGCGAATTCTATGGGAGTTGAAAACAAGGGGCGTGACTGACGGAGCTATCGACACGGTGCTCGACTATGTCGACACGGACATCCTGCGGCTGGTCGAGGCTCCGACACCGGGGGATGCCGGAAGCGGCTTTTGATGCGCTGAGCTCCCACAAGAAAACCCCGAAGTTAGGTTGTGCGACGGGTTTGGGGCAGGCGGGTAGTATTCACTAGTAGCGACGAACAAAAGAGGCTTTCTGAGTGTTCCAGGGCTTGTTGATGGGCGGTATACAGGTTCGATGGGCTAAGCAGACGGAAATTAAACTAAGGGAGTGACGGCATGATGAGGCGATTTTCCGGGGCCGTTAGCATGGGATTGATGTTGTTGGTGCTGAGTGGATGCGTGTCTACCCAAGCGTACCGCACACCATATGCCAAGAAGAATCCTGCCCCAAACCACATCATCCTCGGGGACACTGGATCGCGGGCAGACCTGTTCTTCGTCGAATTCGACGATGAGGGTTGGATGTACGGGGACGCCCAATTGAATGACGTCCTCAAGGAACTGGATAGCGTCGACGTCTGCGAAACGCCGCCGATTATTTTGACTTTCGCCCACGGCTGGAAGCACAACGCCAAGCCGGGTAACGAAAATGTCGAACTGGTAAGTGCCGCCGTGGGCGAGTTGGCGCGCTTGGTACCCGACCGACGCGTCATTGCGGTGTACGTTGGCTGGAAAGGTCAGTCGCAACCAATTCCGATTCTCCAAGAATTGGGGACGTTTTACTCCCGCAAGGCAGCAGCCTCTCGCGTGGGTTACACCGGTGCCTCGCTACTGTTTGGCGCCCTGGAACGTAAGAAGGGGGAATTGGTTGCCGATTCGCTCAAGTGCTTGCCGGTCAGTGGGGACGAGAAAAACCGGGTGCCCTTGCCCTACATGGTCAGCATCGGCCACAGCTTTGGCAGCCTGCTGACTTACAGCGCCTATCAGGGTGCTCTTCCCGGACGGATGCAGACGCTGGCTAGCCTCGAGAAGGAGGAAGACAGAGCGGCGTACATGGCGGACAAGGCCAACATGGTAGTGCTGCTCAATACAGCGATGGAAGCGTCTCGCGCCCAGCCTATAATGCAGATCCCCGATTCCTCCTGCAGCGGTCGGTGCAAAACCATGCTGTTAGCGGTCACTGCGAAATCTGATCTGGCTACGCGGTTCGCGTTCATATTAGGGCAGAGTTCAAGTGAGCTGTTCGCGAACGTCGGGCAGCGGAAGTTGGAAGGCCTAAGCCAATGGTGGGCCAGCAGACAAACGCTGGGGCACTACAAACCGTTCGTGACGGGGAAAGTTGACTTCGAGGAATTGCCTGAAGGCAGCGAGCGCTTGGGCAAGTGTTACTTGCAACCGAAAGATCGTGAGGTGGCGCCGATTGACCCCGAAGACGTACCCCGGACCTTCTGTGGCTACACGATCTGGGACCACATCGACAATGCAGCCGTAGACAATCCACGGATTCAGGTGCTGTCTGCCGAGGAAGCCGTTGGCGATGGGCACGGGTTGGAGGTGAACCTGGTCAACCTGATGTACTTGGCGCTGAATGTAATCGCTGAAGAAGAACGGCTTAACTTGAAAAGCCGGTAGGCCATCACTGCCCCGGCGTACTCAGCCTACTTACGTCACGCCGGCAGAGAATTATCGGCGCGAGGCGCGGGTGATATTTCAAAGCGCCTGCACTCATCTTTGCAACGGTCAATGCTCCGCTCTCTCGGCCCACGCGACTTGATGCACCAGGTGGAGTTCAGCTGGGGCAGCTACCACTTTTTTCTGAGTGCTTCGCGGGCTACCTCCTGCTACAACCGGGGCTCCTTCAGAAGCTTTTTCAGCCGCACGTTTTCCCTCTCCAAATCCTTCCGGTGTATTTCGTCCGGAACCTACCCCTGCCGAAGTTGCCACACCAGAGGTAAAAGCCGCTCTGCGAGAAGCCATGCAGGTGGCAGAACTGCTTCAACGGGATTCCCTAATCAGCTTGCTGAGGACTGCTAACGATCTGTTCTTGGCCGTAGCGCTTCTTCATGCTCAATCCCCTGCCTGTGCCGCGACGATTGGACTCCAAAACAAAGTGCTGATCAGAATCGGGGACACCCAATCCTACTGTCGACTTCAATAGTTTTTCGCGCCAAAGGTACTGGAACACACTGAAGATCCTAATCTTTTGTGGAATTCGTGCTCCACGGATTTTCTCGCAATACTGTCGCTTGGTGCTGCCGTGGCGAAATGCCCCGGAATGTTGGGCTAGATCAGCCCATATGCGGCGTCGCGCGCTTCCATTGTGGACAGCTCACGCGCCTTGTAGCGCTGCATGAGCTCGGCATAATGTTCTGGCGTCGCGAGCCCGTGCACGACGCACGCCGTATCCAAGTTCAGCCGCCGAAATAACGAATTGATTTCGGCCAAGATGTGCGTCCTGAGCGTCGCTTTGGCCCACGCAAACTTAAGGCCGTGGTAGACCGCGAAAAACTCAGAGACGTCGCTGTTGAAGTTTCCTGCCCGCATCCAGCCCCAGCATGACGTTGACTGGAATATCAGTTCTTGATCCCGGTTGTGCAGGCGCACATGCCCAAGAACCTCATCAGTGACAAAGCGATGCCGGAAGCCACTGTGGGGGGTGAGGCGATGCTGGCGGAAGCGATGGAGACGCGTCAGTGCCGTGGTCGCTACCTTTTGTCGGCGGTGGCCGCCCAGCGCTTGCGGAACCTCCAATCGCCACACGTCCGCTTTCGGAATGACACAAACTTTTTTGTTCCACCTAGCCCATTCGCTGGGCGGGACAAATTGCAGGACATACCCCATCGCGTGGACGACACCGGTGTTGGGAAAACCGGCAAGGTGCGGTTGGTTGTCCTTGTAAATGATTTCGTGGTGACAAAAACCGTCCAGAAAGATATGCCCGGCCAAGCGGCGCACGACCTCTGCTAGGACACCTTCAATGGGCGTTCCCGGTTTTCGGATCAAGTTTGCCAGCATGTCGCCGGCGATCAACCCATGACTGCGATTTCCATTCATTTCCACGCGGTAACCCTCGGCTTTCCAAGTGGACATCACGCCGTTGACGATGTCGGAGCGCCATTGATGTAACTCTGGAACCGGGTCGAAAGATAAGGATGCCGGCAAATGAGGGACTGTCCGGCGCAGCGGGCCCAGCGAGTCTAAAAATGGTCGGGCTGTTGGTGTCTTAAGCATGATCAAGCTCAAGGGCATTCAGGTCGTCGACCCGGGGGTGTAGCGCGAGATGCTGAAAAGAGGCTTGCCGCGTGACGAAAGCACCGTAAAAAATCTGGAGCATGGAGATCTGATTCCACCATGATTTTTCACGAGCCAGATGCCGAATCAAAGGGCTTGCATGAGACTTATAGGATTCAGGGGCCAACGCGGCTATTGCATCCACTTGCTCGGGCAAATGGTTGAAGCCAAAGATTTCCTCTAGGTCCTCGATTTGCGCGAGCTGACGTGCGAACCAGTCCTGTCGAATGGTGCGTTTGTAGTTATGCTGATCACGGTGAATCGCGTTATAGATCTCCGTCATGAACGATGGTGCGTGAAGAATAAAATCGTCATGCTCAATGCTTGTCCGCCACAGCGCATGTGCCACGCCCTGCTTCCACAGCAGGTTGTTCCCGTGATACTCCGCCATCAGAATGGCTAGCCCTGAGAGTTCCATGATATCGATCAACGGTGCCATCAATTCGAGCGCACGCTCCAGGGACATATCCGGCTCCGCTTTCATGGCATCTTGGGCGTCTTTGGCGCGTTTCGTGCTCGCCGCGAACAAGAAGGCAAAGTTCTCCGTTAAGGTCTGCTTGTCATTCAGGATCAGTGCCTTAACAGCCGCTTTATAGCCAATATCAAAAAACTGACCGGCGTAATCTGGTATGTGACGTGATCGTTTGGTGTGTGCTAACTCCAAAGACTGTGCTGTGATCTCTCTCGTTAGGGCGTCCATGGCGTCAGCCCGGCCGTTGTGGAAGCCAGAGCGATCAAGGCTGGGCCATTGCGGGTCTGGATCGGCTGGAACAGCCAGGTGAATATCCCATTGTTCGAGCGGGTCCGCGCTGCGATCGGCGAGGTCGTTTAAATACTCAAAGCTTGCCGCCCTCACGGCAGCAACACCCCAATCAAACCGGCACGATTCCAGACGGCTAGCCCATTTGCGCATGGCGCTTGGAACCTGTTTCCCCAAAAAGTTGATATGCGCCACGTAGCGTTTCGCCAGGGCGCGCTTGACCGTGCTTTTTTGGGCCCATAATGGCATCACGGGGGCGCCGGTGAGAGCGACCTCTTTGTGTATCTGCTTGGCCAACGCCTCCATAGTTGAAAGAAGGTATGTTGGCGGCTTTGCTGAGTTGTAGATTCCCTCTGGGTTCCTCCAGCGAATGGCGTTCAAATGTAGGCCTAGATCCACGATCCGCAAGGATTCCCAATGTTTGTGAAACCCCCCCAGCAACCACTCTGGCGTTCGTGCAATGGACTCAACAAGGTTTAAGAAAAAGAGTTCCCCGCGAAACGTTTCATCCTGGTCTGTTGCCTGTTGAGTCACATGTTCTGCAATAACCGGAATCAGCGCCTCAAAAACCGCATCCATGACGCCCATGGCGTCCTCAAGCTCGCCGGCAGCGGCAAGTGTTCGCGCGTATTGCTGAATTCGCCAGAGAAGCTGTGCTGCGAGGATGCCTTCCGGTTCCGAGATTACTGACTTGAAACATCTAATCACGATCGGCAGTAGTTTTTGCTCCAACCAATTGTGGTCAATAACCGCGTTTGGCAGAGACCGGAGTCCTGCACTCTTCATTAGGTTTTCTTCAAGGTCCGAGACGTGGCCCCATTCTGGGTGCTCGAATTTACGCGGATACCAGAGACTTTCTGTCGGGATACGGTTCTTATCTTCTTGATAGTTGATTAACAGGTCCACGACGCGGTGCCCAATCTTGCAGATAGGCTCCCCTTTGAGGTGGCTCATACGACGATCGATGATGTTCGTGAGGGTCGCCAATGCGACCAAATACCTATCAGCGCGCTCCCTGCAGCGTCGTTGATGCTCTATGTATTCGAATCGGCGGTGTGGGGCGCTGGTAGCCCGAAAGCTGCCTTGGATTTGCGCGACCATCTGCGTGGACAGCTCAGCCGGATTGAAAAAGGCAAAGATTCGGATACCCAAAATGACGAAACCGATAGCCGACCCGCTTGCGATAAGCGCCATAAACGGCACCGCTATGACAATACGTGGAAGCCCGATCACGGAGGCCGCGGCTAACATAAGCCCAATGGCCGTCATGCATGCCATCCACCCCATGTAATTGTTCCCGACGCGGTCACGGAACAGCTCGTTTCGCAGTGACATGGGAAGCCCAGCGTATGTGGTGCTGGTGATGGTGCCGATCGTTGCGTAGTACAAGCCGATGAACACACCGCCGATACTGCTGATGGTTGTAAGCAGGGCTACGTAGTCTGCCCCGCTAGGGACGTGTAGCCCAAAGTGTTGTGCGAACGGATCGCAGATGGGGCTGATCAGGTAAAGGCCAGCGGTGACCGTTAAGCTGAAACTTAAACCGGCAGCTGTGCGGCCCCATAGTGAGCGCATGGTTTGCTTTTGCAGGGTTGACCACCTAACCCGCAGCGGACCGAGCGCGCCATCAATCCTCTTGTAGGCTCGTTTGATCCGCCACGCAAGGACGTGCCGCGCAATGCGTGCTCTCATCGTGTGCACACCACAGGGTTGGCTGACAGGTATAACCTTTCGCTGAAAGGGATTACTGCAGGTGCCGTTGATTTGCGCGCCTCTGTGTGCATCAGAATTTCAAGGCTCTGGAGAGTTTTGAGAACAGATCCACACAACCGTCATTCTCGCCGAGAAGACTCATTTGCCTCACGGCAAACCGATTGGTGATATCACGCTCCACGACGTCCTTGTCCTCGGTTGAAATGCCCTTGGCCGTGCCAAAGATTCGCGCCTTGCGGATGAGGTGGGCGATGTCCTTGTGGGTGCTATCCGACGGCGGCGTGAGTAACTCCATATTCATGTCATCGAAAGCAAAGCCGAGGAAAACGATACGTTGAGCGATATCGAGGGCATATCGGATTCGTTGCACTGTTGCGTCGCGCGCATGCTCTTCGGTGCTTTCTGAAAACGTTCGAATTTGCTTAGCCAACGCAATCAATTCTGACGGATTGGGGTCGGCGCCGAATGAAACACGCACACTGTCGTTCCCCATCCAGGGCAAATCGCCAACCTTCCCATAGGGGTGGAATATGGTCAGCCTTTCCATGATGGTTGTGGCTGACGCCACATCGATCCGATAGTGATTGATGAGCGCGCTGTGAAGAAAGTGTTCAACGCAGCGGTCGTAGTTGAAAATAACCAGCGTGATCTGTTCAAAGCGGGCGTGCAGGTCATGGACAGCGGCCCCTTTGGTGATCAATTGAAAGAACGGCAGCAGCCACGTGCCATCTAATCCTTCATAGTTGATCCGAGGTTCCCGGTCTTTGCGCTCATAGTTCAGCTTAAGCTTCGATTCCCGTTCCTCACCGAGTATGCAGTAGGCGATGGCCAGCTTGGCGCACAGAGCGATGTTGTGGTTTCCACGGTGCTGGTGTACGTAATTGTCGATCGACTCGGCCGTGGGCATGGACTCCGAGATCGCGTTTGCCGCGGCTTCGAGTTGGGATATCGGTGTGATGTGCTGTGCGTCCAATTGCCTTAATGCGTCTGTGACGCGGTTTCCCCATGCACTCGTACGAGGGTCATCCGGGTCCAGGCGCAACGCAGCGGCGACCTTTTCTTTCAGTTGATACCCAAGAGGCAAGCCGAGTTCAAAGCTCGCGCCAGCACCGATCACAAAAACGTAGCCTGCCTTGTCGGTCATCGGGACTTACTCCGATCACCGTGCGTGACCTTAAGGTAGAGTTTCCCGTACTCGGAAAGCAGGTACCGAAGCTGTGATATCGTGCTGTAGTCCCGAGTGCCCTCTGTGTTGTATCCCTGCGTGGTGAGGAACCCCACCGCCTTCAGACTTTCGGCTTCGGTCGACGTCGTGGTTTTGGGACGAAGAAACGTCGGCAGCTTATCCAGGTCTTCTAGATAGGCGCGATCGACCATCGCGCACAATCTCACCGCTTTATCCGTCGGTAGAAAACCCTCAATTGCGGCGGCCGTAATAATCCCCATGCGGCGTGCCTTTTCGATGCTTTCAGCGCGCTCAAGCAAACTGATGATGGTTTCTCCCAAGCGTTTACGACCCTTGTCGTTGGTGTACTTGGTGACAAACGCTTGGCGTTGTTTCGTGGATGTCTCGCTCAACTCAAATAGGAAAGCGAAAACGCGCTTGGCAAAAAGCGCCTGACGAATGTCGAGGCCGAATTGGCCAATGCTATTCAGTGTTTTGAGAACGGGAAAGTGATCGAACACGGCTGCATCCATGCTCAGCTGCAGCGCGCTGTCCGCGGTATCGGTTAGCAAGTCCCGGAGGTTGACCAACGACAGCGTCTCCTCCATCGCATCGTCAATGTCGGGTGGTGAGCTGTTTTTGGCGGCCATCTCGCCTCCTACCTTAAAAAGAATTCGGTGAACACGCTTGGGCATTTTTCGCTTCCGCGCAGCAAATGCACCTTGTCTTTCGTGGTCTTAAAGGATTGCGAAATTTCGTGCATGATCCGTTGGCGTTGGAAATCGGATACCCCGTAGGCAGTGCCGAACACGTCGCGTCCTTCGTTTTGTGTCATCTCACTGGTGGGCATAATTCCGCGCATGTTCAAAGGGTGAAAGGCAAACCCCAGGAAGGCGATCGCGTCGGCATTGGTGATCGCGAGCTGCGCCTTCACAAAGTTGTCATTGTTTTCGCTGCTTTCAGTGAACGTGCGAATGTTGCTCGCTAGGTGTAACAGATCCGGGCCGCGCAGCTGCCTCCCACCAAAAGCTACCGTTGCAGCGCTTTCGTGCTCCATCCAAGGCAAGGCGCCGACGGTGCCATAGGGATGGATGATGGTGATGAGGTCCATGAAGTGCTTGGCTTTTGCGCTCGTGAAACCGTAATGGGTCTTGAACACGCTGAATAGAAAATGCTCCACGCAACGGTCGTAGTTGAAAATGATCAGTGAGAGATTGCGCAGGCGTTCTTCAAGTTCATGTGGTGTCGCACCTTGCGTTACGGCTTTGAACAATCCAACGATCCATGCGGATTGATTCTGATCTTTCGTGAAATCCACATACTCGGGATCGGCCGGTGCGTTTGGGCTTGGACCCAAACTGGATTCGTGTTCGGCCTTGAGTATGCAATGGACGATCGCCATTTTCGCAACCAGCTCGATGCACGGGTCGCCGCGGTGCTGGTGGACGAAGTTGTCGATGGACTCGGCCGTCGGCATGCCTACAATGATGCGCTGCGTGCCCTTAAAGACGGGTTGCCCGAGCAGCATGTTCGCCTGCTCAACCAGGCGCAACGCCACTGTTAAACGATCTTTTTGTACGGCGTCATCCTGGCGCTCAGTTTGCTTGAGGGCTTGTGCAATGTTTGTCTTCAACGTATCGCCCACGGGCAAACCGAAGTCATTGCTGGCGCCGGCACCAATCACAAATGCAGTGTTTTGTCTCATCTTGCGGTGCTTTCCCTCAGCATGACGTGAACCTTTTGCTCACCGTAAAAAATAGTCCTTAATGAGCGCGCTGCTTGTGTCCTTCTCACTCATCAAGTGAATATGGCTCCGGTCTACGGAGAACCGACCGTAAAGCTCGTCATGGATTTCACCACGACGAAATGCCGACAAGTCAAAAGCGGTACCAAAAATCATTCTGTCCCCCTCAACCGGGACTGTAGATTTTTTCGCTGGCTTGAGAGCATCCAAATTGAGTCGGTGGTAGGCAAAACCCAGAAACGCAATACGCTGCGCATCAGCCATCGCTTGCGCGATCATCTCGCGTTGCCGGGTGTCTTTTTTGATGTTCTCCGTGAAGGTTCGGATGCCCTGGGCCCGTTCTGCGGCGCTTTTCAGGGGGGTGTTTGCACCAAAGGCGAGGTAGGTTTCGTCGGCTGCCACCATCCACGGTAATGGGCCGATCATGCCGTAGGGGTGGATAATGGTGATGAGATCCACGAGCCCTGCGGCCTCCGCGGGCGTGAGGTTGTAGTGGCTCATAAACACCGTGTGCAGGAAATGCTCCACGCAGCGGTCATAGTTGAAGACGATGAGCGTGAGATTGATCAGCACTTCTGCCAGTTCGTGGACGGCCGCGCCCTTGGTGACCGCCATAAACAACGTGTTCAACCAACTGTCTTCGTTGCCTTCGCGGTAGAGGTTTATCGGACTCGCGGTTGGTTGGCCTGGAATGGGATCTGGCTCGCACAGTGTTGAGTCTCGTTCTGCTTGCAAAATGCAATGCACGATTGCCATCTTGGCAACGCACTCAATGTCTTTGTCGTTGCGGTGCTGATGCACGAAGTTGTCGATCGATTCTGCCGATGGCATCGCCGCAATGATCCTCTCGATCGCAAGATCCAGCGGTTGCAGTGGCAACTGGTTGAGCGCCGCACGCAATCGGTTGTGTTCCTGATCATGCTGCGCTCTTTGTGCAGCCCTGAGCTCGTTGGCAATGTCCGTTTTTAACTTTCGCCCTAAGGGGAGACCAAAATCGGCGCTGGCTCCCGCGCCAACGACAAATACCGTTTTCTCATTCATGGTTTGTTATACGTTTTTCGGCCAAAGAATCGGACAACAATGTGCCGCTGTGAGCGTTTATTTTTGAAACAACCATAGCTCCACAGTGGCCATGTTGGCGCACCCCAGCAAATATACTGAGGGCAAGTGCGCCAAGGCATCCACTGCAATGTGCATCCCGTTTACCAGGTGGCCCACCAAATCGCCCCGACAATCCAAGCGCATTTGGGCCGCGCCTTGAAAATACTCATCGCGAATTTTCGCTTGCTGCGCGGATGTCAAGCCGCAGTGACCCCGTGTAAGTGGCGAACCTGGATGTGCCATTTGTGGTCGGCCCGCGCGCCTAGGATCTCTTTAGGGGTCCAGTATGCCGATCTCCAGGTTTAGCCCATAAGACCGAGAGCTTATGCAGGGCTTGCTTCAACACAACAAAGAAGGCGCGGGTTCTCTGACGAAAATTCAGACGCGATAACTTGTCGAGAAGCTCGAATCGATGACGGCTCAGTGCTAGGTTAAAGCACCTTTGCTAAAACTGACTATTTCTCATAATATTATGAGAAATAGTCACAAATCAGAGTAATGGACTACGGTGAATTTCGTCGACACATCGGCAAGGCTGGACTCACAGTCAACGATTTTGCTGGCTATATGGGCGTCTCTCCGAACTCAGTATCGAACTATGCTCGTAGGGGGAATGTCCCGCGGACCTACGCCATGCTCGCCGTACTGATGGGCGATGCAGCTGATCGGGGCATCGATTTTCAGGCCATTCTCAACCGCTTCTCAATTTATCCTCACATCAAGTCCCAAAAAGTCAGCACGATTCCAAGCAGAAAGCAAAACAAAGGACTAGGGGAGGCAGGAAAGTGAATAACCTTTCGCTGCTTCTGGAAATATTGGGGTACGACACATCACGAGGCTGGTTACCCGCTAACGAGTTTGATCAGATCGTTGGGCCCGTTAGCGCGTTGCGTCGTGCTCGTGATCACATGAATGTTTGTGGCGCTTTCGGGACATGGCAGACACTCCGTCGCAGCGATGGGCAACAACGATTCACTCCTTTTCTATTTATCGCTGAAGCGAAGGACGATGACACCGCAAAAACCGTTGTGCACCGCCGTGTTTGGAGCCAAGGCTTAGCTCCATTTCTCATCATTTCCACCCCAAAGTATGTCTATATCAGCGAGGGATATCATTTCTCGCATAGCAATTGGGAACAATCCGTTAAGCGAGTCCAGTGGGAGCAGCTGAAAAGCGGTGTCGACTCAAATGACCGTAAAGTCCTGACGAGGTTTGCAGCCAATCGATTGCTCTCATCGGTTGCATGGCGTGACTTCACCATCAATCCATCTTCTCGAGTAGACCGCCGTTTGCTATCGACTCTGGAAGCCCTTAGCTGTCACGTTACACAACAAAGCGGCGTCAGTGCGCGTTCAGCGAATACACTGATTGGGCGCTTTCTTTATTTCTACATTCTTCATGACCGCGCGCTCATTGACGAAGGTTGGCTCGCAAAATTTGGGGCAGAGAGCGCATTTACTCAGCGCAACGATAATCTCAACACCAAGATGGCATGGGAGGTATTCGACGAACTAGACAAGCTTCTTAACGGATCAATTTTTCCATTAACCAAAGGTGAGCGCAGCCAATTTTCGGACGCCGATGTTCGTTTGTTACGCGACTGTATAAAGCTAGGCGATGAACCCTACGGCAGCCTTCGTCAGCTGAATTTCTTTGACTTTGACTTGTCATGCCTACAAACCGAAACCTTATCAGCCATCTACGAACAGTTCCTCAAAACTGAAGACGCTGAAAAGAAGAGGACCGAGGGTGTCTTTTATACACCTCCATTCCTCGCGGACTTTGTTCTGGATAGAGTTGAAGACGCTGTAGAGTTGAACGATAGCAAGCGCATCATTGATTGCACAGCTGGATCTGGTGTTTTTGTTGTCGGCGCGTATCGACGAATAATTGAAAGCCTGCTTCAGAAGAAAAGGGAAACCTATTTGTCGGCGGCGAAATTGCGAGATACGTTGACGGGCTCTGTCTTCGCTATTGAAAAAAACCCTTCAGCCCATGCAGTAACATCGTTTTCTCTGTATTTGACGATGCTAGATTACGTTGCCCCAAGAGAACTGAACGACTGCCTACACGGTCAGGCTGAAGAGCCCCTGTTTCCTCATCTTGCGAAACATAACATCATCTGCAGCGACTTCTTTACAACGTCACCACCGCAAAATGAATCGCAGCGTTTCGATATTGCAATTGGCAACCCCCCCTGGCAAAAACTGGCCGAAGTAACCTCTGCAGAAGGTATTAAGAACACGACTCGATTTGAGGCACAGGTCGATGCGAATGAAGCAGCAGAACACGCTGTATGGCTACTGCTTGACAAGTACCTACGCAAAGACGGAATCGCCGCACAAGTCGTCCCAACAAAATCACTTGTCAGCCCAAGCGCCAAGCGATTCCCTTTACAACTTGCCCAAAAAGTAGAAGTAATAGGCGTTGTAAACCTAACCCATCTGCGATATCAACTGTTTAAAAATGCCCGACAGGCCGCGAGCGTGGTCATCCTACGCAACAATGAACCAGCGCAGTCATCGACAGCTTGGGTTCTATCACCCACACGAGCCCACTTACCAGGACCCACGGATTTAGGCGCCCCCTGGATGATTCCGTACGACCCTTCTCAAATTCAGAAGGTCCACCAAAGAACCCTTGCCAAAGGCGGTTCCAGTTGGTTTGAGTCGATTATGCTACGACCAATTGATCGTCATATTCGCCGATATGTTGCCGATATAGTAGAACTCAATAGAGTTTGTTCACTAAAAGGTTTTCTTGAAGCGCACAAGTTAAACCTCGCACGAGGTGGCTCTCCTGCGCAGACGGGGCTAACGGCTGCTGCAATTTGCGGAGCCGACAAGAATAGTGCTAATGACTTCAGAAAATTCGAAGGCATTCACTTCATCAGCCCACTAAGGCAAAGGACAACTATTCCGGAGCTCCCATATTCTGGACTGGCATCAGATTGGCAAAAATCGATCAATCAGGCATTTATTAGACGGTTTTCTGGGCACGTACTTATCATCCCAAGAAGCCTACAAGGAATCGCGTATGTCAGAGCTCCGCTTGCATTTAACTCCTCTCTCAACGCGCTTTATTTTAAAAAATATCCACTAACCCATGAGGAATCAGGGTACCAAGAAAGGGTTCTTACAGCCATCGGACGCTATCTTGAGTCCGATGTCGCTCAATATCTTATAGCCATCACTGGGCGGTTATGGATGCTGGATCGAACCCGTCTGGAAAAAAATGACTTACTCAATATTCCGTTGCCGTTTAAAGATATAGACGATGAGCTAATAAATCTTCTACATGATGAGGATCAAGACCGGTTGAGTATGGCACTTCTCAAGCGTTTTGGATTTTCTCAATCAATGACTGAAGTTGTGCTTGAATACAGCAAGTTTAGAAAGTCTTTTGAAGATGGCCAAGTGCCCGTTTTTTTTGCTTCCTCACCCACAAACCAGGACTTTTCGGCGTACAAAAATGCCCTTTCACGCGCGCTCAGATCGCTCTGTGATGAGTCAATTGATATTCATATCTCGCCGATCAACGCTGAGACAAATACATATCGCGTTTCCATTCAGTTAGATGAGAAAAGCGATAGCCGCTTTTTTGTTAGCCGCCAGGCTGGAACCGCAGATTTTTTTGAATGCTCTGCACTTGAACACAATGATGCGCAAACAAGTGTTGAGTTAGTCAAACCTGCAGAAAAATTCCGATGGACCATTGAGAGCGCGTACACCGATGGCGCGAAGATTATTCAGACCTTCTTGGAAGAATAAGATTGATTTCGAAAGGACCACAAAAGAGTTTAGAGGAAATGATCGAGCTTGCTGGTTATAAAAATTCGAAACTCAAGATCATGAATATTGTGGTCAGATGTGCGTTAGAAAGCTTGATCTTTGCAGAATCAAAATTAGCTGATAACTGGGAATCATTTTGCAAGAAAAAAGGCGCCCTTTGTAAGGCTTCAAAATCAATTCAGGGTATAGCCAAGCCTGAGGAGAACGCCGTAACAAACGCTCTAGGCGAGTTCATTGATGAGCACTTAAAAGGGTTGCCCATTGAAGACCCCCTCAGAATGGTCGAGTTTCGCTACGAAAGCCCAAAAAAATCAAAAATACTGGCCGGTTCACATCAAAAAAGAATCGACCTTAAGTTTGAAGCTCGATATCCAAATGGGCCCGAATTTGTAATTGAAGCCAAGCCATTGTTTTCAAAACGCGACATTAATAGCAAACTTTTAGGACCTTCAGGCCTCGGTCGATTTACCCGAACAGAGGAGCCTTACACAAATGACCATCTCGCTGCATTATTGGGGTACGTTGTGGACAAGAAGCTGGATTACTGGAACAACAGTCTGAACGAATCCTTAAGCACTGAGGATCATTGTGAGCAGATGGAAACCGTCATCCTTCCCATCTGGAAAAGTGACATACCATCAACACGCCATGCACGCCCCTCAGGCGTTCAACCAATCTGGATGTTGCATCTATTGGTGACATACCCTGAATCTGCACACCCACATGACGCATGATCTAACCGCTGCAGGTATGCAGACCGTGCAGATAGCTCAAATGGCCAACCCCCGCTGAATCTTGAATCGCAGTAAATGCGATCAACTCTCGCTCGGCCATCGGCAGCAAACCCCAGGTATTCTGGTAAATTCTATGCGGACCTTTTGCTGGCGAGCGGTGGCAACATGCCTTACGAGGCAGTCACTGAAACCCGCCTATGCTTGGACCGGTCTAAAGTCACCGTTTCCCACCGTCGCGCAGAGCCCGCATCTGAGCGAACCGATCACTTAATTGATTGAGCGCCTGCATCTCCTCCAGCCTTTCTCTTACGCTCAACTTCAGATTTCGCTTAATCATGAAATCGCGTGCGCCCTCGTGCGTGCCATAGCGCCAGCGCCAGGCCTGATCATCTGCGCTGAGACCTTCGTCGGGTTTGTCGTCCACGCGTTGACTCTATTCCTGTCGGCTGTTCGACCAAACGGACGCAGCACTTGCCGCCTGCGCTCTCACTACGGGAACAACCACCTTTGTACCGTTAACGAAAAAATCCGCAACGAAATCGGACGCACAGCGGGATCTTCACGCGTGGCACCACACCATAGTGCAGATTGGTGACGCGTGATGGTCAATTGCTTGCTGCACTTACAGATTAGCTCGTGACTCGCTCGCCGCTCCACGTCGAGGCTTATTTTTGCTCTGGAGGGGCTAGCTTCCCGGAAAATTCCTGACGGGCACTGGACCCGAGAAAATCGTAGCTGAACGCAATAAAAAATGCGTGATCATTTCGCGTGTCCAGCGTGTCGATCGCGTTAGCGGCCGGCAGCTCATCCCCCACTTGATAGCCATTAGGCAGAGTAGTGACTTTGCCGAACATTTCACCCAACGTAATTTTGAATTCCCCAAAGCCGAGAGACACGCCGGCCATACGTGTTGTTTCCTCGCCCTGACCTACGCCGATTCCAAAAGTCAAAGCAAAATCCATGTCCAGGGCATCAAAACGAAACTGCGGGTGACTCACGTGGGCGAAAAATCCGGCCCCTGGGCTGATGGCGTCTTCTGCGTTTCCGTTGCGCTGTACCGTGAATACCTGCATGTCCTCCTGGCCTTCGACAGACATCGTCGTTGTGTTGACCGAATACTTCCTGTTGATGAGCTCAGATATGGTGAAGCCGCCAGAAAAGCTCAGCCCCCAACCAACATTCGCAGGTACGCGTAAGATGTACGTCCGATCTTCCAGGGGCGTTGCCTTCCCACCCGCTTGAATGACCTGCAACGCTTTGGTCGAATCTTTACGGGTGACATTCACTACATAGCCTGCATTTTTAGCGGCGTGAATCCATTTCGCCGTAATCTGTTCGCCGGTGCAGGGCGGCGCTGCCAGAGCGCCTTGATCTTTCTGCTGCCCGGCGCCTGGCGGCGGTGTGTATCCCAGGTACTTGATGTAGACGTCGTTTTTGCAAGTATCGATGATTGTCAGCTCGATCTCATCGCCTGGCTTGACGTCGATCTCATATTCGGTGCCGTTGGCATTGGAAATCTGCGATAAGGTCAGCTTGCCGCCGGACAACTCAACAGGTGAGCCACTCCCCCCCCACGCCGACGACCAACCGAATGACAACGCGATAGCTATAGCTATGATTCTCATTGACTCACTCCCCCATGAGCTCACGTTCAATATAGCTACAAACTAAAAGCCAGGTCCAGCACGTCAAGCCCCAGAAATCATCAAATACGAGGTGCAACGCTAGTCGCTCGATACAAGTGGAACTTGTAACAGTGTTGGAATGGTATCTGTGCTCTGGCAATAAGTGAAAACTACGAGTAGGTTGATACTCCGCCTATCTCACGCAGCCCGCTATGACTGTCAACGGGAAGCATTCAGGAGGTTGAGATGACACCGGTTCCAAACAAGCAGTTGTTAGCCCAAGCGGTGGAGCATTTTCAGTTAGAAAAGCCTTGTTTCTATCGAGTGGTGCGAAATTGGCTACTGTTTGCGATACCCATGAAAGCACTGAATAACGAATGGTCCTTCCATATTGCAGGAGATGAGCCGGACGGAAGATACTACGGTGTTGTAAGCAGTCCTGTGCTTGCAGCAAATGCTTTAGGCCATGCCCGCACGCGCTCTCGATGGTATGTGCCTGAAGGCAAACCGGCTCGACTTGTAACTGAGCTCAGCGAAGAGGCCAGGTTTTATCTCGATGGCTACATCACCAAGGAGCAAGCCACAATTGAGCAGGTCTTTGTGATCGCAAATCCGGTTCAGTTCCTCCAAGCACATTGGCCCCTCATTGAAGGTCCACAGCCATCAGGGGCAGGTTCAAGCTTTTCGAACGATGATGTCGTCGCTAGCGTTTTGCCTATGGATTTGCTCGCAGCCCATATGAAGTCGATCGATGATTCCCAGGAAGAATAGGGCGCCGGCGAGCGTCCACCGCAACTCGACCTTGAGGTGCAAGACTCCGCGCTCAGTGTTGCCCAGCTTTTCAGCAGTAGGTTTCGACTACATCGAGCGCTTCCACAATCCCAGGATGCGGCGTGGAGTGAGTGCGGTCGACCAGACGTTTGCAACTCTTATCAAACCGTCGCCGAACCCAAGACACGGGGGCTAATACAATCTACCTCGCGCTCTGTAGATCTCGGTATGTCCTATCGTGTCGCGCTGGAGAACTAAACGTTCTCTTGGTTCTGCAGAGTTCCGCCTCTGATAGGCTCGCCTTTCTGGACCAGGCACCAGATTGATGAACTTCCTTGCAATATCGTCCGAACCTGGGCGCCCTAGGAATTCCTCTAAGAGCAAACTGTTCCCTATCGCCTCACGCAGTAAGTCTGCGATGAATTCACTTCCAGCCTGATAGATCTGCCAAATTATCGGTAACAGTCGAATCCGCTCCACAACTGGCTGAAACACGATTGGGGCACTCAGCACTGGCGGCACCCACGCTGAATACCCTCGCGACTGAATCGCAGAAGCGAATCGATCTGCGTGGCTTGAACGAGCTGACAAGCACCAAAAAAGATGGGCGAACCCACCCCATTCTTGATCATATGAGGCGCGGAACTCCGATTCAGCCTGCGCACGTTGGTACTTCTGGGACCTCGCATCAAGGGAATAACTCGGCGCGTCGAGTAGGCACGCCTCACATTTCGAACACTGTGTAATACGGCAACCTTCAACACGATGTGAAGCAAGCGGAGCGTCGCAACCGTGACACGAGTCCAAAAGCGCGACACTATGGGCAGGGCATGCGACGTTAAGCGCATTTCGCCATGCTCGCCGAAAGTACGGTTCTCGCCCCTCCCTCAGGCAAGCCGGGCAATATTGGAGTGCGTGTCGTGTGCGGTCTCGGTGATTCAATCCTACGACCAACATGACTCTGGTTCGTTGAATCTCATCCGAAGGCAACGACCCGCATCGAAGCAGTTGCAGGATGTAGTCGCCAACATCAACGTCGAGTCTGCGTGCGACCTGAAGTACCTCCTCAGGCCCAAAGCACCGATCGATATCGACGTTCCATATTTCTCGAGCACCAAAATATTGCAAACGAAACTCGTGTGGTGTTAGACCAGCTCGCTTACAAAGCCTTAGGAACCAGGACGAGATCAGCTCATCACCGAACGGAGTCGCGCGGAGGTGCTTTGAGACTATGCTGCCTTCAAGTTCATCCATTCACAACAAGGCGCGCTCGCGCGGCGGCACCCAACCGGATTCGCTGATCATCGCTGGGCACAGCGACTGCTCGCCTTCTCTGAGAGCGTAGCTGAGCATGGCGTCAATGAGTTCAACGAACTCACCAATACAGCCATCAGCTGCTCGATGCAGGGCCTTCGCAAAGGCTGCACTAGCAAGTCCAGAGCGCACTGGTAGCGGAATCATCGCCTCCATTTGAATTAGAAGTCGTTGCCACTCCCTATCGCACTGCCATGCGTCCAAAGCAAGCGTCTTGAAGCGATTGAGGAAAGCGCTATCCAGTTGCATCACACTGCGAATCTGCTTGGTACCGAAGCAGGCAACCGGGACTTTGGTACGAACTGTCGTGTAGCGAACAGCGCTCAAAATCTCACGCTGTTTCTTTGGAGGGCCATTAACTGCGTTGTTAAATTCATCGATGATGATTAGCTTGGTGTTGAACTCGCGCAGAAAGCCTAGGGCACGAGCCTTGTTCCGCACCAGAGGCGCTTCCGGGTCATTCGAGATCCCAAGCGCGGTCAAAAGCTCGCTCCAGTACTCGCGAACGCTCGGACCTTCCATTGCAGGGATGAATGCCACAGGTACGATCGGGCATTGAGTGTCGGGGTCCACGTAGGCCTTGTTGCGTCGCTTAACACTCAGGCCGAGTTGTGTTTTCCCGTTGTTGGATGGCCCCACGATTATCCTGCACGGCATTCTCGACACCTGATCCCGCTTGATGATGTCTTCAAGGTCGCGCGTAATCTCGTTGGCACGCGTGTAGGGAATCCATCGTTCCTGACGGAAGAACGCCAGACGCTCCTGGTCACCTGCCGAAACGATCTCGCCCGCTTTGAAGTGCAGGTGAGGGTATTGCGGGTGCGTGCCGTTGGCGTTGGGTTCAGTCACTCAATGTCTCGATTGCACCTAAATCAAGGTCGTCTATGTTGAGGTCATCCAGTAAGCCGTCATCACCTGGTGCGGGTAGAGGCGCGGACGCAGCGTTTGTCCTCAAAGCCTCAGTGCGATCAACCGATTGTGCACGCGCGACCTTTTTCTGCTGCTCTTTGCGAGCCTGTTTGGTCTTCTTCTGCGATCTAGCCTTACGTCGCTCCATGTCCTCCATGGCACGGAATACTGCATCCTCATCATAATCACGAAGGCCCTGCTCCCGGAGACGGCGGTTCGCCTCTTCGATCTCCCACCAAGAGCAATTGGACCTACCTAGATTTGCGAAATGCAACTCGATGTAGTCGCGTTGCTCGTGGTCGTAGAGATAGACTGGGCTCGCCTTTCGGCGATCTAGCCGGATGATGTACCGCCCGTCGTCAGTATGTGGATTGCGCTGCCCCACAAACCTCTCAATTTCTGGACCGTAAAACCGCACGTTCATGATTTGTACGCCGTACTGCTGCACTGTGCGGTATTCAATAGGTAAGAAATCGCACAGCATCCGTTGCGCGTTCTGCGGGACGTCTGGAATACCACGGCCGACCGTGTTCTCGGCTCCAAGCAGAAGCTCCTGGTGAACAGCAAAAGGAACACGACCACCGAGCCCCCTATGACGCTGCTTCTGGTAGATATTCACGATCCAATGAACCAGCAGTTCTTCGATCTCTCTCATCGTAAAGATCGCCCGCTTCTCCGAGTTGTATCGGACCTTCCGGCGATCTGGTGTCTCAATCTTCCCCGGAAACTGAACAAGTTTCCCGTTTGCAGTACCTAGTAGACGCTCAATATGCCCACCCCATTTCGCACGCTTGACAGGCCTCCATGTCAAGTCAATACCATTGAAGTCACATCCTTTCTGAACGGCCTCAGCGCGAAAGTCCGGCCCGTTGTCGCAGTGAATTGAGTCGGGAATACCCCACACCGGCCACTCGCCTTCCACTCCCAGTTCTTCCAGGTACTGGTCTTTCGGAAAGATGGCGTTATGAACGCACAGAGCGACGGACTGCACGCTCGGCGGGTCAAGCGAAACGAAAACACCACCCACCATACGATCAGATGTATCGATCGCCATGGTCAGATAAGGGCGCCCTGAAAACTCGCGGCCTTCGTCATCTACGATCGCAACGTCCATTGGAGTATGGTCGATCTGATAGATACCCAAATTGGTCTTGTTGTTCGGTAGCGAGCTTGGCGATGCGGTGAACTGCTCTTCGTCTCTTCGCTCTCTGCGAACGCGCGATGTTCCCCTGCCTCTCTCGCGGTCGATTCGGTCCCTTACAGTGTTCGCGGCAGGCTTTCGCAGGCCGAGAACATGGCAGCGCCGGTGAACTTCTTCTATGACGGCGGCGGGACGTGGCGCCTCAACAGTTTTGTACTTCTCACCAATGACGTCAGCAATAACCTGCTCAACACGATCATCGAGCCGAAAAGTTACGTCAGTCCTATCTGTTCTGCCGTCGACAAGCCCGAACAACCCCAACTCTCTATATCTACGCAGGTAGCGATACAACGTGGCTGGCGAACTGTTTACCTCTTCTGAACGTTCTTCCACGTCGGCTCTCGACCTGCGTCGCTGATTAAGCAGAGGTTCGATCAGTTCCAGGCGCGCTTTTGCTTCAGACCATTGTTCGTCCGTGTACTTCGATACATCTTGCCGCTTAGCGGTTAGGCCCTCATTGGGCTTTGTAACGGCGCGCAGTTTCGACGTTTTGGTGATTTCGAGTTCACCTGTAGCCGGGTCCAACACGACACAGCGCTGCAGGTTTATTACCGTTTGAAGAACGACCTCCCGACCGGATACCTCATAGGTGTTTCCGTTGGTAATGGAGAGGACGCTCATCGCTTTGATGCCCGTATAGCCGTGGTGGGCGTTATCGGCTTTAACGGGTCCAGTCGGAGTTGCCCACGCGCTACAAGTGCCCAGAGAGTCGACCAGCACTCCGCCATCTTCAGTGGCTCGATACCCTCTGCTGCTGCCAGCGCCCGAGCCTCAATCCCAGGTGCAGCTTGCACCATGCGTTTGAGCCGTAGCGCTAGCAATTCGTCGTACGAGCGTGTCCGGAAGCTTCGAAGGAAGAGCGCGTTCTCAAGCTTCTGAGTGCGAATAGTCTTCTCGGTCGCCACTTCGAAGTCCCAACCCATCTGCTCACTGTATGCACGTCCAGCCGCGAACTTCATCTCGTATTCGGACTTGTTCCTCTCATAGTCATTCGTCTCTTTGATCTCGTACAGGGTAGGTGCGCGTCCGCTTTCGTCGGAGTAGCTCACAAGAGCATCGGGGTAGTAACGCCGAGATCGACCAGCAGTATCGATAAAGTGAATGCAGACCGGCTGATGACGAACCTCAATCACGTCGAAATCGAACGCATCGATAGATTGGTAGAAGTTGCGCTCTAGTGGTCCTTCGAAGCGCACGGTTGAGCCGCACCGCGTGCGGATTACACCGGTTATAAAGAGATAGTTGCGTCGAATCTCTCGAGCTGGGGAACTGGAGAAAGTAGTCTCATTTTTTAGCGAAAAAAATGAAACAGAATCATCTATTGTTGAGTCATGTCTCGCCATTTGTTGACAATATATCGCATTTCTCAACCTTTAGTACCACCATTTAATGATCTTTGGAGCGGCAGCCACCCCAAACCCGGCGAGATCTCGCTGGCCCATCACGGCACCTTGTTCCTGGATGAGTTACCGGAGTTCAACCGGCACGTGCTGGAAGTGCTGCGTGAACCGCTGGAAACCGGGCAGATTCATCTGTCGCGGGCACGTCAGCGTGTGACCTACCCGGCACGATTCCAGCTCATTGCCGCGATGAACCCTTGCCCGTGTGGCTACCTCGGGGACAGCAACGCACGCTGCCATTGCAGCGCGGAGCAGGTGCAGCGCTACCGTCAGCGTATCTCCGGGCCGTTGCTGGATCGCATGGACCTGCAGCTCAGCGTGCCCAGACTGCCGGGCGCCGACATGCTCAAACCCGACCACCAGGGCGCCGAAACCAGCGCCACGATTCGCCAGCGCGTCGAGGCCGCGCGACAGCGCCAGTATGCGCGGCGGGGCAAATGCAACAGCCAGCTCAGCGCTACGGAACTGGCCGAGGACTGCCGGCTGGACAGCACCACTCAGGCCTTGCTGAGCCAGGCCGCTGAACGCTTGCAGTTGAGTGGCCGGGGGCTGCATCGCGTGCTCAAGGTGGCGCGCAGCATCGCCGACCTGGGAGGCCACGATGACATCAGCAGTGCGCATGTAGCAGAGGCGCTGCAATATCGTCAGATCACAGCGGCGTGACGGCTGATACAAAAACGCCGGCACGAGGCCGGCGTTTCTGGCATGTCCCGAAGCCTTGGCTTACAGGAAACCTCCGAAACTGCGCGACCAGCCAACCGTGAACTGCGGGCGTTCGCTTTCTGCAAACACGCCATTCAAGCCATGGTCTGCATCAATCGTGGTCGCAGTCACGGCCAGAGCAATCTGCCCGGCATCACCGTAGTCCTTGATGAAGCTCACACCGTAATCGACGTAGTTGTCGTCGGCCAGGGCATTGTAGAAATCACCCACCCCCTCGAAATAGCCGACATGCAGCTTGAGCGATGCATCGGCCAGCACCGGCAGCGCGAAATTGACTTCCGCATAGGCCGACTCGTCATCATCCACCGCGGTGCCGCCAAAGTTGTAGTAGGCGTAAGCGTTGAGCGCCTGCCAGTTCACACCGAGATAGAGCTCGCTGTTGTTGTTGGCGGTGTCGCCTTCGGCCGCACTGGGGTCGAAATAGCCAATGGCGCCGAAGTCCAGCGACAGATCCTGGCTCAGCGGCAGGGCATAACCGACGTAAGCGTCGACTTCCTCATTGCCGGCCAGACCGGCGTTGGATACCCACAAGCCGGTGTAAATGCCCAGCTGGCTGAAGGAATAATCAAACGACGCCCAGACCTGGGCCCCGTCGGATTGCGGCACACCACGGAACACATATTCCGAGGACATGCCCAGATTGACTTCGCTGGCGGCGGCGCTAACACCCGACACGCCGGCAAGCAGGGCAAACGCCACAATCTGCTTGTTCATGACAATACTCCGTTGTTCAAGATTTCCAGGTCGTGATTCTACGCGAAGTGACAGGCCACCGCGCCCTGTCCGCCATGGTGCTCACGCAGTTCCGGTACATCCGTGGCGCAAGCCGACTGGGCCTTGGGACAACGGGTGCGGAAGGTGCAGCCCGATGGCGGATTCAGCGGTGACGGCAGGTCGCCACTGAGCGGCGCTCGACTCTTGCCACGCTCGATAACCGGGTCGGGCACCGGCACGGACTCGATCAGGGCCTGGGTGTAAGGATGGGCAGGCGCCTGATAGAGCGCATCACGCTCAGCTTGTTCAGCGACCTTGCCCAGGTACATGACCATGACCCGGTCACTGATGTGGCGCACCACCGACAGATCATGGGCAATGAACAGCATGGTCAGGCCCATGTCCTGCTTGAGCTCCATCAGCAGATTGACGATCTGGGCCTGAATCGACACATCCAGTGCACTGACCGGTTCGTCACACAGCAGCAGTTCAGGCTCCACAACCAGGGCACGAGCGATACCCACGCGCTGGCACTGGCCACCGGAAAACTCGTGCGGGTAGCGGTTGATCTGGTTAGGCAGCAGGCCCACTCGTTCCATCATGGCCTGAGCCTTGCGCTTGCGCTGCAGCGCCGACATCTCGGGGAAGAACACGCGCAGCGGCTCCATGATGGCCTCGCCGATGGTCATGCGCGGATTCAACGATGCCAGCGGGTCCTGGAACACAATCTGCATGCGTTTACGCATGGCCCGCAATGGCTTGGGCGCCATGCTGGTCAGCTCCTGATCGCCCAGCCAGATTTTGCCGTGGGTTGGCGGATGGATACCCAGGATGGCACGCGCCAGAGTCGATTTGCCGCAGCCGGATTCACCCACGATGCCCAGGGTGGTCCCCGGCTCGACCGCCAGGCTGACCCCGTTCACCGCGCGCAGATGACGCGGCGGCTTGAGCAAGCCCTGGGCGATCGGAAAATGCACATGTACGTCCTCAAGACGCAGCAGGGGCTGACTCATCGCAATTCCTCCAGCGGCACGTGGCAGGCGCGCGCATGGCCGTCATGGGCAAACTCAAGCACCGGCCGGTTGTGGCTGCACAGCTCACGCTGATCACCACAACGCGGGCCGAACGGACAACCCGGCGGCAGGTGCATCAGATCCGGCGGATTGCCCGGAATGGTCTGCAAGGCCGAGGCGCCGGCATCATCCAGCCGAGGCACCGAACGCAACAGTCCGCGGGTATACGGATGGGTGGGATTGGCGAAAATCGGTTCCAGTGCACCGTATTCCATCACCTGTCCGCCGTACATGACCATGACGTGGTCGCACAGCCCCGCCACCACACCCAGATCGTGGGTGATCAAAATGATGGCCACACCGAAGTCGTCACGCAGCTCGCCCAGCAGATTGAGAATCTGAGCCTGAACGGTGACATCCAGCGCGGTGGTCGGCTCGTCGGCGATGATCAACTCGGGCTTGCACAACAGGGCCATGGCAATCATCACGCGCTGACGCATACCGCCGGAAAACTCGTGCGGGTAATAGTGCACACGGTTCCTGGCATCGGGAATATGCACCGCATCAAGCACTTCGATGGCCCGTGCCAGGGCATCCTTCTTGGACATGCCACGGTGCAGAATCAGCGATTCGGTCAATTGCTCGCTGATCCGCATGTACGGGTTGAGCGAGGTCATCGGATCCTGAAAGATCATGCCGATGGACGAACCACGAACTCGATTGAGTTCGCGTGCCGGCATACCCAGCAGATCGGCGCCCTGAAAGACCACCTTGCCACCGGCCTTGCCGTTAGCGGCCAGCAGCCCCATCACCGACAGCACGGTCTGGCTTTTTCCGGAGCCGGACTCGCCGACGATACCCAGAGTTTCGCCCGGGGCGAGACTGAAATTGACGCCATTGACGGCCTCAACCTCACCATCGTCGGTCTGAAAACGCACCGACAGGTTATGCACTTCGAGAATATTGTTGCTCATCGATCCTTGGGGTCCAGCGCATCGCGCAGACCATCTCCGATGAAGTTGAAACAGAACAGCGTCAGGGCCAGGAAGCTGGCCGGAAACACCAGCATCCAGAGGGCAGACTCCATTTCCTGAGCGCCTTCATTGACCAGTGCGCCCCAGCTGGTGAACGGCTCCTGCACCCCGAGCCCGAGGAAGCTCAAGAACGATTCCACCAGGATGACCTGGGGAATGGTCAGGGTCACGTAGACGATCACCACTCCGAGCAGATTGGGCACGATGTGGCGGAAGATGATGCGCGGCGTGGACACCCCGCAGGCCACCGCCGCCTCGACAAATTCACGCTGCTTCAGCGAGATCGTCTGCCCGCGCACAATGCGTGCCATATCCAGCCAGTTGATCGCCCCGATGGCGACAAATATGAGCAGGATGTTGCGCCCGAAAAAGACCATCAGCAGGATCACGAAGAACATGAACGGCATGGCGTAGAGGATGTCGACAATACGCATCATCAGATTGTCGATACGCCCCCCGAGATAGCCGGCCGTGGCCCCGTAAGCAATGCCGATGATCAGGCTGACCAGCGTGGCCACAACCCCGATCAGCAGCGAGATGCGCCCGCCGTGCAGGGTGCGCACGAACAGATCGCGACCAACGGCATCGGTGCCGAAATAATGCTGGGTTTCCAGGCTGGGCGGCTCCGACACATGATCCCAGTCGGTGAAATCGAAGGTGTACGGCGACAGCGCCGGTCCGATAAGCACCAGCAAGGTCATGACCAGCAGCAGCACGCCGGCGGTCAGGGCGGCCTTGTTACGGCGCAGACGGCGCCAGGCATCGAACCACAGGCTGCGCCCGCGCACGTCCTCGGCCAGTTCGGCGCTGGCCATAAGGGTTGAGCTTGCTTCAGTCATAACGCACCTTCGGGTCGAGCGCGCCGTAGAGCAGGTCGACGATGAAATTGAACACGATGATGAGCATGCCGTAGAACACCACCACCCCCATGACCAGGGTGTAATCACGGTTCAGTGCGCCCTGAACGAAGTAACGCCCCAGGCCGGGAATGCCGAAAATCTTCTCGATCACCACTGAACCGGTGATCACCGCGGCGCTGGCCGGCCCCAGGTAGGACAGCACCGGCAGGAAGGCCGGACGCAAGGCATGGCGCAGGATGATGCGGGTTTCCGACAGGCCCTTGGCCCGCGCGGTGCGGATGAAGTTGCTGCGCAGGACCTCAATCATGCTGCCGCGCATGAGACGCGAGATATAGGCAATCTGCGGCAGCGCCAGTGCAATCACCGGCATCACCACCTTGCCCAGTCCGTCACCGTCCCAGCCGCCAGCGGGCAGCCAGCCCAGGGTTACGGCAAACAGCAGGATGAGCAGCGGTGCAATCACGAAATTGGGAATCGAGATGCCGGTCATCGCCACCGTCATCACCGCATAGTCGGTGGGCCGGTTCTGACGCAGCGCGGCGATGATGCCGAAGGCGCTGCCGAACAGCACCGCCAGCAGCATGGACAATCCACCGATGGTCAGGCTGACCGGAAAACCCGAGGCGATCAGTTCGTTGACGGTGAAGTCCTTGTACTGAAAGGACGGCCCGAAATCACCCTGCAAGATTTGCAGCAGATAGCGCCCATATTGCTGGATCAGCGGTTCGTCCAGATGGTATGCCGCGTTGAGGTTGGCCTCGATCTCCGGCGGCAGGGACTTTTCCGTGTCGAACGGCCCGCCGGGCGCGATACGGATCATGAAAAAAGCCAGCGTGATCAGCACCAGTAAGGTGGGAATCGCGCCAAGCAAACGTTTGAATGCGTATTGAAGCATGGTGGTCGACCGATCAATGCGCGAGGATGCGCATGTTCTTGGTGTAGTGGTGGTCCATGATGTTGGGCTCGAAGCCGGCCACGTAAGGTTTGACCAGCCGTTTGTTGACGTAGAAGTAGATCGGCATGATGGGCTGATCTTCCAGCATCAGGCGCTCGGCCTTTTCCAGCAGGGCCCGGCGCTTGTCGAAATCGCCCTCGACCGAGGCCTGCTCCAGCAGGGCGTCATATTCGGGGTTGTTGTAGCCCTGATCGTTGATGCCATGCTTGGAATGCAGCAATTCGGAGAAGGTGTAGGCGTCGTTGTAGTCACCAATCCAACCGGCGCGGAACAGCTCGGTCACGCGTTTCTGCTTGCGCGTTTCCAAAAACACCTTCCACTCCTGATTGATCAGGTTGACGCGCACGCCCAGCGACTGCTTGAGCATGGCCGCCACCGCAATGGCCACTTTCTTGTGGTTTTCGCTGGTGTTGTAGCGCAGCTCGATGTGCAGCGGCTTGTCCTTGCTGTAGCCGGCCTCGGCATACAGGCGGCGGGCCTCGGCCAGCTTCTTCTCCTGCGGCCAGCTGGCCCACTCCGGCACCTGCGCGGCGTAATGGCTGATGCCCGGCGGCACCCAGGAATAGGCCGGTTGCTCGCCCAGGCGGGTAACCTTGTTGACCAGAATCTCGCGATCAATTGCCATCGACAACGCCCGGCGCAAGGTGCGGTTGGCCTTGAACGGCGGCTGGGTCAGATTGAAGCCGTAGTAATACGTGCCCAGATAGGTGGATACGTAGAACTCGTCATTGAGATTCTCGCGTATCCATCGGACCTGATTGAGCGGCACCTCATGCGTCCAGTCCAGTTCACCCGCGCGGTAGCGTTTGAGCTCCGAAGACTGATCTTCGGTCGCGTGATAGTAGACCCGCTCAATGGTGGTGTTGGCGTTGTCCCAGTACAGCGGATTGCGCTCCAGCTCGATGTGCGATTGCACCACCCAGTCCTTGAGCCGGTAGGCGCCATTGCCCACCAGATTGCCGACCCGGGCAAAGCGTGCGCCGTGCTCCTGGTAGGCCCGGCGATTGATCGGGAAGGTCGACGAGTGATTGAGCAGCCCCAGGAAATACGGCGTTGGTGCCTTGAGCACGATCTTCAGCGTGTGGTCGTCCAGCGCTTCCACCGCCAACTCCTCGGGGGGCACCTGGCCGGCGGTGACCGCCTCGGCGTTCTTGATCGATGAGAGGATCTGCGAGTAATGCGACAAAGTGGCCGGGTCGGCACTGCGCCGCAAGCCGACCACGAAATCTTCGGCCACAACCGGATCACCATTGGACCAGCGCGCCTGCGGGCGCAGATGGAACACGTATTCGGTGCCATCGGCACTGATGTCCCAGCGACTCGCAGCGCCTGGAATAACATCCCCGTTTGGCGCTTCCGAGGTCAGGCCTTCATACAGGTCACGCATGATGTTGGATGAGGGCACGCCCTCAGCCTTGTGCGGATCCAGAGACTGGGGTTCCGCCCCATTGCCCTTGTGCAAAATCTGCTCAGCGGCCAGTTGCTGTGCCGCAAGGGGCGTTGCAAACATGCATGTCAGCAACGCGGCTATCAAACCTGATCTCATGAAGCTTGGTCCTGCTGTTGGCTTATCCACGCCTCGATACGCGCCTCAAGCACGGGCAGGGGTAAAGCCCCCTGGGCGAGCACCGCGTCGTGAAATGCGCGCACATCGAATGCCTCGCCCAGAGCGGACTCGGCGCGACGGCGCAGTTCGGTAATTTTGAGCTGGCCCATCTTGTAGGCCAGCGCCTGTCCGGGCATCACCAGATAGCGATCAACCTCGGTCGTGACCCGATCCAGGCCATGACCGGTCTGCGCCTGGAAGTAATCGATCGCCTGCTGGCGGCTCCAGCCCATGGCGTGCAGACCGGTGTCCACCACCAGACGCACGGCACGCCACATTTCGAAGGTCAATGCGCCGAAACGTTCCTGCGGGGTGGTGTAGAAACCGATCTCTTCGCCCAGGCTTTCGGCATACAGCCCCCAACCTTCGATATAGGCGGTGAAGTAGGCATTGCGGCGGAAGTCGGGAAGATCACCCTGCTCCTGGGCCAGGGCAATCTGGAAATGGTGCCCGGGCACCGCTTCATGCAGCAGTAAAGCCTGCATCTCGTAGCGCGGCATATCCTTAAGCGTGCTGGTGTTGACGAAGAACGTCCCAGGGCGGCCGCCTTCGCTGGAACCGGGCAGGTAATACGCCACCGGCTGTCCTTCGGCGAGAAACGCCGGCACCGGCTCGACCGCGTAGGGCAAAGACGGATAGCGAGAGAACAGACGTGGCAAAGCCGCATCGGCCTGCTTGGCCAGGGCGCGGTAATCACGCAGCAGATCATCCGCCTGGGTGTAAAAGTTGCGCTTGTCCCGGCTCAGATGGCGCGCAAAGGCGGTGATGTCCTTGCCCTTGAAGCCGGCATCGGCCATGGCCTGCTGCATGGCGGCGCGGATGCGGGCAACCTCATCCAGCCCAATCTGGTGGATTTGCTCTGCCGACAGCTCCAGCGTGGTCATCTGGCTGACACGCCAGGCGTACCAGGCTTCACCATCAGGCAAGGTCTCAAGGCCTGTGGCGGTCACCGTGTTGGGCAGGTAATCCTCTTCAAAGTAGCTGGCAAAAGCGGCCACAGCGGGACGCACTTCATTCAGATACACAGCGCGCGCCTGATCGCGCAGCGCGGCATGGCGCGCGTCATCGCCCAACGCCTGGAACAACGGCCGCATCAGCGGACTGTCGCTGGCTTCTGCCGGATTCAGCGCGCGAATCTGCGCTGCCACCTTGTGCAGGGTCGCCCGTGGCGGGGTGATGCCCTGCTTGAGACCTTGCTCCATCAAGCTGCGGGTTTGTGCCAGCAGTGTGGGAATGGCCTGCACGCGCTGCAGGTAATCCGCCCGCTGGTTCGGCGTCTGCAGCGGCATGGCGCCCAACACCTGGGACATGCCGGCCTGCACCCCATTCATGGCATCCACCGGCATGAGGTCGGTCGGGAAGGCGTGTCCACGGACGCTGCCGCGCAGCTGGAAAAGGAACAGCTCGAGATTGAGCCTGCGCTGCTCGTCCAGGCTTTCCGCATCGATCTGTTCGGCCAGTTGCAAGCTGCGCTGCTCCAGCGCCTGGAGCGCCTGAAGAGCCTGTGGCGTCAGCTCCGACCAGCGGCTGTTCTGCCCCGGATATCCCAGAAACGTGGCCCACTCGGGCTGGGTTTGCATGACCCAGTCCCAGTAGCCGTTGAGCAGAATATCCAGCTGATCGGCATCGCTCAGACCGCTCACGCTGGGGCCTGGCCAGCCAATCAGGCGATTGACCCGTGGCGACATGATCAGGTCCTGGCGCCCTAACTGGTTAAGCACACTGTTGTAGCGCGCATTCGCTTGGTCATTGGTCACCGGCGACGTCTGGGCCTGCCCAACCCCGGCACTCAGCAACAGGACGAGCCCGGCCAGCAGATGTTTGCGCATTACGCGTCTCCTATGTTTTCCCCATCACCAGCCCCAATGAGGCGAGACCAGTGATCACAAACTGCACCGCCAGCGCGGACAAAATGACACCCAGCACCCGCGAAATGACATTCGAGCCAATCTCACCCAGCAGGCGGGTCAGTGCGCTAGCAGCCAGCAACGCGATCAGCGCCATCCCGATCACGACCAGCATGATGCTCATGCCGACACCAATCCGCGTCCAGTCACCGTCAGCCCCGCTGACCATCAGCAGCACCGTGGTGATGGCACCCGGCCCGGCGATCAGCGGTATCCCGATCGGGAACACTGAGATATCCGGGCGGAAGTGAGCTTCTTCGGTTTCGCTCTCAGTGGTTGAGCGCAAACCGGATTGACGCGCAAACAGCATGTCGATGGCGACCAGGAACAGCAAAATCCCACCCGCGATACGCAAAGCCGGCAGACCAATCCCCATGGCATCCAGCAGCACCCCACCCAGCGCTGCAAAACCGATCAGAATGCCCGCCCCAATGAGCGTTCCTCGCACCGCCATCTGGCGCCGAAACTGCGCCGTCGCCCCCGTGGTCAGGCCGACAAAAACAGGCGCCAGCCCGATCGGATCAATCACCACAAAAAACGTGATGAACGTGTCGAGTGCAAAATCAAGCATCAAAAAGACAAACGCCACCGCAAGGTGGCGTCAGCCTATGACTCGTTGGCAGCGGCACGCTCTCCCATCGCGTGCTGCAACCAGGCGGCGGCCTGCGACTTGGTGTCCTCGTACTTCATGGCCACAGAGAACGCTTTGATCGCGGCATCGTGATCACCCAGTTCGGTGGCTGCAATGCCCTGCAGCAGCGCCGTATCGCCCGGTTTATCGACACCCAGTTTGCGCGCCTTTTCCAGCGTCGGGATGACCTTGCTCCAGGCCTCCTTCTCGACATACAGATAGGCCAGACGCAAAACCAGTTCCCCGTCATCGGTGGTTTTCGCCGCTTGCTCCAGAGCGTTGATCGCCAGATCAAACTCCTTGGCGCTCAGCCAGGCATTGGCCAGTAACTCGTAGTTATCAGCCGTTTTCGGCACCTGACCGTCTTGCATGGCCGCACGCAGGGTCTGCCCGGCTTTGTACGGAATGTCCACAAACATGAACAGGTTGGTCAGATTGATCAGTTCCTTGCTCTCATCCAACATGCCCTGGCGTTCGGCCAGCGCCAGAATGGCGAGAGCATCCTGCTCCTTGCTCAGTTCCAGAAACATCCCTGAAAGCTGCTTCCAGTAGTCCTTCTTGACCGGGAAGCGTGCGACCATTTCGAGCAGGGTCTTGGCGCTGTTGGAGTAATCCTTGAGCTCATAATGCATGGCCAGTTTGAGCTGGAACCACGGCTCCTTGGGATCTTTGGACTCTGAGATGGCCTTGCTCAACGGCGGCAACGCATTGCGATACTGGCTCAGCTGTGCATAGGCCGTGGCCAGCAGTACATATGCTTCCGGTGGGACCGGTGTCTTGGCGCTCTTGATGTAGGCATTGAGCACCTTGATACCTTCGCGGTATTCCTCGACCGCGACATGGAACTGCCCCAGGCTGTATTTCATCTGCTCAACCTGAGCATCCGGCAACGCGCCTAGGTCAATGGCTTGCTGGAAATAGCTGGCGGCCTTGCCGTAATCACCACGTTGAGCCCAGATAAACCCGTAGGTTTGCAGCACCATGGCATGTTCGTAGGCGTTACGCCGCACCGAGGCAACCAGCTTGTCCAGACGCTCCAGCCCTTCGGCGTACTGCTCTTCACCAATCAGCTCGTGAATTTTGGACAGGCGCTTGTAGGTCAGCTCGGACATGGTCTGAGCGTGCGCACCGGTGACCAGCATCATGCCGATGGCAAGCACGAGATAGCGTGCACATTTACGCAGCATCACTCACCCCCCATCTTGAACTCGATGGTCTGTACGCCCTGATGGGCAACCGGTTTACCGTCCACAACACGCGGTTTGAACTTCCAGCGCAGTATGGCCCGGCGGGCGGCGCTGTCGAACACGCGGCGAGGCTGTGACTCAACCACGTCCGGATCGCTGACCGTGCCATCCGGATTGATGGTGAAGCGCATCTTCACCCAGCCTTCGATGCCGTCGCGCGCCGCATTGCGCGGATACTGTGGCGCGATACGGACCAGCGGGATCAACTCACCGTCACCGGTGAAATCCGAAGCCTTGGCATAACTGCCCAGGAACGGACCGGACCCGGTGTTGACCGGCAGTTTCACATTCGGAATGTTCATCTGCTGGGGTTGCGGATTGGGCTTGTTCACCTGGGCCGTTTTCATCTTCGGCGGAGGTGGCGGCTTTTTCGGCGGTGGCGGCTTCTTGGGCACCTCGCGAGAGCGTGTTTCCAGGCTCTCGTCACGCTTGAGGCGCACGAACTCGATTCCGCCCAGGTCGTCAGTCTTTTTGACTTCCTTGGCGGAACCGGTGATCAGGGCGTGCATGAACCAGAACAATGTCAGGCCAATCACAACCGCACCAACCGTGGCTATCAGAATACGACGCATCGCAGATCAGGGGTTCTGGGCCGCAATGGAGACGTTGTACACGCCCGCCAGACGGACCTGGTCCATGACCTCCACCAAGGTGCCGGTCTGCGCTTCCTTATCGGCGATGATCACCACCGTGCCTTCGGGATTTTCCGCATGCAGACGCTCAACGTTGGCCCGCACCGCACGCAATTCGACTTTGCGCTTGGCGATCCACACATCACCGTTGGGCTTGATCGCGATCAGGATGTTGCCGCGCTCCTGGCGTTCGGTGGTGCTGGCCTGCGGCCGGCTGACATCGATACCGGTTTCCTTGACGAAACTGGTGGTGACGATGAAGAAGATCAACATGATGAACACGATGTCGAGCATCGGGGTCATGTCGATATCGGCTTCCTCAGCGGTGCCGTGATGTTTCCTTCTCATCTCTTAATTACTCTCATGCACACCCAGCTCGTCGTTCAGGTAGTCGGTTTCACGACGAACGACGTGCGGGAAATGGGTCCCGAAATAGATTCCGGACAACGCCACGACCATGCCGGCCATGGTCGGAATAGTGGCCTTGAAGATGCCCGACGCCATGGCCCGGGCATTACCTGTGCCCAGTGCGGCCATGACATCAAAGACCTGGATCATGCCGGTGACCGTGCCCAGCAAGCCGAGCAACGGACACAGAGCAACGATGGTCTTGATCGCGGCGATATTGCGATTGGCTTCCCGGCTGACCTGCGAGACCTTGGCGCGACGAATTTGCCGCGACTGCCAGGAATCGAACTCAGGGCGTTTGCGCCATTGCTCGATCACCTCGCGGGTCATGCGCGGAAAGTCTGTGCGGAAGTAGGTCAATCGCTCCAGGATCAACCCCCACATCAGAATCGCCGCAAACAGGATCACCCACAGGACACCGCCGCCCGCTTCAAGAAAATCGCGAATGGCCGTGAAGAAGTCCATTAGGCCGCTCCGGCGCTCTCAGAGCGTTCCGCGACCAGACCGGCACTTTCTTCTTCCAGAATCTGGATCAGGGCTTTACTCCGGGCGGCCAGCACGCTGTGCAGGAAGACCATCGGAATCGCCACAACCAGACCCAGCACGGTGGTCACCAGCGCCTGCGAAATACCGCCGGCCATCAGCTTCGGATCACCGGTACCGAACAGGGTAATGGCCTGGAAGGTCACGATCATACCGGTGACGGTACCCAGCAGACCCAGCAACGGCGCCACAGCGGCAATGATCTTGAGCAGCGGCAGCCAACGCTCAAGCGCCGGCGTTTCCTTGATGATGGCTTCGTCCAGCTTGGATTCGACAGTTTCCAGATCCGCGTTACGCACCTGCTCGCCGGCCAGCATCACACGACCCAGCGGGTTGTCGTCACGCGCCTTGTCACCACGCTGACGCTTCATCGCGCCACCGATGCTCATCAGCGCCAGACCACGCCAGACTGCCAGCAGCAGACCAATCGCACCCACGCCAATGATGATGTAACCGATCCACGAGCCCTGATTGATGCGCTCGCCGATACCCGGCGCCTGGACGATGACTGACAACAGTGCGCCACGGGTCGGGTCGATGGCCATGCGTACAGGGCCTTCGCTGGCGCCTTCCAGATCCGAAGCCATGCCCAGGTAGCGGCCCTGCGGCTGGCGCTTCAGTTCGGTCAACTTGTCCGTATCCGGCGGGTAAATCAGGAATTTGCCATCGCTGACCGCGGCAAAGGTACCCACTCGGACAACGTCACGGGCGGTTTCGGTGCCATCCGGGTTGATCACCGGCGCAGAATAGGCCACCACGCGACCGCCTTCGGTCATTTCGCGCTGTAGCTCGAACCACAGACGTTCGAGCTTCTCGATCGACGGCAATTCTTTGCTGCGACCCAGCTCCTCGAGGAAATCTTCACGCCCTTCGGTATCCGGCTGCGACGACACATAAGAGCCGCCGACGATGCCGCGCAGATCACCAGCAACCTGACGAACCACGCCAAACATTTCACCCAGCTGACCAATCTTCTGGTTCAGCGCGGTTTCCAGCTCGGACAGGTCCTTTTCGTTCTTCTCGAAATCAGCGATCAGCTGTTCCGAACGCTTTTCGGTGGCGTCTTTCTCTGCTTTGGCCTGACGCAGCAGGGTGGCCTGCTGGTCACGGTTGGCGCGGAACTCAGCCTCACGGCGCTTGTTCTCTGCCTGCTCTGCAGCACGCGCATTGCGGGTCTGCTGAAGCAGATCCATCAGCGGATCACCCTGTGCCGGAGCCTGGCTTGCGAAAACGCCCAAAAGGGCTGCGATCAAAATTCGTTTGTTCATCATTGTCGCCACCCGCCTCACAGATCTTTCGGCGCCGCAACCGGCACAGTCAGAATGTTCGGCGCAGCCTGTTTGCGTGCAATACGCAATCCGTTACGCACCGGTGCTTCATACGCACCACCGAGTTTGGCCCACTGGCCGGTTTCGGTGTTGTAGTAGCCGGTTTCCTCGCCATCCAGGGTCTGGTACATCAGCGCGATACGGCCGATGCGCAGGAAATCCACCGTGCGGGTCTGGCCCTCGGCATCCAGCTCAGCCTGATAGGCCTCGATGGTGCGGGCGTATTCCATTTCGATCTGATAGGCCTCGACGATGCGACGGTACTTTTCGGACGTCGACACGTCGGCGCGATCCATGATCTCGTGCAGGGATGCCACACGCATGCTGCGCTCTTCCTGCAGGAAGGGGATGTCCAGTTCAATGAACTTGTCGAGCGTATCAATCATGCGCAGCATCATCGGGATGACTTCGCGGCTGACGTCGTTGATTTGCTCCAACTGAGTGCGGATGGATTCCATCTCGCTCAGCTGTGAACCAATCTGGCGCTCCATCTGCTCGTTGTAGCGCTTGAGACTGGTGGTCTCACGCGTCACGTAGCGGTACTCCGCGAGCAGTTTTTGTGCTTCATCATCGAGCTTGTCGATGCGCTTCTGAGAATCCTTGGCGGCCGAGTCCATGCGCTTTTGCTGCTGCATGGCCGAGCCCAGGGTATCTGCCGTGGCCGCAGCTGACAGGGTCAACGCGACCGCCGCAGCTCCGAGGCTAAGAACTTTGAACATTAAATGTACCCACTTGATGCTGGTGCGAGAATCAGCCCTGGCTATAGCAAAAGCCAGGCCAGAATTTCGTTAGAGCCGAAAAATTATACACTTACGCATAATCCTGCAAGTGTGCGCCGCACAAATGCAAGAGCCACAACGCAAAAGGCCCGCCGAAGCGGGCCTTTGCACCAATTTGGCTCAATCAGTTACAGATTAAGCACGATGTCGTAAATGTCGTCAAACGTCATCGAATAGCCGATATTTACGCGCGGACGCTTGTATCCACGAACCGTGTTGCTTTCGAAAATGCTGGTCACACCAACCCACAAACCACTGGCGTGGCTGATTTTGACACCGGCATCAAACATGTCGTCCATGTAGTCCGGGTTGCCGAAGTCGTAGGTCTTGCCGTGGAAGATCGTGTAGCCCATGTGCAGGCTCAGATCGATGGTATCGCTGACCGGTGCGGTCAGGTTGGCATCCAGGTAGATGTAGTCGTCATCGGCACGACCGGCGCTGTTCACACCGTAGTACACGTAACCGGACAGCATGCCTTTGTTGTAACCCGCATAGAGCTCAAGGATTTTGTCCTCACGCATGGTCGGGGAGGCCGGGTACAGGTAAGCAATCGCACCGAAGTCGAAGTCGCCAGCGGTGATGCCCGCGTACAGGTCAACTTCGTTACCGGAGGTGTCGTTACCTACGTTGGACATCCAGGTGCCGGCGTACACGCTGTTGTAGTTCCAGTCCAGTCCACCCGAAACCGCAGCAGAGTTGCCACTGCTCGGCAGGCCGCGGAACACGTATTCGGAGGCAAAATCGATGTTGCCAGAAACGGTGCCAAAGCTCTTACCCTCTCCAGCGTGCGCCATCGAGGACGCCAGCGCCATAGCGGCGACTCCCAAGCCACCTGCGAATGTGATTTTCATGCGAAGTAATCCCTTCAATTTATCGAGTGAATCGGTAGCCGCGCACGCCGCGCGACGTCATCATCAAGCAGTTTACACCGGAAAAGCAAGAAAAATCACGGTCCTGCCGCATCATTTCCAGCTTGTCCCCCATCCTAATTCATGCCGTTTTTACGGCTTATTTGAGCATCGCCTCGACGGCTGCACGCACTTGTTCGTCAGTCAGCGACGCATCACCACCGCGAGCCGGCATCGAACCGACCCCATTGATCGCAGCAGCAACCAATCCGTCAAGGCCGCCGGCGGCGTCCTTGCGGGCCGCCCAGTCAGCAGCATCACCAATCTTGGGCGCGTCCAGCAAACCGGTGTTGTGGCAGGCGCCACATACGTTCTGAACGATCTCTTGGGTGCTGCGCGACGCGTCTGCTTTGGGTGCCGGAGCCGCCGGCACTTGCGATGCATCGGTATAAACCGCGCCGATGGGCTCAAGCCGCTCAGCCGTCCGCTGCAACGCCACGGGCTCCATTTCACCCTCTGCGTCGATCGAATTGGCAATAACACCAATCAGGACAGCAATCCCCACCAGCACCCCCAGCACGGCGAGAAACGTGACCACAAAAATCCGGTCGTGACTATGGTCTTCAACAACAGCAGCTTGATCTGTAGACATCTTAAGTTCCGCTAAGCCGCGCCCCAACGCAGCGTGAACTGGACATTCATGCCCAGCATGAATCGAAAATCTGGTGCGCCCGGCAGGAATCGAACCTGCGACCTTCGGCTTCGGAAACCGACACTCTATCCAACTGAGCTACGAGCGCTATGGCCGGCGGATTTTAGCTCACATGCGTCCGTATGTCGCGCACCGCAAGCGGGGGACACCGAAACCCAGCATCCGCATGCATGGGGCAAGGCCAAGCGTAACGCTCACGCGGCTTGGCGCGGGCTGGCATGCGCGCTGGCCGCGTCTGCACCTGCCTGAGCAGAGTCGCCAGGGCGTGCGCTCTTATGCGGAATGAAGCTCATCGCGCGCTCAGCCAGGGCGGTGATGGTAAGGCTCGGGTTAACGCCCAGATTGGCCGACAGCATGGAGCCGTCCACGACGTACAAGCCACGGTAGTTGAAGATCCGGTTCTGCGCGTCAATCACGCCGCGCTCAGGACTGTCGGCCATGGCACAGCCGCCCATGCAATGCGCGGTCATCGGCACATTGAAGGCAATCTCGCTCATCGACGACAAGCCCACACCGCCGGTGGCCTTGGCGACTTTCTCGGTGAACGCGTTGGCTTCGGGAATGAAGGTCGGGATCGGCTCGCCGTGCGAGGTCAGCGTTTTGCGGAATGGCCAATACCAACGCCGCTGCCAGCGCATGTCGATATGCCCTTCAAGCGTCTGCATGACCAGAAACCCCATAGTCTCTCGCGCCCATCTCCAGGGCAGCAACGCGCGCAGGCCTCGCACCGGGCTACGCAGCAACAGCCTGAGCATCGCACCCAGCCAGTAGGCAACCCGGGCAACACCGGCGCGCCCACCGGTCAGCACGGTGAACAGGGCACTCATTAGATTGGAGCCGTCGGGGTAGCGAAACACCTCGATATGGGTGTGCTCATCAATATAAATGCCGGAGCCGATGGCCACACCCTTGGACAGGTCCTCGCGCGTGCCGGGATAGCGCACCCCCAGGATGGATTCCGCGTTGGTTCGCACACGCTTGCCCAGATCATCCGAGATGTTGGGCAGTGAGCCACGTTCTTTCAGATCAAACAGCAAACCCTGGGTGCCCAATGACGAAGCTGCGAATATCACGTTGGCGGCGGTCACCTGCTGACGTTTTTTAAACAAGCGAGCAAAGGCCGGCACGCTGGTCACGACATAGCCATCGCGGCCGTCGGCCTGACCGTTCAGCGGTTGTACATCGACGACCCGGGTTTGGGCCTGCACTTGTACGCCCTGTTGCTCGGCCAGATACAGGTAGTTCTTATCCAGCGTATTCTTGGCGTCATGCCGGCAGCCAACCATGCACGCGCCACAGCCGATGCACGACTTGCGTGCCGGCCCCTGGCCGTCGAAGTACGGGTCCGGGTACTGCGTCCCGGCAGCATCACCGTCCTTGCCGAAAAACACGCCGACCTGAGTGTAGTAAAAGCTCTCTTCAACCCCGACCATCCGCGCCATCTCACGCAACCGCGCATCGGCCGGCCCCGGGCGTTTGTTTTCAGTGACCCCAAGCATGCGCTTGGCCGTGGCGTAGTGTTCCGGCATGCAGGCCTGCCATTGATCAAGCCCCGCCCAGTTACCGTCCTTCCAGACCGAATCCGGCGGCACCAGCAGCGTCTGAGCATAGGTGATCGATCCACCACCGACGGCATTGCCATGCAGGATCATCACATGCTTGAACAGACGCAGGCTGAGAAAACCGCGCAGGGCCAGCAGCGGCATCCACAGGTAATCCCAGAAGCGCCAATTGGTCTTGGGCAGATTGTCCGGCGTCCAGCGTCGACCCTGCTCGACGACCAGGACCTTGTAGCCTTTGCGGCTCAAACGATAGGCGGACACGCTGCCACCAAACCCTGAACCCACGATGACATAGTCGTAATCGTGCTGCTGTGTCTGCTTCATCTCGGCCTCCCACGGTTCTGCTTTGCTGACGCAAAGCGTAGTCAGGCCGATTATTGGCAGGCGCAGGTGCCCCATCGCCTAACCAAAGTGAGGTTTTTACGGCTGCCGATTCAGATCAGACCCAACTCCAGCGCGCGAACCAGCGCACCGGAGCGGTTCTTGACCCCGAGCTTGCCGTAGATGTTATGCAGGTGCCATTTGAGCGTGCCTTCAGAGACAAAAATGGCCTCGGCGATCTCGCGGTTGCTGAGATCGGATTGCAGGCGACGCAGAATCTGCCGCTCGCGTTTGGTCAGTTCTTCAAACAGTCCGTTCACGCTGGCCGCTGCAACAGGCTTGAGCGGCGTGGCGACCGCGCACTGCGTGAGTCGGCGGAGCAGGTGCGCTGCGGCCTGCTGATCCGGGGTCAGTTCTAGCCGATTGAGCACAGGTTGCAGCACCTCGCCCTCATCCACAAACAAACGCACATAGCCGTGCTCCGCACCAAGCAATAAGGCCTCGGCCAGCCGGTGCTGAGCTTGAACCGGTTTCTCTGCCGCAGACAACGCCAGCACCTGCAGAACCAGCAACTCAGTCTCGCGGCGGGCCAGCCCCAGATCACGACAACGCGTGATCGCCGGGTTCAGACGCTCAGCGGCATCCAGCGGGTCACGCATGAGCTGCAAACGGGCGCAGACACGGAACGATTTCTCCGCATCCAGCGAAACCGCCTTGTCCGGCTCCGGCCAATGATCCAGCTGCAGACGGCGCGCCAACTCATGCGCCTGATCAAGGTGGCCATCACGGCACAACCAATTGAACTGCTCGGTGGCCAGGGTCAGGGCGGCACGCGAGAGCTGAAAACGGTCGGCGATCTCACGCCCTTTGAGCAGGCTCTGATAACCCGCCTCGGCGTCCCCGTCCAGACGCAACAGGCGCGCCCGGGTGATGTGGTGCAGGATCAGGTAATCCGCCTGGGCGTAGCTGTCGTTTTCGCTGATACAGTCGATGTGCTCGCGAGCCGCGGCGATCTCGTCACGCTCATAGTGGACGAAGGCCAGCACGGCATGAGCATGCCCGGCATGCTGATGCATCAAGGACAGGTGCTGGCGCATGTGCTCAAGCAGCTGCTCCGCCGCGCTCGCCGCCGCGCTGAAGTCCCCGCCCTTGAGATGCAGATAACTCTCGATCGCCAGATTCCAGGACATCAGATAGTGCGCATCGGTGCCCTGAAACAGACGCTTGCCCTCGGCGATCACAGCCAGGCCCTGATCGATCTGTGAGTAGCACTTATGGGCAAAGGCCAGCACATTGCGCACCGAGCCCTGATTGACCCGCGGCGCCTGCGGCCAGCGCTGCACCCAGTCACTGGATATGCGCATCATGTCGCCCATCTGGTCACCCAGACCGGCGACATGCGCCTCCTGCATGGCCAGCTCCTGATCCAGCTGGTCGAGCCGCGAACGCGGCAGCTCGGCGCTGGCGGCGAGGCGCTGGCGCAGCGCGGCCAGATTGTCGAGGATCAGGCGCGACTGGTCCGGCTGACCGTTGAGCATGGTCGCGAACGCGTTCTGCAGATGGATTTCGGGGTAGCGATCGGCCCACTCGCGTGGCAAGCGCTTCATCCATTCCATGATGGTTTGCAGGTAGCCCCGCGAGAACACCAGCTCCTCGACATTCTCGGCAAGCCAGCGACTGGCCAAATCCCAGGCCTGGGCACGCATCACGCAATGTATGGCTTCCAGGGGCAGGTTCTGCGCCATCAGATGGCGCGCCCCGCGTATCAATGCATCGCGCGCCAGTTCAGGACACTGGCGCTCACCCTGCTCACGGAAAAACTGCCCGACCAGATGGTGAAAACGGTACCAGCGGCCCTGCGTATCCATGCGTTTGAGAAACAGGTTGCGGGCATGCAGCTCGGCCAGCCGCGCCCCAGCCAGCGGTGCATCACAGGCCGCAGCGGCTAGACCTTCATCAATGCGATTGAACTGGGCGATCACGAAGATCAGTTCGCGGGTGGGCTGATCCAGGTTGTCCAGCAACACCTCGCCGAGGTAATCCATCACGCTCTGCGCATTGCCGGCAAAAGCCCGCACCACCGCCGAGGGATCCTGCGCACCCTCCAGAATCAGTGCAGCCAGTTCCAGTCCGGCCGGCCAGCCCTCGGTACGTTGCACCAGACTGTGGATGTCCGCTGCGGCCAACTGCGCGCGCAGGCGGCTGGACAACAAGGCGGCGGTTTCCTCGTCACTGAACTTGAGCGCCTCGACGCCAAACTCCTGCAGCTTGCGACGCACGCGCAGGCGCCCCAGTGGCACCGGCACATCCTCGCGGCTGCCGAGCACGAACTGCACCTGCGCCGGCGCGTAGTTGACCAGCCAGCGCAGCACCTCGAGTACCTCATCACCGCGCACGAAATGCACGTCATCGATGAACAGCACCAGGCGATGACTGAGTTCGCTGAGCTCGGTGGCCAAGGCCTCCAGCACGGCGCGAATACCACCGGAAAGCAGGGTGTCCTGCGCATCACGCAAGGCCGTGCCGGCATCCAGCCCGCCGCGCCGTAAAGCGCCGCCAAGATAGCGCGCAAATCGAGCAGGATCGCTGTCGTCCTCATCCAGGTTCAGCCAGGTGGTGCGCACGCCAGCATCCTCCAGCGCATGCTGCCATTGAGCCATGACCGTGGATTTGCCGTAGCCGGCCGGGGCAATCACCGTGGCCAGCGAAATACGCCCGTCACGAAAAGCCTCCGGCAACTGCAACTGCGCCCGCACAATCGGCTCGGCCGCGCCAATCGCTGGGCACAGCTTGGTTTCCAACAACGTTGGCAGGGCAGGCGCTGGGTTCATAGTGATACCGCCGGAACCTAACTTAGGGTAGGCGAACCGGACAGGAAAAGGGTCAACACTGTCATGGTCAGAAACTCTGAATGTCTGACGTGCTGAAATGCCTCCTCAGGCCAGAACTTGTTCTAATAGTGGAGGCGGCAAATCTGGCACGCAGTCCCGACGAAGTCCAGAACATGCGAGGCGCCAGTGCGCTGACAAAGACAGGAGACACCGATCATGGCCGTAGTACACCCCCTGCATCAAAATGACACCGCAGCGATGCTGCACGCGGCATTCGACCGCCAGCGCCAGGCCTACCGCGCGGCGCCGGTCCCCACCATTGCCCAGCGCAAACACGACCTCAACCAGCTCAAAGCGCTGCTCAACGACAACCGCGATGCGATCGTTGATGCGATCTGCCAGGACTATGGCAACCGGGCCCGCAACGAAAGCCTGTTCGCCGACGTCATTTCGGTCACCGACTCGATCAATGACTGCATCAAGAAGGTCAAGAAATGGGCGCGCCCGCAAAAGCGCCACGTCGACATGGCCCTGTTCCCTGGCGGTCGCAACCGGGTCATTCCGCAACCACTCGGCTGCGTCGGCGTGATCGTACCGTGGAATTTCCCGGTGTTCCTCAGCTTCGGCCCGCTGGCCGCCGCGTTTGCCGCAGGCAACCGGGCGATGGTCAAAATGTCGGAGAACTCGATCGCCCTGAGTCGCCTGCTGATCGAGCTGGCTCCCAAATATTTCGAGGCCGACAAGCTCTGCTTCTTCGAAGAAACCGGCGATGTCGGCATCGAATTCTCGAAGATTCCCTTCGATCTGCTGTTCTTCACCGGCTCGGGCGCAACCGGGCGCAAGGTCATGGCCGCAGCCGCCGCCAACCTGACCCCGGTGGTCCTGGAGCTGGGCGGCAAGGCGCCGGCCGTAATCGACCCCAAATTCCCGCTTGAAACGGCGGTTCAGCGCATACTCTTCGTCAAGCAATTCAACGCCGGCCAGATCTGCACCAACGTGGATTACGTGTTCGTGCACGAATCGCAAACCGACGACTTTGTCAGCGCCGCACAAGCCTGGGCAGCCAAGCACATCCCCGATATCAACAGCAACGACTACACCTCGGTGATCGACGAGCGCAGCTACCAGCGCCTCATGACCACCCTGGACGACGCCCGCAGCAAAGGCGCCCGCATCGTCAACCTGTGCCAGCAGGAACCGGACCCGCAGACTCGCAAGATCCCGCTGCACCTGGTCATGAACACCACGCCGGACATGATCATCCGCCAGCGCGAAACCTTCGGACCGCTGCTCATGGTGCTGAACTACAGCTCACCGGACGAGGTCATCAACTACGTCCAGGATCATGACCGCCCGTTGGCTTTCTACCCGTTCAGCAAGGACCGCAACCTGGTCGATCGGTACATCAACGACACCATGTCGGGCGGGGTTACGGTCAACGACGCGCTCTACCATGTGGCCCAGCACGACATGCCGTTCGGCGGTGTCGGCCCCAGCGGCATGGGCCACTATCACGGTCACGAAGGCTTTATCACGTTCTCGAAAATGCGCCCGGTGTTCTATCAGGCCCCGTTCAGCGCCATGAAGCTGCTGCAGCCGCCGTATGGCCGCTTTGCCAACTTCGTGTTCAATTTCCTGGTCAAATTCAAGAAATAAGCCGCCAGCGCCCGCCAAGACCGGCGGGCGCTGATCTGCCTCCGCGGACCAGAAGACTATGGTTTTGCAACGCTGACTCGATAGAGTGGCTTCTGGAAGTCCAGCGTCCCACGGAGGCAACGCCATGCAAAACCTGAACGACCTGTATTTTTTCACTCAGGTCGTCGAATACGGCGGCTTTGCCCCGGCGGGACGCGAGCTGGGTATACCCAAGTCCAAGCTCAGCCGACGCATCGCCCTGCTCGAAGAGCGCCTTGGCGTTCGCCTGATCCAACGCTCCTCGCGGCGCTTTCATGTCACCGATATCGGCCGCATCTATCTGCGCCACTGCAAAGCCATGCTGGTGGAAGCCGAAGCCGCTCAGCAGGCCATCGATGCGATCCACTCGGAACCCTGCGGCCTGATCCGCATGAGCTGCCCGACTACGCTGCTGCATGTGCACGTCAGCCCGATGCTGAACCGCTTCATGACCCGTTATCCGCAGGTTCAGCTTCAGCTGGACGCGACCAACCGGCGTGTTGACGTGCTCGGCGAAGGGCTGGATCTGGCCATACGGGTGCGCCCGCCACCGCTGGAGGACAGCGATCTGGTGCTGCGCGTGCTGTCGGCACGCGGACAATGTCTGGTCGCCAGCCCGGAGCTGCTGCGCGCGCACGCCCCGGTGCACAGCCCCGACGACCTCACCGCGCTGCCCAGCCTGGCCCGTGGCCGCCCCGAAGAAGCCCACCGCTGGGACTTGCAGGGCCCGGATGAGGCCCAGGCCTCGATCCGTCACACACCGCGCCTGATCACCACCGACATGCTCAGCCTGCGCAGCGCCGCGCTGGCTGGTCTGGGTATCGTTCAGCTACCCCATCTGATGGTCCACGAACAACTGCAAAACGGCGCGCTGCAGCAGGTGCTGCCGGCCTGGGAGCCACGCGCCGAAATCATCCATGCGGTGTTCCCCTCACGGCGCGGCATGCTGCCGGCCGTGCGTGCCCTCATCGACCATCTGGCCAGCGGCTATGCCGCACTCGAGGACAGCTGAGGCCTAGTCGCGGATCACCCGCTGGACCCGCCCCTTGACCCGGCACAGCAGCTCGTAGCTGATCGTACCCGCGTGCGCTGCCACCTCATCCACCGGCAGGTTGCGCCCCCACAGCGTGACCACCTCACCCACGGCCACATCGCCCGCGGCCGTCACATCCAGCGCCAGCATGTCCATCGACACGCGCCCCGCCAACGGCACCCGCTGGCCATTGACCCAGGCCTGGGCCGACGGCGCGATACGGCGCGGATAACCGTCGCCATAGCCAATCCCCACCGTCGCGATACGCGAAGGGCGAGACGCCACCCAGTCGCCGCCATAGCCGACGGACTGACCCGCTGCGACGTCCTGAAAACCAAGAATCCGTGCCTTGAGGGTCATCACCGGACGCAAATCCAGATCGGCACCGGCGATCGGCGAAGATCCATACAGCATGATGCCCGGGCGTACCCAGTCAGCATGGCTGTCAGGATGGGCGATCACCCCAGCCGAGTTGGCCATGCTTGCCGGCCAGTCAGGCAGGTGCTCAGCATGAGCCTGACGAAACGCCGCAATCTGCGCCTGAGTCAGCGGATTGAGCGGCTCATCGGCACAGGCGAAATGGCTCATCATCACCCCATGCACGCCCTTGTCGCACAGGCGTCTGGCCACATCCTTGAACTGTGATGGGGAAAAACCCAGCCGATTCATGCCACTGTTGAACTTGAGCCACAGCGGCGGCGTATCCGCCATGCGCAGAATCCGCTCCAGCACGCTGTGATCGTGCAGCGTGATCGCTACAGCATGGGCCGCGCACCAGCGCAAAGCTTCGTCATCCAGCGCCGACGCGGTCAGCAACAAGGGCATGTGTGGCAATTCGTTGCGCAGCCTCTCGGCCTCATCCAGTCGCGCCACCGCAATCCCATCCGCCTCCTCGGCCAGCGCACGCGCGCAGGTCAGCAGCCCATGGCCGTAGGCATCCGCCTTGAGCATGGCCATGACACGCGCGCGCGGCGCGCAGGCCCGCACCTGGGCCAGATTGTGACGCAAAGCCGACAAATCAAGCTCGGCCCACACGGTTTGCAGCATGGCAGCGGATTCAGCGAATCAATGGACCTCTATTGTGGCATCGACGCGCGGTGTAATCTGCCCGGGTGAGCAAAAACACCCCGCCACAGCAGCCCCCGTTGACCTGGTCCGGGACCCTGCCGGTTCATCCGCAATATCAGGACAGCTATTACGCGCGTGAGGACGGCGCGGCGGAGTCTCGCCATGTGTTTCTGGACGGCAACGCGCTGGGCGAGCGCTTTGCCCAAACGCAACATCGCTTCAGCGTGGCCGAACTGGGATTCGGCACCGGGCTGAATTTTCTGCTGACCTGGCAGCTGTGGGACCGTCAGCGCAGGCCCCATGCCCATCTGACCTATGTCTCGGTGGAAGCGCAGCCGCTTAGCGCCGATCAGATGCGCCTGGCACTCAGCGCCTGGCCCGAGCTGAGCGCGCGCGCTGACCGGCTGATAGCCGCCTTGCCCGCACCCCGAGCCGGTTTTCAGCACATTCACATCGACACCCATGTGACGTTGCTGCTGCTGTGCGCCGATGTGAGCGAGGCGCTGGCACAGGTTCAGCTGCGCGCCGATGCCTGGTTTCTGGACGGTTTTGCCCCATCACGCAACCCGGCCATGTGGGCGCCAGTGGTGCTTGAGCGGGTGGCGGCGCTGTCGGCGCCGGGTGCCAGCTTTGCCACCTACAGTGCCGCCGGACACGTACGCCGTGCGCTGACGCAGGCTGGTTTCGAGGTGATCAAAGGCCCCGGTTTCGGGCGCAAGCGCGACATGCTGCGCGGCCGCATCAGCACGCCACCGCCGACAAGGGCCGAGCCTGTCTGGGCGCAGCTACCTCAGCCCCCGCCCAGCACCTCGACACTGGCGGTGCTGGGCTGCGGCATAGTCGGAGCCTGTCAGGCTCGCGTGCTGGCCGAGCGCGGCCATCGCGTGGATGTGTTCGGCCGCACCGATGCGGCCAGCCAGCGCATACCGGCCCTGCTGGTCAGAGCGTGGCCGGAAAAGCCCGGCGAACACGGCGTAAGCGCCAGCCAGCGCTACTATCAGCACGCGTTCGAACAGGCCCGTAGTCTCTATGCCCGCTGCTGCCCGCAAAGTTGGGATGAATACGACGACTGCGGGGTGCTGCACGGCCATGACGCGATCCGCCAGTTGCTGGACCATCCCCTGATTCATCACCAGCCTGAGATGATCGACAGTGCACAGCATGATGGGCGCCGGTGGCAGCTACGCTGGGATGCTGGCCAGGGCCACTACGATCAGCTGCTGCTGTGCTGTGGCGAGGTGCCAGCCGCGCTGCGTCATGCCGTGGTTTTGCCAACCCATCCGGTGGCCGGCCAGGTCGCGCACTGCAACGCAGCGTCGAGCAGGCCACGCTGGGGCGCCATCCATGCCTTGCCCCTGGGCACGGGCACCTTGCTGGGCAGCAGTTACCGTCCCGACAGTCGCGACCTGACGCTGCAACAGCACGAATCGCTGAAGCTGGTTGAACAGGCGGCCGCGTGCTGGCCAGAGCGTGGCTTCAGCCATGCCCGGGTGCTCAGCGCGCACAGCGGTGTGCGCATCAGCAGTCCGGACCACCTGCCACTTCTTGGCCCGTGCCCCGATCTCGCATGGTGGCAGAACCACTATGCTGGGCTACGCCACGGACCACGCCATCAGGATTTTGCCCCACCGCAGTACTGGCCCGGGCTGTGGCTGAATCTGGCCCACGGCTCGCGCGGCGCCACCGGCGCCGTGCTGGCAGCCCTGCAATTGTGCAGCCTGCTGGAGAACTCACCCAGCCCGCTGGAGAACGACCTGCAGGCCGCTCTCCATCCCGGGCGTTTCGCCATTCGCCGCCTGCGGCGCGGCCAGACCGTGTGGCCTACAGATGCGAACCGCGCAACAGATAGGCCAGCGCCATGCCTTCGCGACTGAGCTTCTCTTCCGGCTTGCCACCACCCTTTGCGGCCGTCGAGGACGGGAACAGCTGGAAGGCACGTGACAGTACCGAGTCGTTCAGGCGCGGCCACAGGGCGTAACTCAGTTCGGCCGCCTGGCCGAGCACCGTCTTGACCCGCTTCTTGCGATCCACCGCCGCACTGAGCACCAGGTCTGCGGCATCATCCACCGACCAGGCCGGGGCGTAGTCGTACAGTTTGGTCGGTGCGATCATCGGCGTGCGCACCAACGGCATGTAGATGGTGCTGATATCGATGTTGTGCTGCTTGACCTCGGCGGAGAGACAGCGCGAGTACGCATCCAGCGCCGACTTCGAAGCCACATAGGCGGAGAAGCGCGCGGCGTTGGACAAACAGCCGATACTCGAAATGTTGATGACCTGACCACCATTGTGCTCGACCATCGACGGCAGCAGATTCATGATCAGGCGAATGCAACCGAAGTAGTTGAGCTGCATGGTGCGCTCAAAGTCGTGGAAGCGGTCCAGCGACTCAAGCACCGCACGACGGATCGAACGCCCGGCGTTGTTGATCAGGATATCGACCCGGCCCAGATCCTTGAGCACCTGGGCCGACAGCTCATCAATCGCATCCAGGTTGTTGAGATCGCAGGAGTAGTAACGCGCATCGCCACCCTTGGAGCGAATGGTTTCAGCCACCGCTTCCAGTTTGTCCAGGCTACGCGCCACCATGACCACGGTCGCGCCATTGGAGGCAAAACGCTTGGCCGCTTCCAGCCCGATACCGCTGGACGCGCCGGTGATCAGCACCACCTTGCCACCAAGCCGCGCCACATTGCGACGATCGGCCCGCGGATAGTCCATGTGGGTTTCCCAGTAGGTCCAGAGCTTGTCGGCGTAGTCCTTGAGCTGGGGGCAGCGGATCTCCGTATCCTTGAGTGCTTCACGGGTCTGGCTGTCGTCAAACACCGCCTTGTTGCGGACATAGCCCAAGGCAGACAACGGAATTCCGACCGCACGCGACATTTGCTTGGCCGCCATGTCCAGCGGCAGCACCTTGCGCGTTTCCTTGAGCGCGCCAGGGACCACAGCAGGCAGTTCCGGCAACGGATACTTGCGCGCAAAGCCCGGCCCGTGGGCTGCATCGAACATGATCTCGAGCATCCGCCCCATCGAATCCTGCGGTTTCTGGATCAGACAGAACGCCTTGCCATCCTGGCCCTGCTGATGAGCGATCTCAATCATCGCATCGGCCACGTAATCGACCGGTGCCAGTGGCATCTTGCCGCCTTCAAGGCCGAGCAGGGGCAACCACTTGGGCACCTTGTTCCGGATCTGCTTGATCAGCGGGAACATGTAATAAGGGCCGTCGATCTTGTCCATTTCGCCGGTTTCGGAGCAACCCACCACCATGCCCGGGCGATAGACCCGCCACGGCACCTGGCATTCCTCGCGCACGATGGCCTCGGACTGGAACTTGGTGCGGAAGTACGGGTGCGAGGTGTCCTGGCCCTCATCGAACATCTTTTCGGTGAAGTTGCCGACCCACTGCCCGCCGGCCACGGCCACCGAACTCACATGCTGCAAGCACACCTTGCCACCCAGTGCGTTGGCGAACTCGACAACGTTGCGCGTGCCTTCGTTGTTGATGCGATCGCCGGTCTCGTCGTCCATGTTCATGTCATAGACGGCGGCAAGGTGGAACAGGTGATCGATCTTGCCTTTGAGCTTTTTGGTCGTGGCCGCGTCGGTCAGGCCTGCCTGGGTGATGTCACCCCACACCGCGATGAGCTGCTTGTCGTTGGCCCCGAGACGTTGCTTGAGCGCCTCGAACTTGTCACGCGAACTTTCGCGGATCAGCACATAGACCGTGGCGTCTTCACGCCGCAGCAAACGTTCAACAACAAAGCGGCCGATAAAGCCGGTCGCGCCGGTTACAAAGTAGTTCATGTCGTCCCCCATGAAGAGCAAAGCTGTTAGTGGGACTAATCCTACGCCGCTTTATTCCTGATCGTCTTGTCGGCCGCGCTTGTACAAAACGCCTGACCGATGGGTCAGGATGCGATCGGCTCGGCGCAGGGCACCAACAGAACACGTTCGCTGTCCAGCGCACGCGAGGGCGAAAGACCGAACATCTGGTTGGCCGTGCGGTTGGCGTGGGGCAAATCATGAAAGCCAGCCGCATGCGCAGCATCGGTCAGGGTCATACCGGGCTGCCAGTGCAGCATGGTCTGCCACGCCGCTGACCAGCGCGACACCTGAACCAGGTTACTGGCCAGCTCCCGCCGCACCAGACTGCGCAAGCGCGATTCCGACAACTCCACACTGGCCGCCAGCTCGCTGATCTCGATTTCATCAAGACAACGTTCACCCAGCATCTGCAGCACCTGGGCCACACGCGGATCAAGCGGGCGCGAAGCACGCTCAGGCAACAGCGCATCCACCGCCTGCGCATGCAGGGCCTGAGCCTGCGCTGGCGGCAACACCGGCTGCTCGGCCTGGGCCGCAAACAAGGGTTGCAGACGCCCCAGCTGGGCGCTCGACAAACGCGCCTCGGGCCGCCGTTGCAGCACATCCAGCAAGCCGCGATGCTGCAGCGTGCCGGGCGCGACATCGAGTATCCAGACCGCCTCACGCATATCGGCGCCGGCGATACGCAAACCCTGACGGCGTGATGACGGCCCCAGCAACACGCCGCTGCATTGCGTTTCACCCAGGCCCTGGGTGGTGATGCCGAAACCTCCGCTGGCCGCCACGATCAAGGTAACCGAGGCACGTTGGTACTGCCGCACCTGTTCGAAGCGGAAGCTGCGGAGTAGGAAACTACGGGGCCAGTAATAGATCTGCGTGGCGGCGGACGACACAGTGGCTCAGTCGCCTTGCGAGCGCCATTGCGGCACGCCCAGGATGATCAGGCGCAGCTGCTTTTCCGCAATCATGATGAGTTCGTCATCGTCCTGGCCGCGCCGGCGCGAGGACAGCACCTGCTCGACGATGCCGATCATGGCGTTAATCATCAGGCCCGAGACCATGTTCAGGTCTTCGGTCGACCAGGTCTTGAGCACTGGAAAACGTCCCAGGTCAGTGGCCAGTTCGCTTTGCAGCAAGCGCACCTCGGTGCGAATTTCCTCGCGGATCGCGGCCACGCCACCAAAGCGTTCGCGGGCCAGAAACTGAAAATGACGCCGATGCGCGCGTACATAGGTGACAAAGGTCTCGACCGAGCGTCGAATCATTTTCTCGCCGGGCACCGCCGTCTGGCGTGCAACCTTGAGCAGTTCGCGCAGGGTACGGAACGATTCGGCCACCAATTCCAGACCGAGCGACTCCATGTCGCTGAAATGCCGGTAGAAGGTGGTCGGCACCACCCCGACCTCACGGGTGATCTCGCGCAAGCTCAGCCCGTCAAAGCTGTTGTCGCGGTCCATCAGTTCCAGCGCCGCTTCGCGCAGGGCCTGCCGGGTATTCAGCGAGCGGTCTTTGCTGGCGCGGTGGGTCTTTTGCGGCCGGCCCATCTACGCCCCCGGCCCACGCGCTGCGGAAGCCACGCGCCCACTGGGGCCGGGCCAGCGGGTCACACGCTGATATGGAGTCAAGGTCTGGAGCACGACGCGGGGATTGGTGCACATACGTTGCGTCAATATGCCCGAACCCAGATGGCTGTCAATACCTTGAATGAGGCAGAAATGCGCATGCTTTTTGTGTACAAGTGTTGACTTTTGTGCTCGCGGTGCACACCATGCGCTTTCCTGAATGGAGAATCATCATGGCGGATTCCAGCCTGCCCAACGGTGGCTTTACCGGCCTGACGCCGGCTGATATCGAACATGCCCGCAAGCTAGTCGGCCGGGGACTGAGCTTGGTGCATCTGGGCTGCAACCTGGCCACCGACGTGGTCGATGTGGTCGGGCGCATGCACGGCACCATCAGCCGTGTACCGGGACCTTTTTCACGCCTGCGCAACGACGCCGCCTTCGGTATTGCCGGCTTCATCTACCGCCTGATCCGCGGCAGCTTTGACAACCTCAGCCAGGGGTTCGCCGAGGCCGGGCGCGTGCTCGACCAGCCCGCCGCACCCAGCGATGCAAACTGGCTGCACTTTCAGGCCGCACTCAATGGTGTGTTTGGCGATCGTCTGGCCCGTGACAACAGCCCGCTGGCGCTGGGCATGAGCCTGCACCGCACCTTCGAGGCTGCTGGCGCCGGCAGCCACCCTGTCCACCATCAGGTTATTTTTCTGCATGGCCTGTGCATGAGTGAACTGGGCTGGCACAACCCGGCCCACCAGGCACTGTGTGAGCGCTTGCGGGCCCAGGCCGGCACCGATGTGGCCTATCTGCGCTACAACACCGGGCGGCACATCTCGAGCAATGGCGAAGACCTGTCTGCGCTGCTCGAATCAACGCTCTCAGCAAATCAGCAGCTGACCCTGATCGGTCACAGCATGGGTGGCTTGCTGATCCGCAGCGCTCTGCACGCCGCCGAGGTCGCCGGTCACCGCTGGCCCAGTCGTCTCAAGCAGGCCGCCATGCTTGGCAGCCCGCACCACGGCGCACCGCTGGAGCGGATCGGCAACTGGGCCAACCGGCTGCTCAAGATCTCGCCGTACATGACACCTCTGGCCCATCTGGGTGAAATGCGTTCGGCCGGCATCCGCGATCTGCGTTTCGGCAGCCTGACCCGGGGCGACTGGAGCGCGTTGCCACAGGATGATCATGCCGGCGATGTGCGCCTGCCGCTGCCCTTGCCAGCCGGCCCCCGCTATCTTCTGGTTGCGGCCAGCGTGTCGCCCAGCTTGCCCGAAGACCTGTCGCGCGCACGCCATGACTATCTTGTGCCGGTGTCCTCGGCATTGGGCTTATCCACGCAGGCCGGCTGGCAGCTTGAGGCCGATGCGCTCAAGCGGGTCACCCTCGCGGCCACGCATCACATGCAGCTGCTTGATCACGCACCGGTCTACGACGCGTTGAGCGACTGGCTGATTTAATTGCCCAGCGCAGGTTCAGTGCAATTGATCGAGCGACGCCCGACGCGCATCCCCCAGTGCAGGTTGCGTTTGAAATTGTTGCGCTGAGTCGACGAACTCGGTCGAGGTCACCGGGCGCCCGAAGTAAAAGCCTTGCGCCACGTCGCATTGACGCTGGCTCAGGAATTCGTACTGCTCCAGCGTCTCCACCCCCTCGGCCACCACCGCCAGTTTGAGCGAGTGAGCCATGGCGATGATCGCGCTGGCCACCGCCGCATCACTGGCGTCGGTGGTGATGTCGCGAACAAAGCTCTGATCGATCTTCAATTTGTCGATCGGGAAACGGGTCAGATACGACAGGCTGGAATATCCCGTGCCGAAATCATCCACCGCCAACGAAACACCCAGCGAGCGAATTTTGTGCAGCAACTGCACGGTTTCCCGCGAGTTTTCCAGCAGCACACCCTCGGTGATCTCCACTTCCAGCTGGGATGCAGGGAAGCCGGACATGGCCAGGGCCCGATTGATGCTGCTGATGATGTCATTGCGGAAAAACTGTTGCGGTGAAATATTGACCGCCACCTGCAAGGGCTGACCCAGCTCCTGTTGCATTTTTGCCGCCTGCTGGCAGGCGCTGATCAACACCCAATCACCAATCGACCCGATCAAGCCCATTTCTTCGGCCATCGGAATAAACAAACCGGGCGAGACATCACCAAGCTGCGGGTGGTGCCAGCGCACCAGCGCTTCACAGCCGATCAGCTGACCGCTGTGAATATTGATCTGTGGCTGGAAGCGCAATGAGAATTCATCGCGATCCAGCGCGCGTCGCAATGCCGTCTCAGTTTCCAGACGACGCTGGTTGGTGCGCAGCATGTGGCTTTCGAAAAACTTGTAGTTGCCACGTCCAGCCGCCTTGGCCTGATACATCGCGGTATCCGCATGCTTAAGCAAAGCACGCTCGTCCTGCCCATCATCCGGACACAAACACACACCGATGCTGGGCGTGATGATCATTTCATGACCCACCACGGAAATCGGTTGGGCCAGAATCCGGATCAGCTTTTCGACCACCGGGACCACATCATCACGACCGTTGACCGATGGCAGCACGATGACGAACTCGTCGCCGCCCATGCGGACCACGGTGTCGACATCACGGACCGAAGCCTCAAGACGCAACGCAATGCTGATCAACAAGTCATCACCCACGTGATGACCCAGGGTGTCATTGATGCGCTTGAAGTGATCCAGGTCGAGCATCAAGACCGCCACCTTGTTGCCCTCACGCCGGGCGTGGCGTATCGCCTGATCCAACCGATCTTTGAGTACGGCGCGGTTTGGCAAGGTGGTCAGCGCGTCATGGTGCGCGGTGTACTGCAGCTCGGCCTGAATGCGCTTGCGCTCGGTCAGATCGCTGACCATGCCAACGTATTCCAGAGCCCCGCGTGTGGGAATCTTGTTCACCGCCAGCCACAGCGGGAATTCCTCACCATCGCTGCGCAAGCCAACCACTTCCCGGCGCATGCCCAGATTGCGGTGTGAGGCGCTGGTTTCCATGCGCGCAACATAACCATCATGCTGGGCGCGGTAGCGCTCGGGCATCAGCCGCGACACATTATGACCGATGACCTCATCGGCGCTGTAGCCGAATATGGCTTCTGCGGCCTTATTAAAGCTGCGCACGATGCCGCGCTCATCGATGGTCAGGATGCCGTCGGCCGTGTGCTCCAAAATGGCGCGATAGCGGCGCTCGCTAGCGCGCAAGGCATCGGTCATTTCCCAGGCGAGACGCCCGGCCCGCTCTTCCGATGTGCGCAAGCTGAACACCACCCAGGCCAGCAGCAGCGTGGTCACCAGGCCTCCGATCAAAACCGTGGATGCCTGCGAAAGACCGGTAGCCGCGACAACCGGCGGCAAGGCCAGGGACATCGTCCAGGGCCGCCCGGCGACCTGCAGCACGCGTTGAGCCGTGAGTGGCGCTTGCCCAACATCCGCTTGCGGGTCGTTGTCGAACAACAGGTTTTCGTCGCCTTGCTCCAAACCATCGAAGACGCGCAGGCGTACACCGCTCAGATCAGGGCCGAGTATGCCCTGCATCAGATTGTTCATACGAAACGGGCTGTACACCCAACCCAGCAGCGCGGCGCGACGTTGTGCCACGGTCTCCAGCGGGCCGTCCTCGCGATACACCGGCAGATATAACAAGGTGCCGGCTTGCAGATCCTGATCCATCTCCTGCAGCAACGTCACCCGCCCCGACAAGGCCGGCCGCCCGCTGTCACGCGCCTTGGCCATCGCGGCACGGCGAATGGCATTGGAATACATGTCATAGCCAAACGCGCGCTGATTGCGCACATCGAACGGCTCCAGATACAGAATGGCTGATGACGGGCGCGAAGCCCGGTCGGCCTGAGGATGCACGCGATAGTCAGGGAATCCATCGGCCCTGACCGCGCGTTCGTGGGCCATCAGATCATCCGGTCCCAGATTGACGGCATAACCCACGCCCTGAATACCGGGGAACATCTCCTCCAGCATGAGGTGTTCCACATACACGCGCCATTCATTGCGCGACACATCGCGCGAGGCGTGCAGCAGCGCGGCGCCGCCGTGCAGCACCTGCTGGTAGGCGGCAAAACGATCCAGAATGGCGTCGGCGGTGTTATCGACCCGCTGACTGAAGGCCAGGGCGCTGCGCTCATGTTCAACGTCCTGCACAAAACGCCAGGCACCCAGCGTCACCAGGGTCCCAACAACCAAGGTGATGGCAAGCGGCAGGTTTTTGCGGACGGTGGCGTTGAGCAGCATGCGGCAGAAACATGGACGGAATCTGCTCGCTTATCGGCCACCCGCGGGGTGACTTTAGTCAGTCTTTTGCGTTTTCCAGCTCTTGCACCCGCGCCTCCAGCTCAACAAGGCGCTGACGCAGGCGCAGCATCAACTCCTTTTGTACTTCGAACTGCTCGCGGCTGACCAGGTCGAGCTCACTCAGCTGAGCCTGCAGCACTGCACGAAAGTTGTCGCGTAATTCATCACGGACCGACGCCAGACCTGGCGGAAGCACCTGACTCAGGCGTTCGGCGAGTTCCTGCACGGGATTGGGTCTCATAGCGTGTGCACTCTTTTGATGCATGCACCACACAGGTGCATCAATTGCTGGGGCGGCACACCCTCGGGGCGAAACCGTGGGCAGATTATCCCTTTTCGCACAGCGCTCCGCAAAAGTTGGCACGTCGCGTGCTTTGAAGGGCAACGCTTATGGATCGCGGGCAATGCGCCCTCGGAATTCACACATCAGGAGCAATAACGATGAAGTTAATCACTGCTGTCATCAAGCCCTTCAAGCTGGATGAAGTGCGTGAAGCCTTGTCCGACGTGGGGGTCAAGGGCATCACCGTGACGGAGGTCAAGGGGTTCGGCCGTCAGAAGGGGCACACCGAGTTGTACCGTGGCGCCGAGTACGTCGTCGACTTTCTACCCAAGGTCAAAATCGAAGTTGCTGTCGATGATGCCCAGCTCGACGGGGCCATCGAAGCGATCAATGGCGCCGCCAAGACCGGCAAGATCGGCGACGGCAAAATTTTTGTCACGGCCCTGGAACAGGCCATCCGTATTCGCACCGGTGAAACCGGCAGCGAAGCGCTTTAAGCCGCGGAGTCCTCTACAGGAGTTTTTGAATCATGGAAAACAATATTTTTGAACTGCAGTACGCCATAGACACCTTCTACTTTTTGGTCTGTGGCGCGCTGGTGATGTGGATGGCTGCGGGCTTCTCAATGCTCGAAGCTGGCCTGGTCCGGGCCAAGAACACCACCGAAATTCTGACCAAGAACGTCGCGTTGTTCTCGATCTCCTGCATCATGTACATGGTCTGCGGCTATATGATCATGTACGGCGGCGATTTGTTCCTCTCCGGCATCGCCGAAGTGGACGCCGATGCCGTACTGGTTGATTTTGCTGGTCGCGAAGATGGTTTCCGCGGCGGCTCGATCTACTCCGGCGCCTCCGACTTCTTCTTCCAGGTGGTGTTTGTTGCAACCGCCATGTCGATCGTCTCCGGTGCTGTTGCTGAACGCATGAAGCTGTGGGCCTTCCTGGCTTTCGCGGTGGTCATGACTGGCTTCATCTACCCGATGGAAGGCAACTGGACCTGGGGCGGTGGCTCGGTGTTCGGCATGTTCACCCTGGGTGATCTGGGCTTCTCCGACTTTGCCGGTTCCGGCATCGTGCACATGGCCGGTGCGGCTGCTGCTCTGGCTGGTGTGCTGCTGCTTGGTCCGCGTAAGGGCAAGTACGGCGCCGACGGCAAAGTGTCCCCGATTCCGGGCTCCAACCTGCCGCTGGCCACGCTCGGCACCTTCATCCTGTGGATGGGCTGGTTCGGCTTCAATGGCGGTTCCGTGCTCAAGCTGGGCGACATCTCCAACGCCAACGCTGTGGCCATGGTGTTCCTCAACACCAACACCGCCGCTGCCGGCGGTCTGGTGGCTGCCCTGCTGACCGCACGTCTGCTGTTCGGCAAAGCTGACCTGACCATGGCCCTGAACGGTGCCCTGGCTGGCCTGGTGGTGATCACCGCTGAACCGAGCACGCCGACGGCGCTGACCGCGACCCTGTTCGGTGCGGCCGGCGGTGTGCTGGTGGTGTTCTCCATCCTGCTGCTGGACAAGCTCAAAATCGACGACCCGGTCGGTGCGATCTCGGTGCACGGCACCTGTGGTCTGCTCGGCCTGCTGGTCGTGCCTCTGACCAACGACGGCTCGACCTTCAGCGGTCAGCTGATCGGTGCTGCCACGATCTTCATCTGGGTGTTCGTCACCAGCATGATCGTGTGGGGCGTGCTCAAAGCTGTCATGGGCATCCGCGTCAGCGAAGAGGAAGAGATGGAAGGCGTCGATATCGCCGAATGCGGTCTCGAAGCTTACCCGGACTTCACCAAGTCCTAAGTATCAGTCCCGTGCTGTAACCGGGACTTGCTCCCGGTAACACTTGAGGCGGAGGTGGTCACACCTCCGCCTTTTTTGTGTCTGAAGGTGGCTACCAAATGACCAACTTGGCTAGCGCGGAATACCCCGATTGGACTACCATTTGCGGTTGGGAGCCGGTTGGCACACACCCTGCTTTCTCCCTCGCCGCCCCCTGCGGTCCCCTTCCACAAGCCACTACGTCGAATCCGCGCCCATGCACATTCGCATCAAGAAAGGGCTGACGCTGCCAATCAATGGCGCGCCCCGCCAGAGTATCGAGGACGGCCCGGAGGTCACCCGGGTTGCACTGATCGGCCAAGATTATGTCGGTATGAAACCGACCATGTTCGTTGCCGAAGGCGACCGGGTCAAACTCGGCCAACCTCTGTTCGAAGACAAGAAAAACCCCGGTGTCATTTACACCTCACCCGGATGCGGTGTGGTGGAAGCGATCAATCGCGGTGCCAAACGTGTTCTTCAATCCGTTGTGATCCAACTCGACGGTGATGAAGCCGAGAGTTTTGACAAGTTCGACGACGCTGAGCTCGAAAGCCTGGATGGCAACATCGTGCGTCAGAACCTGATCAAGTCCGGCCTGTGGACCACCTTGCGCACGCGGCCGTACAGCAAAGTCCCGCAAATCGACAGCACACCCGCTGCGATTTTCGTGACCGCAATGGACTCCAATCCACTGGCCGCCGACCCGGCTGTTGTGGTCGCCGACGATTCGGCCAGCTTCCACCGTGGGCTGCGAATCCTCAGCACCCTGAGCGACAAGCTCCACGTGTGCAAAGCCGCGGGCAGCTCTTTGCAAGCGCCGAGCGTGAATGGCCTGGAAGTCAGCGAGTTTTCCGGCCCGCATCCGGCAGGCCTGGTCGGCACACACATTCATTACCTCCATCCGGTCGGCGCCAGCCGCACGGTTTGGCACATCAATTACCAGGATGTGATGGCGATCGGCCAGCTGTTCGCGACCGGCCAGTACCCCACTCAGCGGGTTGTCGCCCTGGCAGGGCCGAAAGTCAGCGACCCGCGCCTGCTGCGGACCCGTGTGGGCGCCAGCACGGACACCCTGATTGCGGGTGAACTGATCGACGACGACGATTGCCGGGTTATCTCGGGTTCGGTCTGGGCCGGGCGGCGCGCTGCCGGCTGGGCCAGCTTTCTGGGTCGCTATCACACCCAGATCTCGGTATTGCCGGAAGGCGGTGACCGCGAGTTTCTTGGCTGGGTACGCCCCGGCCCGAACAAGTTCTCGGCCATCAACGTATTTGTCTCAGCCCTGCAACGGGCCAGCCGTAGTTTCGACTTTTCGACCAGTCAGAACGGCAGCCCGCGCGCCATGGTGCCCATCGGCAACTATGAGCAAGTGATGCCGCTGGACATCCTGCCGACTCAGCTGCTGCGTGCCCTTGTGGTCAAGGACACGGACTCTGCGCAGGAACTGGGCTGTCTGGAACTGGATGAAGAAGATCTGGCGCTGTGTTCGTTTGTGTGCGTCGGCAAATACAACTTTGGTCCGTATCTGCGGGCCAATCTGGAACAGATTGAGCGGGAAGGCTAATGTCATCACCACTTCGCGATTATCTCGATCGGCTGCATCCGCTATTCGCCAAGGGCGGCAAATTCGAGAAGTACTACGCCGTTTATGAAGCGGTCGACACCTTTTTCTACTCACCGCCGGATGTGACCTCCGCCGCACCTCACGTGCGCGACGGTATCGATCTCAAGCGTGTGATGATCTACGTGTGGCTGGCGGTCATGCCCTGCGTGTTCATGGCCTGCTACAACACCGGCCTGCAAGCCAATCTGGCCATGCAAGGCATGGGCATTGATCAAGCAGCCAGCTGGCGCGGACATCTGCTCGACCTGTTCGGCATAGGTCACGACCCCGCCAACATCTGGGCCAATTTCTGGCTCGGTTTCTGGTATTTCGTACCCGTTTACTTTGTTACCTTCGCGGTTGGCGGCTTCTGGGAAGTTCTGTTCGCGGCGGTGCGTAACCACGAGGTCAACGAAGGCTTCTTCGTCACCTCGATCCTGTTCGCATTGACCTGCCCGCCGACCATTCCGCTGTGGATGGTGGCTCTGGGCATCAGCTTTGGTGTGGTCATCGGCAAGGAAGTCTTTGGCGGCACTGGCAAGAACTTCCTTAACCCAGCCCTGACCGGTCGTGCCTTCCTGTTCTTCGCTTACCCGGCCGCCATGTCCGGGGATGCGGTATGGACCGCGGTTGACGGTTTCACCGGCGCCACCCCGCTGGGCATGGCCGCTTTGGGCGGCGTTGCCGCAGTGGAAGAGGCGGGCATCACCTGGATGAACACCTTCTTCGGCACCATTCAGGGCTCGTTGGGTGAAACCTCCACCCTGGCCTGTCTGTTCGGCGCCGGCTTCCTGCTGCTGACCAAGGTCGCCTCCTGGCGCATCATGGCCGGTGTGATGCTTGGCATGGTCGCCACGTCCCTGTTGTTCAACGCCATCGGCAGCGACAGCAATCCGATGTTCGCCATGCCCTGGTACTGGCACCTGACGCTGGGTGGCTTCGCTTTCGGCATGATCTTCATGGCCACCGATCCGGTATCCGCGGCCATGACCAACACCGGACGCCTGATCTTTGGCTTCCTGGTCGGCTTCATGGTGGTGCTGATCCGGGTGGTCAACCCGGCCTTCCCGGAAGGCATGATGCTGGCCATTCTGTTCGCCAACATCTTCGCTCCGCTGATCGATTACGGCGTGGTCCGGGCTAACGTCAAACGCCGTCAGCAACGCACCGGCGCGCTGGCTGCAGCGCAGGAGGCATAACATGGCGTTCAAAGATCTGCCCAATGACAGCATCGCCAAGACCATCATCGTGGCCGTGGCGCTGTGTCTGGTCTGCTCGGTATTCGTGTCGGCATCCGCGGTGGTGCTCAAACCGCTGCAGGAAAAGAACAAGCTGCTGGATAAGCAGAAGAATATTGTTCAGGTGGCCGGCATCGACATGGCTGGCCGCAGCGTGCCTGAGGCCTTCGAACAGATCGAGGCCCGCGTGGTCGACCTGCAAACCGGCGAATTCGCCGATCAGGTTGATGCCAAGACCTACGATCATCGCAAAGCCACCAAGGACCCTGAGCAAAGCAGCGAGTTGAGCCCGGACCAGGACATCGCCAGCATCAAGCGTCGCGAACGCTATGCCACGATCTACCTGACCCGTGACAGCAGCGGCAACATCGAAAAGCTGATCCTGCCGGTGCGTGGCTACGGCCTGTGGTCAACCCTGTGGGGCTTCTTGGCTCTGGAAGGTGACGGCAACACGGTGATCGGCCTGTCGTTCTTCGAACACGCTGAAACACCCGGCCTGGGTGGCGAAGTCGACAACCCGAACTGGAAGGCCCAGTGGCAGGGCAAGGAAGTGTACGGCGACGACGGCGATGTTGAGCTGGCTCTGGTCAAGGGCGGTGTGGACGCCTCCACCCCCAACGCCGAGCACAAGGTCGATGCACTTTCCGGCGCCACCCTGACCAGTAACGGGGTGTCGTATCTGGTGAAATTCTGGATGGGCGAACAGGGCTTTGGCCCGTTCCTGCGCAATCTGACGAAAGGACAAGGCTGATGGATAACGCCAAGCAAATCGTTACCGAACCGGTTTTTGACAACAACCCGATTGCGCTGCAGATCCTGGGGATCTGTTCGGCGCTGGCCGTCACCTCGAACATGAACACTGCGGTGATCATGTGTCTGGCGCTCACGGCCGTGACCACCTTTTCCAACTTTTTTATCAGCCTGATCCGCAATCACATCCCGAGCAACATCCGCATCATCGTGCAGATGACCATCATTGCCTCGCTGGTGATCGTGGTTGATCAGGTGCTCAAGGCATACGCGTTTGATGTTTCCAAGCAGCTTTCGGTGTTTGTTGGCCTGATCATCACCAACTGCATCGTAATGGGCCGCGCCGAAGCCTTCGCCATGAAAAACCCGCCGCTACCCAGCTTGCTGGACGGCTTTGGCAATGGCCTGGGTTACAGCGTGATCCTGCTGTTCGTCGGCTTTTTCCGCGAGTTGTTTGGCGCCGGCACCCTGTTTGGCATCGAGATCCTGCCGCTGGCAAAGGACGGTGGCTGGTACGTGGCCAACGGCATGATGCTGCTGCCGCCTTCGGCATTCTTCATCATCGGCCTGTTCATCTGGGCTGTGCGTGTGTGGAAACCGGCACAAGTTGAAAAACCGGATTACCAAATCCATGCCGTGCACCGGACGGAGGTGGTCTGATGGATGCTTTGATCAATTTGTTTCTCAAGGCCGTATTCGTCGAGAACATGGCCCTGGCCTTCTTCCTCGGCATGTGCACCTTCCTTGCCGTGTCGAAGAAGATCTCGACCGCGCTGGGCCTGGGCATCGCAGTGGTGGTGGTGCAAACCATCACCGTGCCGGCCAATAATCTGGTCTACACCTACCTGCTCAAGGATGGCGCACTGGCCTGGGCAGGCCTTCCGGACGTCGATCTTTCGTTCCTGGGCCTGATCTCCTACATCGGCATCATCGCGGCGATGGTTCAGATTCTGGAAATGACCCTGGACAAGTACGTACCCGCTTTGTACAACGCGCTGGGCATCTTCCTGCCGCTGATCACCGTGAACTGCGCCATTCTGGGCGGCTCCTTGTTCATGGTGGAGCGCGATTACAACCTGGCCGAATCGATTACCTACGGGATCGGCTCCGGCGTAGGCTGGGCGCTGGCCATTACCGCACTGGCCGGGGTTCGCGAGAAGCTCAAGTACTCAGACGTGCCCGACGGCCTGCAAGGCCTGGGTATTACCTTCATTTCCGCCGGCTTGATGGCGCTGGGCTTCATGGCCTTTTCTGGCGTGCAGCTGTAAGCCGAAGGACGCAACATCATGCAAGAGATCATTCTGGGCGTCAGCCTGTTTACCGGCATCGTTCTGGCCCTGGTGGCCATCATTCTGCTCGCCCGCTCGCGCCTGGTCGCCAGCGGCAACGTGCAGATTGAAATCAACGGCGAAAAAACCATCGAAGCCCCGGTTGGCGGCAAGCTGCTGGGCACGCTGGCCGATGCCGGCCTGTTCGTACCGTCGGCCTGCGGTGGTGGTGGTACCTGTGCGCAGTGCCGGGTCAAGATTTTCGACGGTGGCGGCTCAATTCTGCCAACCGAGGAATCGCATATCACCAAGCGCGAAGCGCGTGAGGGTGACCGCCTGTCCTGCCAGGTCGCGGTCAAGCAGAATATGAAGATCGAAGTGCCTGAAGAGGTCTTCGGGGTCAAAAAGTGGGAGTGCACGGTGCGCTCAAACCACAATGTGGCCACCTTCATCAAAGAGCTGGTGCTGGAACTGCCGGAAGGCGAGAACGTCGACTTCCGTGCCGGTGGCTATATCCAGATCGAATGCCCGCCGGACGAAATCGACTACAAGAACTTCGAAGTTGAAGATCGCTTCCGCGGCGACTGGGACAACTTCAAGCTGTGGGACCTCAAGTCCAAGCCCAAGGAAGGCGCGCTGCGCGCCTACTCCATGGCCAACTACCCGGAGGAAAAGGGCATCATCATGCTCAATGTGCGTATCGCTACGCCGCCGCCGCGTCAGATGGACTTGCCGCCGGGCATCATGTCGTCCTACATCTTCAACCTGAAACCGGGCGACAAGGTCACCATTTCCGGGCCGTTCGGCGAATTCTTCGCCAAAAAGACCGGGGCCGAGATGGTCTTTGTCGGCGGCGGCGCCGGCATGGCGCCGATGCGCTCGCACATCTTCGATCAGCTGCGTCGCATTCATACCGATCGCAAGATGTCGTTCTGGTATGGGGCTCGCTCCAAGCGCGAAATGTTCTATGTCGAAGATTTCGACATGCTGGCTTCTGAGAACGACAACTTTGATTGGCATGTTGCCCTGTCTGATCCTCAGCCCGAGGACAACTGGGACGGCTACACCGGCTTCATTCATGAGGTGCTGTTCGAGAACTATCTCAAGGAACACCCGGCCCCTGAGGACTGTGAGTTCTACATGTGCGGGCCGCCCATGATGAACGCCGCCGTGATCAAGATGCTCAAGGATCTCGGTGTCGAAGACGAAAACATCATGCTGGACGATTTTGGCGGCTAAGGCACTCATGCCGATGGCCTGCGGTCCAACTGTAAACCCGGGCACAAGCCCGGGTGCAATTGGCTAAACAACAGCAGATTAGGAGTACACTGGCACCATGCTTGCGATGATTCTCGTTACCTTTGTCGTCATGATGTTGGCCGTGGCCGGCATGGCGATTGGTGTGCTGGTTCAGAACAAACCCATCAAGGGCAGTTGTGGCGGCGTCGCCAATCGTGACGGCTATGACTGCGCCTGCGCAGCCGCCGGAAAGCCTCGCATGTGCGAGCAACCCGGCAGCCAGAACTGACAAAACCACTCTGAGGGGAGTATGCGCTGATGCTTCATAAAGCCAGTGTCAGGGATTACATGGCGGCCAATCTGGTCACCTTCAAACCGCAGATGGATCTGCTCAAAGCCATCCACCTGCTGATTGAAAACGGCATTTCCGGCGCGCCGGTCACCGACAGCCTGGGCAACGTGATCGGGCTGCTGTCGGAAAAAGATTGCATCAACGCTACCCTCAAAGCCGCTTACGAGCAGCACAATCAGGGCAAGGTTGAAGATTTCATGAGCCGTGACGTGCACACCGTCGAGGCTGACGACAGCATTCTGAGTGTGGCCAAGCTGTTCATCGACTCACCCTACAAACGCTATCCGGTGATTGACGACAACCGCCTGGTCGGTCAGATCAGTCGTCGGGATGTCTTGCGCGCGATACTGGTTATCGGCCAGAACTAATCTGCGGCCCTAGCGGCCGCCCCGTGCAGGAATGCACCATGCCTCGTCCTGCCACGTCACACGCCGCCTATTACAACGCGGAGTCGTCCGCTGCCGAATGGCGCAGCATCCGTCGGTTGTGGCCTTATCTGAGGCATTTCCCCGCTCGCATCGCAGTCGCCATGGCTCTGCTGATCGGCGCCAAGCTGGCCAGTGTTGCGCTGCCCTATGTCCTCAAGCTGATCGTCGATAGCCTGGATTTAAGCAAAGCGCCGCCGGGCACGGCAGTGGCGGTACCTCTGGCATTACTGTTGGGTTACGGCGCACTGCGCTTTGCCAGCGTTGCTTTCGGAGAACTGCGCGATCTGGTTTTTGGCCGGGTGACCGAGAACGCCATGCGCCGCATCGCGTTGTCCGTCTTCACTCATCTGCACAGGCTGGATCTGGATTTTCATCTGACCCGGCGCACCGGCGGCTTGTCGCGTGACATAGAACGCGGCGTTTCCGGGGTGCGTTTTCTGCTGCGCTTCCTGCTTTTCAACATCATCCCCACCTTGCTTGAGATCGCGCTGGTCGCAGCGATCCTGCTGAGCCAATTCGGCTGGCAGTATGGTCTGATCATCGTATTCGCCGTGATCATTTACATAGCCTGGTCGGTCATCATCACCGAATGGCGCACCAGCCATGTGCGCAGCATGAATCGGCTGGATTCTCACGCCAACACACGAGCCGTGGATTCGCTGCTCAATTACGAGACCGTCAAATACTTCGGCAACGAAGATTTTGAAGCCAGCGAGTACGACAACAATTTGCGCAAGTGGGAAAACGCGATGGTGCAGGGTCGCCTATCGCTCGCCACGTTAAATGCAGGCCAGGCGGTGATCATCGCCACCGCGGTCACCGCCATGCTGGTGCTCGCAGCCCAGGGTGTCGCGCGCGAAGAGATGACGCTGGGCGATCTGGTCATGATCAATGCGTACATGATCCAGCTGTTCGTGCCACTGAATTTTCTCGGCTTCGTGTACCGTGAGATCAAGCAGGCGCTGGCCAATATGGCGCGCATGTTTGCCCTGCTGGATGAACCAGCGCGCATTGTGGATAAGCCGCAGGCTCAGGATCTTCCCGCAGGCCCGGCGACGGTTCTGTTCGACAACATCCACTTTGCCTATCGTGATGGACGCGAAGTCCTGCATGGCGTCGAATTGAGCATACCGGCAGGCCACACCGTGGCGGTGGTCGGCAGCAGCGGCGCCGGCAAATCCACACTTGCACGCCTGCTCTTTCGTTTTTATGACCCTACGCATGGCGCTATCCGCATCAACGGCGAGCCGCTGAGCGCCTATCGCCAGCAAAGTCTGCGCGCCAATATCGGCGTGGTGCCGCAAGACACTGTGCTGTTCAACGACACCATCGCGTACAACATCGCCTACGGCAAACCTGGCGCCAGTGCTGAGGAGATTCAGCAGGCCGCCAAGCTGGCTCATTTGGCTGGCTTTATTGAACAGCTGCCAGACGGCCTCAACACCCAGGTGGGTGAGCGTGGGCTCAAACTTTCCGGGGGCGAAAAACAGCGCATCGCGATTGCCCGCACCATCCTGAAAAACCCGGGCATGCTCATCTTCGACGAGGCCACGGCATCACTCGACTCGGTGTCGGAACGCGCCATCTTGAATGCGCTCAAAGACGTGGCCCAAAGCCGCACAACCTTGGTTATCGCACACCGCCTGTCCACCGTCATCGATGCCGATGAAATTGTGGTACTGGAAGACGGGCGCATTGTTGAGCGCGGTCGCCACAGCGCCCTGCTGGCTCTGGGTGGTCGCTACGCGGAGCTATGGAACCTGCAAAAACCGGCGGACTAGGCTCAGTAGTAGCCGCCGTCGTCCTGCCCGAACACATAGGTCACGGCAAATCCGGCGTCAAACATATCGACATCGTCTTTGTCATAGTGCTGGTTGTATTCGAAAGCCAGGCGCACAGCGGGGGTCAGCTGCAATTGAAGCGCGCCACCCCACGCGAAACCGCTGTCGGAGAAACTGCCGAAACTGGCATTGTCATCATCCGCCGAAGCGTTTTCAGCCCGTTTGATGTCGTAGTCGAAATCGTTGTAACCCAGGCTACCGACCAGCGCGAACGAATCACTGATCGCCAAGCGCGGTTTGAGGTAAATCCCATACAACGCATTCAGCTTGAGCTTCTGACTGTTATCAGCGTTGTCGATGTCGTCCGAATCCAGGGCCAGACCGTATTGAGCCTCAACGCCGAGGAAAGGAAACACCTGCCATCCACCGCGCAGCTGGGCCACCGTGTTATAGCCTGGCTCATCAATACGGAAACCACCGGGATCGTTGGGGCCACCCAGGCGGCGGTCAAGCAGACCGTTAACCTTGACCACATGCAGGCCACCGCCGGCATAGAAGCCGCTCGAACCTGACGACAAATCGAACCATTCGGCATGCGCCTGCGATACCGCAGCACAGCCCAAGACCAGCACGAGCGCGTGAATCTTTCCCTTCATCGTCAATCCTGTGATCAGATTGCCCGGTTCTGAATGACCCGGCGTTATAGTGTCCCCATCGCTTTGCACAGTAGGTAACGACGGAAAAATTGTCAACGTAAACACGTACAAAGCGCATTCGACGCTGTCACACAACTGACCCACAACTGTCATCTGACGCCAACACGAGCGGTTCACAATGCTGGGGCATGAAATCACGTAAAACACGTGTGGCCTACGGGGTCATGGGATATGGGCGCGGGCACGCCATGCGCAGCACGGCGATCCTGCGTGAGCTTCAACAGCGCTACCAGGTCAAGGTCTACGCCGGACCGGACGCCTATGCGGTGATGAAGGACGAGTTCGATTGTGAACTCATTCCCTGCATCCATTACCGCTACGGCAAACACGGCCGTATTGATTCGCTGAAGACCGTACGGGAAAACCTCGGCTCCACCGCCGACCTGCTTTTCGGCGGCGCCGGCACCCAGCAGATTGCGGCAAGCTGGCAGGCCTTCCGACCCGACATCGTGATCTCGGATTCCGAATCGTGGACCCATCGCATGGCCCGGGCACGCCGTATTCCCCGGATCAGCCTCGACCATGTCGGGGTCATGGCCTACTGCAAACCCAGCTTCCCCGCTGGTGACAAGCTCAACGGGCAACGAGACCGGCTGGGCTACTTGGCCATGATGGGTGTGCCCGAGTTCGCCATCGTCTCCAGCTTCTATCCGGCGCCAGTGCGTTACGACAACGTGCGGGTGGTCGGGCCAATTCTGCGTGACGTGGTCAAACAGGCCCGCATCCGCGACCGCGGCCACCTGCTGGCCTATTTCAACAAGGGTGAACACCAGTTTCACGATGGCCTGGAACAAGCCCTGCGCGCATGCGGCCGGCCGGTGATCGTGTATGGCACACCGCGCGAAGGACAGGACGGCAACCTGCTGTTCAAAGCCCCCAGTCAGGCCGGCTTTGTAGCCGACATCGCCAGCAGCAGTGCGGTGATCGCAACCGCCGGGCATCAACTCGCCAGTGAATGCCTGTGGCTGAAAAAGCCGATGCTGCTGCTGCCCGAAGATGCGGTGGAACAGCGCCTCAACGCGCACATGGTCAGCGTCATGGGAATCGGCGAAAAAGCCTCATTGAGCGATCTTACCGGCTACGACATCGAGCGTTTTCTGCGCGAGATCGAGACATATCGCAGCAACATACCGCGCTTTCGGCGCGATGGCGGCAGCGAAGCCCTGACCGCGCTGGAGCACGCCATCGAGCGCGCACTGGACCGCACGAGGACCCGACCGCGCCCGCTGTCGATCCGCACCGCACTGAGCAGCGCCGACTAAGCTAAGCCTAAAGCTTCAGTCCGGCCGCTCCAGCGACAGGCTTTCACGGCTTTCGCCGGCGATCTGACCGGCCGGATCGAAACGCCGCTCGAACATGTCGACGCGGCTCTGGCCCAGGCGCAACCAGGTGCTGTTGCGCGTGCCGTAGGCCGGCGTGCAGATGAACGGCGGGGACAAGAAGCGCTCAAACACCAGCCCCACACCGGTGTCAGGCAAGGTTGCGTCGGGGTAGGGCTCACGCCGCTGCATCAGGGCAAGCAACTCATCCGGTGGCTGCTCTGCGGCCTCCTGCACACACGCCAGACCATCGCGCACGCCCTGCAGTTTCGGCCAAGGCGTGTCGAGCAGCGCGTTGCTCAAGCCATGCGTGCCCGGCGCCACCGGCTTCGGCGTGCTGGGGTCACGGTTGCTCAGATAGATCAGACGCTTGCGATCACCCAGCAGCAGATTGAAACCCGCATAGGCCGCCAGCGGGAGCTGGGCAGCGTAGGCGTTCAAATCGTCCGGCGGAGGCTTTTTCAGGTAGTTCGCCACCAGTTCGCCACGTGATCGCAGACCTTTATCAGCCGCCGGCTCGCGGTAATTGGTCAAGGCGGCAAAGCCGCCATACCGGTTGACGCCCATCCAGGTGCCGCCGGCCTGCAGATCGCGCCCGGCCAGAATATCCGGCGCATCGGGCCAGATACCCAGCTCACGCGTCGGCCGGGCGTGCTGTTCGTCGCGATTCGCGACCACCACCAGCGGCCACTCGGCCTGCGGATTCCATTGCAGCGCGATCAGACACATGGCTCAAAACTACTCCATTAGGGTGAGAGGCATCTGCTATCATGTTGCGATGCACAAGCACAGAATCGTTATCGTCGGCGGCGGTTTCGGCGGCCTGTTCGCCGCGCGCGGACTTTGTGGCTCGGATTATGACGTCACCTTGCTCGACAAGCGCAATTTTCACCTGTTCCAGCCGCTGCTTTATCAGGTTGCCACCGGCATCCTGACGGTTGGTGACATTTCCGCGCAACAGCGTGTGGTCTTGCGCAAGTGCAAGAATGTGCGAACGCTGATGTCGACAGCCTACGACATCGATCCGCAACGCAAAATCATCCACCACGAGCGTGGTGAGCTGGCCTACGACACGCTGATTGTGGCCACCGGTGTGAAGCACCAGTACTTCGGCCACGACGAGTGGCGCCACAACGCACCCGGACTCAAAACCATCGAGCACGCGCTGGAAATGCGCCATCGCATTTTCCGTGCTTTCGAGCTGGCTGAAGGGGAAAGCGACCCGGATCGGCGCCGCCGCCTGCTCAATTTCGTTGTGGTGGGTGCCGGCCCCACCGGCGTGGAGCTGGCCGGGGCGTTGGGCGAACTGGCTCAACGCATCATGGTCGGCGACTACCGCGCGATTGATTCACGCGATGCCCGCATCACCCTGATCGAGGGCGCCGACCGCGTGCTGCCGGCGTTCGATCCGCGCCTGAGCAAGAAAGCCCAGCGTTACCTCGAGCAGCTCGGCGTGGAAGTGCGCACCCAGTGCATGGTGCAGGACATCGCGGCCGGGCGCGTTCAATTGCAGCAGGGCGAAGAGGTCGAAACCCTGGAGGCCGAGACCATACTGTGGGCGGCCGGCGTACAGGTTTCGGCCTTCGGACGGATTCTGGCCAAACGCACCGGTGAGGAAACCGACCGGGGTGGCCGTTTTCTGGTTCAGCCCGACCTCAGCCTGCCCAATCACCCAGACATTCATGTGGTGGGTGATCTGGCACATTTCAGTCTGGGCGAGGGGCGCAGCCTGCCTGGCCTGGCGCCGGTGGCCATCCAGCAAGGTGAGTACCTGGCCAAAACCTTCAAGCGGCGCCTTAAAAACAAGCCGGGCAAGCCGTTCCGCTACTTCGACAAAGGCTCCATGGCGATCATCGGCCGTTACCGCGTGGTCGGCCAAATTGGCGGCATGCGGGTCACTGGCTTCACCGCTTGGTTCTTGTGGGCAGTGGTGCATGTGTGGTCGCTGATCGAACCCGGCCAGCGCCTGTCGGTCACGCTGCATTGGCTGTGGCGATTCATGGGCCGCACCGCCGATCGCCTGATCACCGGCAACCCGCCGAAAACCTCCAACATCCTGAAAGCACGCGGGATCGATCCCAAAACCTTCGAACGCGCGCCGTAAGCGACACGTCCGCCGGGCACTTACATGCCCAGCTCCTTGAGTTTGCGGGTCAGGGTATTGCGGCCCCAGCCTAGCAGCTTGGCCGCATCCTGCTTGTGGCCACCGCTGTGCTTGAGCGCCACCTGGATGAGCAGCTTTTCGATCTGCGGAATGGCCTGATCCAGCACCCCGGTTTCGCCGCGTTCAAGCTGCGCTTCGGCCCAGTGCGCCAGGCTCAGACGCCAGTCACCACCGGCCCCGCTGGTGCCATGAATCACTTCGCCATAGCTGGCCGCCGTCTCGCCTGACAGCGGCGCATCGCCTGCAGGCTCGGCCACGCCGGCGCGCGCTGGCGGCAGATCGCCCGGCAGGTCGTCCAGATGCACTTCGGCACCCGGCGCCATCACCGTCAGCCAGCGGCAGATATTCTCCAGCTGGCGTACGTTGCCCGGCCAGGTCAACGAGGCCAGATGCTGCACCACCTCGGGACGCAGTTGCTTGCTCTCGGCACCGAGTTCACGCGCACAGGCCACCATGAAATGCTTGAGCAGCAAGGGAATATCTTCGGCGCGCTCACGCAACGGCGGCAGGCGCACACGAATCACATTGAGACGGTGGAACAGGTCCTCACGAAAACGCCCCTCGTTGACCGCGGTTTCCAGATCCTGATTGGTCGCCGCCACTACCCGCACATCAACCTTGACCGGCACATGACCACCGACGCGATAGAACTCGCCATCAGCCAGCACACGCAACAAACGGGTCTGCAGATCGGCCGGCATTTCGCCGATTTCGTCCAGGAACAGGGTGCCGCCGTCGGCTTGCTCAAAGCGGCCTTTGCGCTGTCCGGTGGCGCCGGTAAAGGCACCGCGTTCGTGGCCGAAGAATTCGGACTCCATCAAATCTTTGGGAATGGCCGCGGTGTTGATGGCAATAAAGCTGTTACGCGAGCGCGGGCTGTGAGCGTGCAGCGCCCGTGCGACCAGCTCCTTACCGGTCCCGGATTCGCCGGTGATCAACACATTGATATCGGAATGCGACAGCCGCCCAATGGCGCGAAAAACCTCCTGCATGGCCGGCGCTTCGCCAACCAGCACGGTGTTGGTCAGCTCTTCCGTGGCCGCCGGCTTTTCTTCAGCGGCCAGACGCGCGGCACGCCGCACCAGGTCAACCGCATCATCCACATCGAAGGGCTTGGGCAGATATTCAAAAGCCCCGCCCTGATACGCTGACACCGCGCTGTCCAGATCGGAATGCGCCGTCATGATGATCGCTGGCAGATCGGGCTGGACCTTCTTCAGACGCTGCAGCAGCTCGATGCCGTCAATGCCGCGCATGCGGATGTCGGTGACAACCACGTCAGGACAACCGGTTTCCAGCGCATCGAGCATTTCCACGCCGCCAGGAAAGCTCGACACCGCCATACCGGCAGCACCGAGCGCCTTTTCGAGCACCCAGCGGATACTGTCGTCGTCGTCTACAACCCAGACTTCAAGTGACATCGCTACATTCCACGGGCAGGTAAATGGAAAACGTGGTGGCGCCCGGCCGGCTGTCGCATTCGATCAGCCCGCCATGGGTGTGCACCAGGTTCTGCGCAATGGCCAACCCCAGTCCTGAACCTTCAGGCCGGGTGGTGACCATGGGATAGAAAATCTGCTCCAGCATTGCGGGAGGAATGCCCGGCCCGTCGTCGGTGACATCCACACGCAAAACGAAGCGGTGGCGCGTGCCACCAATCGTGAACTGGCGCTGTGAGCGGGTGCGAAACCGGATACGGCCTTCATCACCCACCGCCTCCAGCGCGTTAACGCCGATGTTCAGCAGCGCCTGAATCATCTGTTCAGGGTCAGCCAGCAGCTCCGGCAGGCTGGGGTCGTAATCGCGCTCGACCACAACCTGGGCGGACGCCTGGGCGCAAACCAGCTTGCACACATGCTCGACCACTTCATGAATATTGATCTGGCGCTTCTTCGGCGGCCGGTTCGGCCCCAACAAACGATCCACCAGCGCCTGCAGCCGATCCGCCTCATTGATGATCACATCGGTGAATTCGGTCAGCGATGGATCGTTGACCTGGCGCGCCAGCAACTGCGCGGCCCCACGCAAGCCACCCAGAGGGTTCTTGATCTCATGGGCCAGGCCACGAATCATCTCGCGCGAAATTTGCTGCTGTTTCCACAAGCTGTTGTCGCGACTGATACGCAACTGGCGATCACGCGGCATCAGCTCCAGCAACAATGCCCGATCAACACCGCTGCGCACCGGTGTGGCCGAAACGTCTAGCGTGATGGTGCGTCCGCCTGGACCACGCAGGCGCAGCTCACGCTCGGTAAAGCCTTCGCCGTCGGTCAGTGCTTGGGCCACCCGGCCCACAATCGGCGCCAGCAACGGCAGGGCCGTGTGCAAAGACTCGCCGCAAGCGTAGCCAGCACTAACGCCGAACAGCACCTCTGCCGCAGAGTTCATGCGGTCCACCCGCAGCTGCTGATCCAGGGCAATTACAGCCAGGGTCAGCCCATCGAGCGCTTCGACGGCGGTCAACTGTGGACGTGGGGGAGTCATGGGCATCTTCAAAGCAAATTGTTTGCCAAAAATACAGACCTGTATACGCACTACTTTGGTGCAGTATACGGGCAAAAAAACGCCCCCATACGGGGGCGCTTATGTTTCGACGACCCAACGCGGTGCGTGCACCGCGCTGGCGCAGCCCTGTTACAGGCTGTAGTACATGTCGAACTCGACCGGATGCGTGGTCATCTTCAGACGCGTGGTTTCTTCGCTCTTCAGCTCGATGTAAGCATCGATCAGATCGTCTGTGAAGACACCACCGCGGGTCAGGAATTCGCGGTCCTTGTCCAGTTCGGTCAACGCCTGGTCGAGGCTGAAGCACACCTGCGGGATGTTCTTCTCTTCTTCCGGCGGCAGATCGTACAGATCCTTGTCCATGGCATCGCCCGGGTGGATCTTGTTCTGGATACCGTCCAGGCCAGCCATCAGCAGCGCTGCAAAGGCCAAGTACGGGTTTGCAGTGGAGTCCGGGAAACGCACCTCGATGCGACGCGCCTTCGGATTGGTGATGTACGGAATGCGGATGGAGGCCGAACGGTTACGCGCGGAGTAAGCCAGCATGGTCGGTGCTTCAAAGCCCTTGACCAGGCGCTTGTAGGAGTTGGTGGATGCGTTGCAGAACGCATTCAACGCCTTGGCGTGCTTGATCACACCGCCGATGTAGTACAGCGCGGTTTCCGACAGACCACCGACACCGTCGCCGGTGAACAGGTTGGCGCCGTCTTTGCCCAGCGACATGTGCACATGCATACCGTTGCCGTTGTCACCAACCAGCGGCTTGGGCATGAAGGTGGCGGTCTTGCCGTAACCGGCAGCGACGTTCTGGATCGCGTACTTGAGGATCAGAACTTCGTCAGCCTTCTTCACCAGAGTGTTGAACTTGACGCCAATTTCGCACTGACCAGCGGTAGCCACCTCATGGTGGTGCACTTCGGTTTCAACGCCCATTTCCTCGATCGCCAGACACATGGCGGAACGCAGGTCATGCAGCGAATCCACCGGCGGCACGGGGAAGTAACCACCCTTGACGCCCGGGCGGTGACCCAGGTTGCCATCGGTGTAGACCTTCTCGGTGTTCCAGGAGGCTTCTTCGGAATCGATCTTGTACGAGGCACCCGAGATATCGGCGCTCCATTTGACGTCATCGAACACGAAGAATTCGTTTTCCGGACCGAAGAAGGCGGTGTCGGCGATGCCGGTCGACTTCATGTAGGCCTCGGCGCGCTTGGCCAGGGAGCGCGGATCACGCTCGTAGCCCTGCATGGTGGCCGGCTCGATCACGTCGCAACGCAGGTTCAGCGTGGTCTCTTCGGCAAACGGGTCGATCACGGCGGTTTCAGTGTCCGGCATCAGGATCATGTCGGACTCATTGATGCCCTTCCAGCCGGCAATCGACGAACCATCGAACATCTTGCCTTCTTCGAAGACGTCTTCGTCGATGGTGTGAGCCGGAACAGTGACGTGCTGCTCCTTGCCCTTGGTGTCTGCAAAGCGGAAGTCGACAAACTTCACGCCCTTCTCTTCGATCATTTTCATTACGTCGTTAGCCGACATGCTTTTCTCCCGTTTGGTGAGATTAAAATTCGTGCCGCGCGCCGGGCTCCCGGCAACCTCGCAGTGTACACCGTAAAAGTTGCCGCACGCCGTTACGCTGGCCACAGGCTTGAAAGCGAACCCGTTTGGTGCATTAAGCATATTGCGTGCCAACTTTGGGGCATCGCAAGTCACTGAGTTCCCTTGATCTGCACAGCCAAGTGGCCCGATCAGCGCACCATAAAAGAGCGCTCATGGCCCAAACGCGCCATAAAGCACCAATTTGGTGCGCAACGGATCTGCTACGGGACCGGCCCGACAATCCTCACCCTTGTTAGAATGGGCGTTTTCCCCGAACAGATAAGCCCATGAGCGCTCCGAGCTTCGCCGAGCTCATCGCCACCCTGCAGGATTTTTGGGCCCGGCAGGGCTGCGTGATTCTTCAACCCTTGGACATGGAGGTCGGTGCCGGCACCTTCCACCCTGCGACCTTCCTGCGCTCAATCGGCCCGGAACCGTGGAAAGCCGCGTACGTGCAGCCGTCACGCCGCCCGACCGACGGCCGTTACGGCGAAAACCCCAATCGCCTGCAGCACTACTACCAGTTTCAGGTTCTGCTCAAGCCCTCGCCGGATAACATTCAGGAGCTCTACCTGGAGTCGCTCAAAGCGCTCGGCTTTGACCTGCTTACCCACGACGTGCGCTTCGTCGAAGACAACTGGGAATCACCCACGCTGGGCGCCTGGGGCCTGGGCTGGGAAGTCTGGCTGAACGGCATGGAAGTCACCCAGTTCACCTATTTCCAGCAGGTCGGCGGCCTCGAGTGCCGTCCGGTTTCCGGTGAAATCACCTACGGCCTGGAGCGCCTGGCCATGTATATCCAGGGCGTGGACTCGGTCTACGACCTGATCTGGGCGCGCGATGGCGACAACGTAACCACCTACGGCGACGTGTTTCACCAAAACGAGGTCGAGCAATCGGCGTACAACTTCCTGCACGCCGACACCCAGGTTCTGTTTCAGGCTTTTGATGACGCCGAGCGCATGTGCAACAACCTGATCGAAAAATCCTTGCCGCTGCCGGCCTATGAACAGGTCCTGCGCGCCTCACACAACTTCAACCTGCTGGATGCGCGCTCGGCCATCTCGGTCACCGAACGCCAGGCTTACATTCTGCGCGTGCGCGCTCTGGCTAAAGCCTGCGCTGAAGCCTACTACGCGGCGCGCGAGGCCCTGGGCTTCCCCATGGCCAAGCAGTCGGAGGGCCAAGCATGAGCCAGCACGATCTGCTGATTGAAATCGCCTGCGAGGAACTGCCCGCACGCTTCATGGCGCCGCTGGCCGACGCCCTGCTTGACAGCTTCAGCAACGGGCTGAAAACCGCCGGGGTCAGCTTTGGCGCGACCCGGCGCTTCGCCACGCCGCGGCGCATTGCCGCCCTGCTGCGAGATGTCGCCAGCATGCAGCCTGACCAATCGGTCGAGCGACGCGGCCCTGCGGTTGCTGCCGCCTACCGTGACGGTCAGCCGACCAAAGCGGCCGAAGGCTTTGCTCGCGGCTGTGGCGTTACGCTTGAGCAGCTCAGCACCATCGAGACCGACAAGGGCGAGTACCTGTACTACGCCAGCACGCAACCCGGCCTGCCCTTGGCCGAACTGTTGCAAGGCCTGTTCGATGAAACCCTCAAGCGCATGGATGAACTGGTCCCCAAACGCATGCGCTGGGGTGCCGGCGATGCCAGCTTCGTACGCCCGGTGCACAGTCTGATCGCGCTGCATGGCGACAGCGTTCTGCCGCTTCAGGCCTTTGGCCTGCACGCCGACCGCACCACCTGCGGACACCGCTTCCACGCACCCGACACGATCACGCTGAAGCAGGCCGGTGACTATGAACAGGCGCTGGAACAGGCGTTCGTGCTGGCTGATGCAGCCAGCCGCAAAGCCAAGATCCGCAAGCAGGTCGAAACCGTCGCCCAGGGTCGCGCCCTGATCGACGAAGGCCTGCTGGATGAAGTGACCGCGCTGGTGGAATGGCCAGAACCGATTCTGGGACGTTTTGACGAGGAATTCCTGCAACTGCCGGAAGAGGTTATTGTCACCACGATCCAGGAACATCAGCGCTATTTCCCGGTATATGACGACAAAGGCGCGATCAGCCCCGAGTTCGTCACCGTCGCCAACCTGCGCAGCCGCGATGCCGCCCAAGTCACCGCCGGAAACGAAAAAGTGGTCCGGCCGCGCCTGACTGACGCCCTGTTCTTCTGGCAACAGGATCTCAAAACCGATGTCAGCGTGTGGCTCGACAAGCTGACCAAAGTGACCTACATCAAAGGCCTCGGCAGTCTGGCCGACAAAACCCAGCGCATGCAGGCGCTGGCTGCACGGCTCGCAGCAGCCTTCTCGGTGGAGCCAACGCTAGCCGCCAGGGCCAGCGAGCTGGCCAAGGCGGACCTGGCCAGCATGGCGGTGTACGAGATGCCCGAGCTGCAAGGCATTATGGGCGGCCACTACGCACGCCATCGCGGCGAAGCCGACGCCGTGGCCCAGGCGATTGCACAGCACTATCAGCCGGAAGGCCCTGACGATGCCATTCCGAGCGCCCCGCTTGGCGCCGTCACCGCGCTGGCCGACAAGCTGGACACCTTGATCTGCCTGTTCTCGCAAGACGAGTTACGCCCGACCAGTTCGAAAGATCCGTATGGCGCACGCCGCGCGGCTCTGGGGGTGATCCGGATTCTGGCCGGCTTCAATGCGCAGCTGCCGCTTGATGCGCTGATCGATCAAGCCGGTCAGGACAGCACGCTGCACAAACTTGGTGCACCAGCCCGGGACGAGTTACTCAAATTCCTGCGCGACCGACTGCGCGTCTGGCTCGGCGCCCAGGGCTTTGATGCGCGCATCATCGAAGCCGTACTTAGCGGCCACCAAGCGCTGAATGTCACCGACAGCCTGCAACGCTGTCAGGCGCTCAAGGACATGCAGGACAATCCCGCGTTCGAGCAACTGGCCGCAGCCAACAAGCGTATTCGCAATATCCTCGGCGACAACCGCGATCTGAAGAGCAATCCCGAGGCGCTGATCGAAGCCGCAGAACAGGCCTTGCAGCAGGCCTTGCAAACCAGCCAGGCGCCGTTCGAGCAGGCTTTGTCGGCACGTGATTATGTCGGCGCCATGAATGCGCTGGCCGAATTGTCCGCACCGATTACCCAGTTCTTCGACGAAGTGCTGGTCAATGCGGACGATGACACGCTACGCCAGGCGCGCCACGCACTGCTCGAGGTCTTTGCCCGCCGTTGCAGCGCACTGGCGGACTTTGCCGCACTCAGCAGCGGCTAAGACAGGCGCCCCCGGCTGGCCTTTATCACTTGGGCGGGCCGCGCCTTGCGCACGCGGCTTCAGCCAGCCTGTTGGGGGCACCTGATCGTATTGCAGGGCAAGGCCCCTAGGGGCGTCCAGTTCGGGTGACCGAGGTCACCGGCTGATCACACTTCGTGAATGAAGCGTTCACGCTCGAAGCGGAACTGACGATGATAAAGACCATCGTCGGCGCGTCGCCCAGCGGCCACAATCATCACGATGAAGGCATCACGCGGCAACGGCACGATCTTGCGCACGCGGGCATCGTCGTAGCCTTCCATGGGGCAGGTGTCGTAACCGTGGGCGCGAAACGCGAGCATCAGGTTTTCCGCCGCCAGCGCAGCTGTTTTGCACGCCCACAGCTGCATATCGGTACTGCTGTTGGGCCAGCGCGGCGCCGGTGAGCGGATACCGGTGACATCGCGAATCAACTTCTTCAGACGCCCGAACGGATCCAGCGGCAAGGTGCCGTAGTGCACTCGGGTACCAACGGTGTAGTACTTCTCGACAATCCGCGGCACGGTTTCTTCCGGCCAGTAGTCAAGCATTTCCGCACTGTGCTGTTTCCAGGTGCGAGTGCGCCCGCACACCACGATCAGCTCCGCGGCGGTTTTAGCCGCATTCTGGTTCAAACACGCCGGACCCAGGGCTTTTTTCTTGTCGGGCGACACCACCCGATAGAAATCCCAGGGCTGCAGATTGGACGAGTTGGGCGCCAGCAGGGCCATGTCCAGACAATCATGAACGATGTCGTCGGGAATCGGCTCGTCGGTAAACCGGCGCACCGAACGCCGCGTGGTCACGACCTTGCGGAATTCCTCAACGTCGATTTCAGGCAGCGGCGGTGCGGTGTAACGACTCATTTGGACAGAAACCCGGCGAGACGCTCGGCGCTGTCATCCAGCGCATAGATGCGCGCGTTCTCGTAGGCCAAGCCGGCATCCAGCGACGCCCCTTGAGTCCGCCGATACAGGTCCTTGTATGCGGCCAGCGCCTGCGCACTGTTCGCGGCAATACGCTGACACAGCGCCGCCACATGATCGTCCAGCGCATCACGTGGCACAGCATCACAAGCCAGGCCGATAGTCACCGCTTCTGCGCCTTTGACGGTGCGCGCGGTGAACGACAATTCGCGGGCGCGCTGGGCGCCGACTCGTTGCGGCAGACGCTGGCTCATGCCCCAACTCGGACGCAGCCCCCACTTGGCATGGGTATCACCAAAACCGGCTTCCTCGGCGCAGACCAGCAAGTCGCAGGCCAGGGCCAGCTCCAGGGCACCGGTGTAGCAATGACCGTTGACCTTGGCGATAACCGGTTGCGGCGCGTTCTCGATCGCATCGATGAGGCGCCGCGCCGGGGCATCCAGAATCTCGCCGACCGACCCGTTAACCAACTCGACCTTGCCCAGGGCCTTGAGATCCACACCCGCCGAGAAAGCCTTGCCGGCGCCGGTGATGACGATGACTTTGATCGCCGCATCGCTCGCCAGCGCACGCACATGGTCACCGGCCACGCTGAGCATGTCCGGGGTCAGCGCATTCATCGCATCCGGGCGATTGAAAATCAGGGTGGCAACGGCATCGTCGCGCTCAAGCAGCACAGAGCTCACAGGCATGGTCCTTGGGGATACAGGCCCACGATTGTAACCAAGCCGGCTTAATCCTGAACCTGGATGCGCTGGCGGTTCTTTTCGAAGGTTTTAACCCCGATGTATGGCACATTCTGGATCTCATCCGGCGAACGAAACGGCCCATGCGCCTCGCGGTAGCGCACGATGCGGTCGGCCAGCACACTACCGATACCACTCAACTCCTCGTCCAGACGCTCGCGGCTGGCGGTGTTGATGTTGACGGGCGCAGCCCAAACCCAGGTGTGAATCAGCACCGCCAACAGCATGCTTATGAATCGCCCCATGGCGACACCTCAAAACAGGAAAGCTCATGCACGGTTACGCGGATTCACTGAAAATCCGGACACGCTCGCCCATGGATGACGCCTTGGTCGATCTATGATTCAATGCGGAAAGTCCTCTTTCCTGTTTCATTTCGCTCACCCGAACATCCCGGAGACTGCGCTCATGCCGAAACGGCAACGCGATGTACAAGGCCTGGGGCTGGCGGCGCTCAACCGCCTGGCCGGCTCCAAGGCGCTGGACAGGCTTGGCCTCAAAAAGCCTACGGAGAAAGCCCTCTATCAAGCCAGTCGTACGGGCTTCAAAGTGGCCGGCACAGCCGGACGCCAGTTCAAGGCGGTCAAGAACCTGCTCAGCCCGGCGCGCATGGAAAACCACCAGCCCACCGATCTGTTCGATCTGACACCAACAGAAGAGCAGGCCATGGTGGTCGAGTCGGTGCGCCGCTTCGCCGAACAAGCCTTGCGCCCGGCCGCAGAGGATGCCGAAAAACACAGCGAGATCGCCGAAGAGGTCTGGAGCGGCGCGTTCGAACTGGGCTTAAGCCTGATGGCGGTGCCGGAAGCATTGGGCGGCGCCGGCAGCGAACGCTCACCGATCAGCTCTGCGCTGGTTGCCGAAGCCCTGGCCTGGGGCGACATGGGTCAGGCGCTGGCGCTGATGGCGCCGGTTGGCGTGGCCAATGCCCTGGCCGCCTGGGGCAACAGCGACCAGCAGATGCGGTATCTGGCCGCATTTGCTGAAGATGATCCACCTGACGCGGCACTGGCCCTGCTCGAGCCCACCGCGCTGGCCGACCCCACGCGCCCTGCCTGTCACGGCCTACGGGACGGCAACAGCGCGCACTGGCGGATCAGCGGTGAAAAAGCCCTGGTGCCGCTCGGTCCGTTCGCCGATCTGCTGGTCGTCAGCGCCGATCTGGAAGGCCTTGGCCCACGGCTGGCGCTGATCGAAGGCGACAGCCGCGGGCTCAGCGCCACACCCGAACCGGCCATGGGCCTGCGCGCCGCCAGTCTGGGCCGGGTTGTTCTGGATCAGGTGCGCATCGCCGAAAGCGACATCCTGGGTGATGAGCAGGCCTTTCAGCAGGCCATCGCACTGGCCCGGTTGGGCTGGTGTGCGCTGGCTGTTGGTACCTGCCAGGCGGTGCTCGACTACGTGATTCCCTATGTCAACGAACGCAAGGCGTTTGGCGAGCCGGTCAGCCATCGCCAGGGCGTGGCCTTTACCGTGGCCAACATGGGCCTGGAGCTGGATGCCATGCGCCTGATGATGTGGCGCGCCACGGCGCGTGCAGAACAGGGCCAGGACTTCCAGCGCGAGGCCGCGCTGGCCCACCGCTACTGTGCCGACAAGGCCATGCAGATCGGCAGCGACGGTGTGCAGATGCTGGGCGGACACGGCTACGTCAAGGAACATCCGGTGGAGCGCTGGTACCGCGACCTGCGCGCCATTGCCAATCTGGAAGGGGGGCTGCTGCTGTGATACGTCTCGAAGAACCACGCAAATTCCGCATGCTGGTGCACCAGGCCAACCAGGTCGCCAGCGAAATCTTCCGCCCCAACTCGCGCAAGTACGACCGCGCCGAACACGATTACCCCAAAGAACTCGACATGCTGTCGGCCTTGATGGACGGCATGAATGACGGCGGCGACCGCGGTGCCGGCACCGCCGGCCTGGCCCGCGCGGCCGCGGACAGCGATGGCATCGTTAATGGCGCCAACATGAGCACGGTGCTGGGGCTGATCGAGCTGTGCTGGGGTGATGTCGGTCTGGCCCTGTCACTGCCACGCCAGGGGCTGGGCAATGCGGCCATTGCTGCGGTGGCCAACGACGAACAGAAAAAAGCCCTGCGCGGTTGCTGGGCCGGCATGGCCATCACCGAACCGGGCTGCGGCTCGGATTCAGCCGCCATCCGCACCACCGCGGTGCGCGATGGCGACGAATTCGTGATCAATGGCGAGAAGATTTTCGTGACCGCCGGCCAACGCTGCGACCACGTGGTGGTGTGGGCCTCGCTCGATCCCAAAAAAGGGCGCGCGGCGATCAAATCCTTCGTCGTATCCAAGGACAACCCGGGCATGAAGGTGCTGCGTCTGGAGCACAAGCTGGGCATCCGTTCATCAGATACGGCAACCATCGTGTTCGAGAACTGCCGGGTGCCGCGCAGCGCTTTGCTGGGCAGCGAAGAGATTGACACCAAACAGGGCTTCGGCGGGGTCATGCAGACCTTCGACAACACCCGCCCGGTGGTCGCCGCCATGGCGATCGGCGTGGCCCGGGCAGCGCTGGAGCGCACCCGTGAACTGCTCGAACAGGCCGGACTTTCGCCCGCGGACTACGCCGCCGACCGCTGGCGCATGCCTGCAGCCGTCGCCACCTTCCATGAGCTGGAAGCCGAATGGGAGGCCGCCCGCCTGCTGACCCTGCGCGCGGCGTGGATGGCCGACAACGGCCAGCCCAATTCATTGCAGGCCTCGATGAGCAAGGCCAAAGCCGGGCGCATGGCCACCCAGGTCACGCTGAAATGCGCCGAGCTGGGCGGTGCGCTGGGCTATTCCGAAGATGAGCTGCTGGAAAAATGGGCGCGCGACTCCAAGATTCTCGACATTTTCGAAGGCACCCAGCAGATTCAGTTGCTGATCGTTGCCCGTCGGCTGCTCGGCAAGTCTTCCGCTGAACTGAAATGAAGCCAGACAGATGCTGCGTTTGACGCACCGCAGCATCACTTTTAAAATCCGACAAGTCTTGTTGTCTGATTGGCGGCGCGGGATACTCGCCCGCCAGTCCGTATCGCGGTAACGCAACCGTTTCCACCGCGATCTGAACCCTACCCAATCCGCCCACATCCCTACGGGGGAGCATCATGAGCGACTTTCTTCTGCGCCTGGCCGAGCAGCCGGCAACCCGTTCCCTGATCAAGTCCATCGGCCTGCCGACGCCACAGAAACTGGCCCGTGCTTCAGGCGCCTACGCTGACGAACCGCTGGCCGGCCGTCGCGTGCTGTTTGGCGCAAGCCAGGGCGCTTTTGCCGCCAACACGGTGGAAAACGCCCTCAAGGATGCGGGCGCCGATCTGGACAAATCCGCACCCACCACTCTGGGCGACGAACACAAATTCAACGCCCTGGTGTTTGACGCCACCGGCCTGACCGGCGCGTCCGATCTGCGCCAGCTGTACGATTTCTTCCACCCGGTGATCCGCAAGATCAAAGCCAACGCGCGCATTGTGGTGCTGGCCCAGAACCCGGCCACCGCAGCCGACGTGCACAGCAGCACCGCAGCCCGCGCCGTGGAAGGCTTTGTCCGCTCCATGGGCAAGGAAATCGGCAAGAAAGGCGCAACCGCCAATCTGATCAACGTGCAGAAAGGCGCGGAGAAATACAGCGTTGGTCCGCTGCGCTTCTTCCTGTCGGATCACTCGACCTATGTCGACGCCCAGGCCGTCACCGTGAACAAGCCGAAGAAGGCACCGACCAAGATTGCCTACAGCCAGGCTCTGGCCGGCAAGACCGCGCTGGTCACCGGTGGTGCACGCGGTATCGGCGCGGCAACCGCAGCGCGACTCGCCGCTGAAGGCGCCAAAGTGGTGGTGCTGGATATCCCGGCAGATGCCGAGACCCTGCAGGCCACGGCTGACCGCATCGGCGGCGAAGCCCTGGCCCTGGATATCACCGGTGCCGACACGCCGCAAGCCATTGTTGACTACTTCAGCAGCAAGGGCGGCCTGGACATCGTGGTCCACAACGCCGGCGTGACCCGCGACAAGACCCTGGCCAACATGAAGGAGAAGTTCTGGGACATGGTCCAGGCAATCAACCTGGAAGCCATTCTGCGGGTTGACGATGCACTGCTTGAAGCCGGCACCCTGAACGATCACGCCCGCGTGGTCTGCCTGTCGTCGATCGGCGGCATCGCCGGCAACATGGGCCAGACCAACTACGGCGCAACCAAAGCCGGCCTGATCGGCTATGTGGCTGCACGTTCCGACGAGCTGGCTGCCAAGGGCATCATCTTCAACGCCGCCGCACCGGGCTTCATCGAGACCCGCATGACGGCCGAAATGCCGCTGATGATTCGCGAAGCCGGTCGTCGCATGAACTCGATGTCGCAGGGCGGCCTGCCGGAAGATGTGGCCGAACTGATCTGCTTCCTGTCCACGCCGGGTGCCGCCGGTATCGCTGGCAACGTGGTGCGGGTCTGCGGTCAGAGCCTGATCGGGGCTTAAGCCCGGGCCGGCCTGCGCCGGCACGCCAGATACAACGGCGGGCCCAGTGCCCGCCGTTTTTGTATGCGTCAGGCTTGCTCGCGCTGACGCCTTTCCTGTTCCAGGGTGTGCTGCAGATGCCCCAGCACGCTCTGCATCTGTTCCAGCTGGGTTTGCAGCTCGGCAATCTGTTGCTCGGCCGTGTCCGGCTCATCCTGCTCGGCAAAACGCGCCCGCACCTCATGGATACGCTGCATGGCATCCACGATCACGGCGATGAACAGGTTCAGCACGGTGAAGCTTGAAACCAGAATGAACGGCACGAAAAAGGCCCAGGCCCAAGCGTGCACCTCGATCACCGGGCGGGCGATACCCATCGACCAGCTTTCCAGGGTCATCACCTGGAACAGGGTATAGAGCGAAGCACCCAGCGAGCCAAACCACTCCGGAAAAGTCTGCCCGAACAGACTGGTGGCGATGATCGCGAAGACGTAGAACACCAACACCAGCAGACCGAAGATGGACACAATCCCGGGCACCGCATGGAGCAGGGATTCGACGATGTTGCGCAGGGTCGGCACCATGCGGACCAGACGCAGCAGACGCAACACGCGCAGCACCGAGAACGGCCCGGAGGACGGCACCAGAGCCACCGCGACCACCAGGAAATCGAACACGTTCCAGGCATCGCGCCAGAAACCCCAGCCCCGCGCATACAGCTTGGCCGTGACTTCCAGGGTGAACACCGCAAGGATGAGCATGTCCAGGCCGTGCACCCACAGGCCCACGCGGCCCATGACCACAGTTGAGGTTTCCAGCCCCAGGGTCACGGCATTGATCAGAATAAGAACGACGATGGCCGCCTGAACGCGGCTATTGTCGAGGAAAGCGCGCAGGCGCTGGCGGGAGAACAGGGCGGCAGACACGAAGCACCCACAGTGACGGGTCGAGAGGTGCAGATGGTAGGGGCTGCCCGAAACAATTCAAGCCCCGCGAGGGGGCTTGAACTGAGGCCTTGGGTTGAGGCTGTGGCGCCGTCCGGCGCCGGGGATCAGGCTGCGGCGCGGGCCGCGTCCTGTTCGGGTACGCTGCTGCGTATCAGGTGATCGAAAGCGCTGAGCGAGGCCTTGGCGCCATCACCCATCGCAATCACGATCTGCTTGTATGGCACCGTGGTCACGTCGCCGGCCGCAAACACGCCGGGCAGTGAGGTCTGACCGCGCGCATCGACAACGATTTCGCCACGCTCGCTCAGCTCCAGGCTGCCCTTGAGCCATTCCGAGTTCGGCAGCAAGCCAATTTGTACGAAGATGCCGTCCAGGCTGACGTCGTGCGATTCGCCGCTGCTGCGGTCCTGGTAACGCAGACCGGTCACCTTGCGCCCGTCGCCGAGCACTTCGGTGGTCAAGGCCGAAGTCAGGATGGTCACGTTGGGCAGGCTGCGCAGCTTGTTCTGCAACACCGCATCGGCGCGCAGCTTGTCGTCGAATTCCAGCAAGGTCACGTGGCTTACGATGCCGGCCAGATCAATCGCCGCCTCAACACCCGAGTTACCACCGCCGATCACGGCAACCGGCTTACCCTTGAACAAGGGCCCGTCGCAGTGCGGGCAGTAGGCCACGCCCTTGTTGCGGTACTCGTCTTCGCCCGGCACATTCATCTGGCGCCAGCGCGCACCGGTGGCGATGATCACACTGCGAGCTGACAGCTGCGCACCGCTGGCCAATTCCACCGTGTGCAGACCGGCCTCACCGGGAATCAGCTTGCTGGCTTGCTGCAACGGCATGATGTCGACATCGTAGTCACGGACATGCTGCTCCAGTTGGGCCACCAGCTTGGGCCCTTCGGTGTGCGGCACCGAAATGAAGTTTTCGATACCCATGGTGTCCAGCACCTGACCGCCAAAGCGCTCTGCCGCTATACCAGTGCGAATGCCTTTGCGCGCGGCGTAGATCGAAGCCGCAGCACCAGCCGGGCCACCACCCACCACGAGCACGTCGAAGGGGTCCTTCCGATCGATCTTTTCGGCCTCACGAGCCGCAGCACCGCTGTCCAGCTTGGCCAGGAATTCATCCACGCCCATACGCCCGGATGCAAAAGCTTCACCGTTGAGGAACACGGCCGGCACCGACATGATTTCACGCCGCTCGACCTCATCCTGGAAAGCTGCGCCATCAATCGCGGTGTGACGGATGCGCGGATTGATCACCGCCATCAGGTTAAGGGCCTGAACCACGTCCGGGCAGTTCTGGCAGGACAGCGAGAAATAGGTTTCGAATTCGAAATCACCATCCAGCGCAGCGATCTGCTCGCGCTGCTCGTCGCTGACCTTGATCGGGTGGCCGCCCACTTGCAGCAAGGCCAGCACCAGCGAGGTGAATTCATGGCCCAGCGGGATACCGGCAAAACGCAGGTGGATGTCCTGGTCCGGCGTGGTCAATGCAAACGAGGGCGCACGCAGGCTGCTGTCCTGGGCTTCTTCTACGTCGATCTTCGGCGAAAGCGCGTCGATCTGACGGAGAAGCTGCATCATTTCGGTGGATTTCTCACCACCATCCGTGTTGGCAAGAATGTGCACCGGGCGCGTCAGCTTTTGCAGATAGGCTTGCAGCTGGGTTTCGAGGTTTTTGTCCAACACGGGCTTGCTCCATTCAAAAAAAAGCCGGGGCCGGTTCGGCCCCGGCGGGGGTTGCCGCCGTATGCAGGGGGGAGATGTTCGGCGGCTGCGGGGTCTCGTTAAATTTTGCCGACGAGATCCAGCGACGGGGTCAGGGTTTCAGCACCCTCTTTCCACTTGGCCGGGCACACTTCGCCCGGATGCTCGGCAACGTACTTGGCGGCTTTGACCTTGCGCAGCAGCTCGGTGGCGTCGCGGCCGATGCCGTTGTCGTGGATTTCGCACAGCTTGATCTGGCCTTCCGGATTGATCACGAAGGTGCCACGCAGGGCGATGCCTTCTTCTTCGATCAGCACGTCAAAGTTGCGCGCCAGGGTTGCGGTGGGATCGCCAACCAGCGGGTAGTTCACTTTGCCGATCGCATCGGAGGTGTCATGCCAAGCCTTGTGAGCGAAATGGGTGTCGGTGGACACACCATAGATTTCAACGCCCAGTGCCTTGAAGGCTTCGTAGTTGTCAGCCAGATCTTCCAGTTCGGTCGGGCAGACAAAGGTGAAGTCAGCCGGGTAGAACACCACCACGGACCACTGGCCACGCAGGGTCTGATCGGTGACTTCCACGAAATCACCGTTCTGGAAGGCGGTGGCTTTGAACGGCTTGACTTCGGTATTGATGAGGGACATCGAAATGCTCCTTTGATTAGCGAAATTTAATGAACGAGAAACAGTATACGAACCCACCATGCATAGGTGAAATTTTATTTTTTTAATGTTTGATTAGTTTTAAGTAATCGTGCGGCGGGAACGTTTATAGCATGCACTATCCCGGGCGGATGTACCTTCTATACCGCCCGGCACGCCGCGACGATAGGACCGCTGTGAGTGAGATTGGTTGCCCTGTTGGGGCGCCAGGCACGCGTGCCGTAGCGACTACAAGGGCTGCGGCAAGGCCGAGTAGGGCTGGTACAACGGATGAACCGGCTCACCGACCTGGGACAGCTTGAAGGCATGCAACTCCACGCCCGCCGACTTGAGCATCGCCAGCACATGCCCGCCACGCCCGCCGAGACGACCGTGGTTGCCCCAGGCCGCCACCGCCAGATCTGCTTCGCGAGCCGCCTCGAGTATGGCGGCATCGTTATCTTCGCCGACCGGGTCATCACACAGATAAAGCCCCTGCGGATCGGTGCTGCGCAAGGCAAAGATATTGACCACATCGAGGCGGTCGTAGCCCCACATGCGCGCCCGCCGACAGCAGCGCTCCACCGTGGGGTCGTTCTTGAACTCATCGGCGGTCGACGGGTTGAGCATGATCATGCACAGACGACGCTGCGGTTCGCCCTCACCCCAGATGCGCCAGAGCCGGTAACGATAAGCGCCACAAGGGGAAAAACGCGCCTCGCTGTGGCGCCAGGGTTGCAGTGATGACATGGTCAGGCTGAGATCAATCCGCTGCACAGTGTAACGCCGCGCCCGGCAGATGACCGCTCCGGGCGGCGCTGGTATTCTGCCGGGCACACTGACGTTGACTTACGGGAGACACAATGTCCGATCTTAAAGCCGAATTCGAGGCCGCAGTGGCCAAGGTTCAGTCCGCACCGGCGGATGGTCCGTTCAAACCGTCCAATGACATGAAGCTCAAGATGTACGGGCTCTACAACCAGGCCACCAAGGGCGATGTCAGCGGCAAGCGCCCCGGCATGCTGGACATGGTCGGCCGCATGAAATACGACGCCTGGGCCAAGCTCAAGGGCACCAGCCAGGATGACGCCATGCAGCAGTACGTGAACGAAATCCAGGCCGTCGCTTCACAGTTCGAATGAGCCGGGTCCTGCCGTTTCCCCAGCGTATCCGCGTCGCCAATGACGCAGATGTGCGTTATTGCGATTACGAGGGGTACCGGCTGGCCTATGAGGAATACGGCGCACCGGCGGCCCCGCCGGTGTTCCTGATCCACGGCATTCTGCTTGACTCGGCCTGCAACCGCGACCTGGCCCTGACCCTGGCCAAACGCGGCTACCGCGTGATCCTGCTGGATCTGCTGGGTCACGGGCGCAGCGACAAGCCCGGCCACGCCAAGGAGCTGCGGGTCGATTTCTTCGCCGAGCAACTGCGCACGCTGATGGATCACTTGGGCGTGGACAAAGCCATCATCGGCGGAGTTTCGCTGGGCGCCATCACCAGCCTGACCTTTGCCACGCAGTATCCGCAGCGGGTCAAAGCGCTGTTCCTGGAAATGCCGGTGATGGAACGCGCCACCCCTGCAGCGGCCTTGATGCTGGTGCCGGTGCTGGCCATGGTGCGTTACGCCGCGCCGATACCGCGCCTGCTGGCCCGAGGCGTGCGCCAGCTGCCCCGGCCACGCAGCAATCTGGTGCAGATTCTTTACAACGGCCTGGCCCAGGAACCCGAAGACATCGCCAGCATCATCCACGGCGTGCTGGTCGGACCGGTGGTGCCGCCACGAAGGGAACGTCGCAAACTCGACATGCCGGCCATGATCATCGCCCATGGCGGCGACTGGCTGCACAACATCGAAGATGCGCAGGTGCTGCAGCATGAACTGCCCAACGCGCAGTTGCACATTGCTCGCTCGGTGCTAGAACTGCGCATGAAGCCGCAACGCCTGATGCCCAAGATTCTGGCCTTTTTCGAGCAGGCCGAGCCGCCCGCCGCGGCCGAACGGGGCGTCTAGAGCGCCTCCTGAACCTGCCGCCCCCAGGCGCGCAGGGCTTCGATGATGGGTTGTTGTTCCGGACTCACCGGCATCTGCTCAAGCAAGTTGGTGTAGCTGTTCAGATCGAGGCCACCATCCGCGGCAAATTCCAGCCGACGGCTGAGAAAACGCGCCCACTCGTCACGCTCGGCCTCGTTCAGCGAATCCGGATAGTGACGCGCCCGGTAGCGGAACAGCAACTCATGCAGGCGACGGTCTTCGAACGGCAGGTCCAGGCCGAAGAAACCCTCTGCCGGGGTGTTCAGAACTTGTTCACACAGGCGCCGGTCTGCACTGCTGACAAAACCGCCGTACAGGTTCTGCTCCGGATCGCTGAGCGCATCGAATTCGTTGTCGGCAAACACCTCGGCCAGCACCGGGGCCAGTTCGGGCAGTCGTTGATTCAACAACTTCCAGTGCTGACGGCACTGCTCCAGGTCCAGACTCAAACGCTCCGCCTGAGCCTCGCTCAGGGTTTTGACCGGCGCCAGCACCGGGCAGCGGTTCACATGCACGGCCTTGATCGCGGCCCGTTCCACATCGTCCGGCAGATCCGCACGGGGCGTGAAGATGCGCTCGGCCAGATCCTGGGCCGAAAGCTCCAGCCAGGATGACGGATCGGCACGCAGATCACACACCAGCACCGCGTTCTTGTTACGCGGATGGGCAATCAGCGGCATGACCAGCGACAGGCACCCCAACTCGGCCGGAAAACGCGAAGACACATGCACCACCGGCTCATGCGTGTTCAGATTAAGCATCGCTCGCGCACTGTTTTTGTCGCGGTTTTCGACCACGAAATCGTACAGGCGCGGCTGTTTGTCGCGGATCAGGCGAGCCAGGGCAATGGTGGCATGTACATCGGACAGGGCATCGTGCGCCCGTGCCTGCTCCAGATTGTTGGCCGCAGCCAGATCTTCCAGACGGAAGCTGGGTGCCCCGTCCGGGCGCCGCGGCCACTCAATGCCCTGCGGTCGCAAGGCGTAAGTCAGCCGCACCATGTCGATGATGTCCCAGCGCGAACAGCCGTTCTGCCACTCGCGGGCATAGGGATCGTGAAAATTGCGCCAGGCGGTATGCCGGGTCAGCTCGTCATCAAAGCGCAGGCTGTTGTAGCCGACCCCGCAGGTGCCGGGGCGACCCAGTTGCTCCAGCACTCGACGAATGAACTCCGGCTCCGGGCAACCGCGTGCCTGGGCTTCCTGCGGGGTGATCCCGGTGATCAGGCAGGCTTGCGGATGCGGAAGGCAGTCCAGCGTTGGCTGACAGTACTCCATAACCTCCTGTTCGACGACGTTCAAATCAAAATCGGTGCGAACTCCTGCAAATTGGCAGGGCCGGTCAAAGCGGGGATCAGCCCCGAAGGTTTCGTAGTCGTGCCAGAAATAGGTTGCGGCGGTCATCGGTCGGCATCAGCAAATCCAGCGCTCAGCTTACACGCTGGCCTGCTATGGTTTGGTGGTGAGCGATCAGACCACAGCCCTGAGCATTCCACCTGCGCCACGCGCCAAACTCGGCAAAGCCGAATACAAGCAGCGGGTTGCAGCGGTACGCGCCACCTTGCTGCGTCTGCAGTTCCAGCTGCGCGATGCCGACTTTCCGGTCCTGCTGGTGTTCGGCGGGGTCGACGGCGGGGGCAAGCACGAGACCATCAATCTGCTCAACGAGTGGCTGGATCCGCGCTACCTCAAAACCATGGCCTACACCGCACCCAGTGCGGAGGAGCAGCAGCGCCCACGCCTGTGGCGCTACTGGCGCGATCTGCCAGTGCGCGGCCGAATCGGGCTGGTGCTGTCCGGCTGGTATACCCAACCGCTGCTCGATTTCGTTCACCACCGCAGTGATGCACAGCGCTTCAAGCAGCAGCTGGAACAGGTTCAACAGTTCGAGAAAACACTGGCCGACGACGGCACGCTTATCCTGAAATTCTGGATGCACCTGTCCGCCGAGCAGCAGCAACGGCGCCTGCACAAGCTGGCCGAAAACCCACTGACGATCTGGCAGATCAAACCCCAGGATTGGAAACATCTGCATCTGTATCAACGCTTTATCGAAGCTTCGCGGAGCCTGCTCCAAGCCACCCACGGTGCCCACGCCCCGTGGCAGGTGATTGACGGCAGCCAGGCTCGCGAGCGTCACCTTGAGGTCGCTGAATGCCTGGCCCAGCACCTGCAGCAGGCCCTTGAGCAGCAGCGTCCCGCGCCACAGCGGCGGCGTTTTCGGCCGACCAGCAAACGCCAGCTCAGCCACACAGACCTGAACTCATCTCTGGGCAAGGCCGAGTATCTGGAACGTCTCAAAAAGGCCCAAAGTCAGCTGCTGCGCCTGCAACAGCTGGCCCTGCACACCCAGCAGTCCACAATCATTGTGTTTGAAGGCTGGGATGCAGCAGGCAAGGGCGGCGCCATACGCCGTCTGGTGCGACCACTGGATGCCCGCCAATACAAGCTGATTCCGGTCGCCGCGCCCAATGATGAGGAGCGGGCCCGGCATTATCTGTGGCGGTTCTGGCAACACCTGCCGCGTGCCGGCCATCTGTGCGTTTTCGATCGCAGCTGGTACGGCCGGGTTCTGGTGGAGCGGGTCGAAGGCTTTGCCGCAACGCAGGAGTGGCAGCGTGCCTACCAGGAAATCCAGCACTTTGAGCACGCGTTGGTCGAGTCCGGCGTGCGCCTGATCAAGTTCTGGCTGCACATCAGCGACGAGGAGCAGCTGGCCCGCTTCAAGGCCCGCCAGGCCGACCCACTAAAAAGCTGGAAACTCACCGACGAAGACTGGCGCAACCGCGAACAGCGCGCCGCTTACAGCCAGGCGGTGGAGGACATGCTGGCGCGCACCAGCAGCGCCCAGGCTCCGTGGGTGGTGGTCGCCGCGAACGACAAGCGGCACGCCCGGGTCCAGGTGATCGAAAGCGTATGTCGGCACATGCTGCGTTACTGACACCCACGCCCAAGGTAAGATGCGCCCATGCACTATCAATTGCGCAATGCCGACGGCAGCCATTCGATCTGGACCCCGGGAAAAATCGTCTGCGTGGCGAAGAACTACGCTGATCATGCCGCTGAAATGGCGTCAAGCGTGCCCTCGCAACCAACCTTTTTCATCAAGCCGAACACCGCGCTGTGTGATTTCGCTGGCCCACTGGTGTTCCCCACCGATCGCGGCGCGGTGCATCATGAAATTGAGCTCGGTCTGGTCATCGGACAACGACTGAGCCGCGCCGACCGCATACCGGACAACGCCGTTGCCGCGTATGTACTGGCCATTGACCTGACCCTGCGCGAGCTGCAAACCACGCTGCGCAATCAGGGTTACCCGTGGGATGCGAGCAAGGGCTTTGCCAATGCCTGCCCGATCACGCCCCTGCTGGCCGAGGGTGTGATCAGCGACCCGCAAGCCGCCGACATCGGCTTCAAGGTGAACGGCGAAGCACGTCAGGCCGGCAACACACGCGACATGGTCTACCCCATCTCCCGGCTGCTGGCGGATGCGGCATCGATATTTGTGCTGGAACCCGGCGACATTCTGCTCACCGGCACACCGGTTGGCGTCGGCCCCTTGTGTGCCGGCGACCATTACGAAGCCTGGATCAACTCTCAGAGCTTTCGCGGGGAGGTCGCCACATGACATCACGGGAATGTCACGGCCGCGTGCTCGAATACGACGCACAGCGCGGTTACGGGCGCATACAGGACGATCACGGTGTGACGTATTTCGTGCACTATCGCGACATAATCGAGGATGATGCGGTGAAAATTGGCGAGGATGTCTGTTTCGAAGCGACCCTGCACCGCAAGGGCAACATCGCCCGCCAGGTCCGCCGCCGATGAGCACCCTGCGCCTGAGCGTCCTCACCGTGTCCGACAGCCGAGACCTGGACAGCGACAAGTCCGGCGCCTGGCTGGCCCGCGCCCTGCAGGATGAGGGACATGCCCTGGCCGCGCGCCAGATCGTGCCCGACGACAAGTACATGATCCGTGCCCAGCTGTCGGCCTGGATCGCCGATCCGGAGGTCGACGGCGTGCTGATCACCGGCGGCACCGGGATTACCGGACGTGATGTCACGCCCGAAGCGGTTGAGCCGCTGCTCGACAAAACCCTGGGTGGCTTCGGCGAACTGTTCCGTCAGCTGTCGTTTGCCGACATCGGTGCCTCGACCATACAGTCGCGCGCCCTGGGTGGCGTGGCCAACGGCACGCTGGTGTTCTGCCTGCCCGGCTCCAGCGGTGCGGTCCGCCTGGCTTGGGAACAGATCCTGCAGCCGCAGCTCGACATTCGAACCACGCCGTGCAATTTCGCCATGCTTCTCCCCCGCCTGAAAGAACACGCATGATGCGTCAGACCAAAATTGTGGCCACGCTTGGGCCGGCCACCGATTCCCCGCAAGCACTGCGCGCCCTGGTTCATGCCGGCGTGGATGTGGTGCGACTGAATTTTTCGCATGGCAGCGCCGCCGATCACGCCGCGCGGGTCAAGGCCGTGCGCGAAGCCGCCGCTGCGGAAAAGCGTGATGTCGGCATTCTGGCCGACCTGCAAGGCCCCAAGATTCGCATCGAGTGCTTTATCGATGGCCCGATCCAGCTGGAAAATGGTCAGACCTTCACCCTCGACACCGCACACCCGGCCGATGCCGGCACCGCTCAGATCGTCGGGGTCAGCTACCAGAACCTGCCCAAGGACGTGCGTCCAGGCGATGTGCTGCTGCTGAATGATGGCCTGCTGCGCCTGGAAGTGCGGCACATCAAGGGCACGGCGGTGGAGTGCGAAGTCGAACAGGGCGGCGAGCTGTCCAACCGTAAGGGCCTCAACAAACTCGGCGGCGGCCTGTCCGCCGCAGCGCTGACCGAGAAAGACCGCGCCGACATCAAAACCGCGGTGGAACTGGGTGCAGACTTTCTGGCGGTCTCGTTCCCGCGCTCCGGCGACGACATGAAGAAAGCACGCTGGCTGGCTGAAGCCGCCGGCGGCCAACCGCAGATGGTGGCCAAGATCGAACGCGCCGAGGCGGTCGACAATCTGGCCGAGATCATGCGCGAATCCGATGTGGTGATGGTGGCACGCGGCGATCTGGGCGTGGAGATCGGCGAACCGGCCCTGCCCGGCGTGCAGAAAACCATCATCACCGAAGCGCGTGAGAGCAACCGTCTGGTCATCACCGCCACACAGATGATGGAATCGATGATCGTCAACCCGATTCCGACCCGGGCCGAAGTGCTGGATGTGGCCAACGCGGTCATGGACGGCACCGATGCGGTGATGCTGTCGGCCGAAACGGCGGCGGGCAAACACCCGGTGGCCGCGGTTGAGGCCATGGCGCGCATTTGTGTCGGCGCCGAGCGATTTGACCCGCCCAGCCGATCGCTCAAGGCCTTGGACAAGCATTTTCAACGCATCGACGAAGCCATCGCCATGAGCGCGGTCTATGCCGCCCGCCACACCCGCGCCCAGGCCCTGATTGCCCTGACCGAGTCGGGCATGACGGCGGTCTGGATGTCGCGCATGGACACGCGCATTCCGATCTTTGCGCTGACCCAGCACGAATCCACACGGCGGCGCATGGCGCTGGTGCGTGGTGTTTATCCAATCGAGTTCGTGCCCTCGAACCTGGACGGGATCACGGCCAGCCGCGAAGCCACCCAATGCTTGCTCAAGCTCGGCCTGATCGGGCGTGGCGACCGCGTGCTGGTGACCAAAGGTGATTTTTCCGGCCCCGGCGGCACCAACTCCATGAAGGTTCTGCATGCCGGTGACTGACACCGAATAGTGCATCGCAACATACGCCAGCGTATGTGATACACTTTTGCTGTTTTATCCGCCCCAAAGCGCCAATCCACATCGATAGGCAGGGGCAGATCAGGGCCGCATCGATATAATGCGGCGACCCGTCAACATCATTCGAGATAGAGCCGACTGCCTAGCCAGTCGAGCTGGGAGCACACGATGACTGTCGAACGCGATGTCATGGAATTTGATGTGCTGATCGTAGGTGCCGGCCCGGCGGGCCTGGCCACCGCGATCCGCCTCAAGCAACTGGACCCGGAACGCAACGTCTGCTTGCTGGAAAAAGGCCCGATCGTGGGTGCCCACAGTCTGGCCGGCGCAGTGATTGAGCCGGATGCACTGGATCGCCTGCTGCCCAACTGGAAAGACACGCCGCCTGAAGTGTGCGTGCCGGTGGCCAAGGACGAAGTTCACATGATGACGGAGACCGGGAGCATCAAATTCCCGATCGTGCCGCCGCAGATGAACAACCACGGCAACTACATCATCTCGCTGGGCGCCCTCACCGCGATGCTGGCCGAACAGGCCGAAGCCCTGGGCGTGGAAATCTACCCCGGCTTCCCGGCCCGCGAGCCGCTGTACAACGAGGCCGGCGAAGTCATGGGTGTGCGCACCGGTGACATGGGCGTGGACCTCAACGGCAATCCCAAGGATTCCTACACCCCGGGTATGGATCTGCACGCCAAGATCACGGTCTTCGCCGAAGGCTGCCGCGGCTCCTGCTCCAAGGAACTGATCAAGAAGTTCGAGCTGGACAAGGATGCGGATCCGCAGACCTATGGCATCGGCATCAAGGAACTGTGGTCGGTACCTGAAGGGCAGTGCCAGGAAGGTCTGGTTATGCACACCATGGGCTGGCCGCTGGATTCCAAGACCTACGGCGGCAGCTTCGTCTACCACCTGAACGACAACAAGATCGCCATTGGGTTTGTTGTTGGTCTGGACTACGAAGACCCCGATCTGGAGCCGTTCGAGAAATTCCAGGAATTCAAGAACCACCCCAAGATCAAGCCGATGCTGGAAGGCGGCGAAATCGTATCCTACGGTGCCCGCGCCATTGTCGAAGGTGGCTGGCAGTCTCTGCCCAAGATGGAAATGCCCGGCGCCATGCTGATTGGCGACGCCGCCGGCACCCTCAACGTGCCCAAGATCAAGGGCGTGCACCAAGCCCTGAAGTCCGGCATGGAAGCGGCCGAGCACATCTTCGCCGAGAACAAGGCGGACGGTTACGATGCCCGCATCCGCCAGGGTGAGGTGGGCAAGGAACTGAAGAAGGTGCGCAACCTGCGCCCGGCCTTCCACTTCGGTCTGTGGTTGGGCGTGCTCATTTCCGCGATCGAAACCGTGACCATGGGCTTGCTGCCGTGGACGCTGAAAAACCACGCCGACCACTCGGCGCTGAAGAAACGCGATCCCAGCAAGCCCAAACCGGTCAAGAAAGAACGCGAACTGCCGCCGCGCGACCGCCTCTCCGCGGTGTACTTCGCTGCAACCGAACACGATGAGGACCAACCGGTGCATCTCAAGGTGGCCGACACCAATATCTGTGTCACCCAATGCGCCGAGGAATACGCCAACCCCTGCACCCGCTTCTGTCCCGCCGGGGTTTACGAAATGGTTGAAGAAGCAGAGGGCAAACGGCTGCAGATCAACGCCGCCAACTGCGTCCATTGCAAGACCTGCGACATCAAGGATCCGTACCAGATCATCAACTGGGTCACCCCAGAAGGTGGCTCGGGCCCGAATTACCAATTGATGTAGGCGTATTCCGCCAACCCCCGTATCATTCCGGACCCGGATGAGTTCATGGGCCGGCCGCGTGCCGGCAAATTGGAGTTAGGAAAAATGAAAGCACTTGTACCCATCAAGCGCGTTGTGGACTACAACGTCCGCATCCGCGTTAAGGGTGACGGCACCGGCGTCGACCTCAACGGCGTCAAAATGAGTGTCAACCCGTTTGATGAAATCGCCAACGAAGCCGCCCTGAAGCTCAAGGAAGCCGGCGTGATCAGCGAAGTCGTGGTCGTAACCATTGGCACCGCCAAGGCTGAAGACCAGCTGCGCTCGGAACTGGCGCGCGGTGCCGATCGCGGCATTCATGTTGTCACCGACGAAGAAGTCCAGCCGCTGCAGGCTGCCCGCATCCTGGCCGAACTGGTCAAGCGTGAAAACGCCGATGTAGTCATCGCCGGCAAGCAGGCCATCGATGATGACAACAACCAGACGCCGCAGATGCTGGCGACGCTGCTCGACTGGCCGCAGGCGACCTTTGCCTCCGACATCAAGATCGACGGCGGCAAGGCTACGGTCCAGCGTGAAATCGACGCCGGTGCCGAGACCCTGGAAGTTGACCTGCCGGCCGTAATCTCGGCTGACCTGCGCCTGAACGAGCCGCGCTTCATCAAGCTGCCGGACATCATGAAGGCCAAACGCAAGCCGCTGGACAAGGTCGAGCTGTCGGAATTCGACATCGACGTACCGAAACTGGAAGTGGTTTCCACCTCGAACCCGCCGGCACGTGAGCCGGGCCGCATGGTCAAGAGCGTGGAAGAACTGGTTGCCGCACTCAAAGACAAGGGGCTCGTGTAATGGCCAAGATTCTGATTGTTGCCGAAACCCTCGGCGGAGAACTGCACCCGACCACCGGCAAGGCTGTCGCCTGCGCGGCTCAGATCGGCGGCGAAATCGACATCGCCGTGTTCACCGAAGCTAAAGGCGCCGCTGCTGATGCAGCCGCCAAGCTCGACGGTGTGAGCAAGGTGCTGCAGGTCAGCAACGCGGAGAACGGTGCCATCCGTGCCGCCACGCTGGCCCCGCAGGTTGGGGCGCTGGCCGAAGGCTACACCCACATCCTGGCGGCCAACACCACCACCGGCAAGGACATCATGCCGCGCGTTGCTGCGCTGCTCGGTGTGCCGCAGGTGACCGACATCATGGCTGTGCATGGCGAGCGTGAATTCGACCGCCCGATCTACGCCGGCAACGCGGTCAACCGCGTCAAGGCACCGGGCGACTTCACCCTGGTCGGCACCGTGCGTACCGCATCCTTCGGCAACGTGGCCGAAAGCAACAGCGCCGCTGTGGAAGATGCCAGCGTATCGGCAGATCTGCCGGCGCACACCCGTCTGGTCGGCCAGGAAACCGGCGGCGGCGACCGCCCCGACCTGCAGACTGCAGCCAAGGTTGTATCCGGCGGACGTGGCGTGGGCTCGGCCGAGAACTTCTCGGTGATCTTCTCGCTGGCTGACAAAATCGGTGCCGGTTGTGGTGCATCGCGCGCCGCCGTGGACTCCGGTTTCGTGCCCAACGACATGCAGGTCGGTCAGACCGGCAAGATCATCGCGCCGGACCTGTACGTGGCCGTCGGCATTTCGGGTGCGATCCAGCATCTGGCCGGCATCAAGGACGCGGGCACTATCGTTGCGATCAACACCGACGAGAACGCGCCGATCTTTGAAGTGGCCGATCTCGGCCTGGTTGGCGATCTGTTCAAGGTCTGCCCGGAACTCGAAGCCGCGCTGTAAGTCACAGCAGCAGGTTAAACTGTATGGCCCGCGTCGCTGCACAGCGTCGCGGGCTTTTTCATATCCGCTGAACACTCTCACCAGGCCATGAAAGGAAAATTCATCGCTGGCGCCCTGGGCTTCTTGATGGGCGGACCGATCGGCCTGTTGCTGGGCGTGATCATCGGCCACTGGTTCGACACCTCGGTGCGCCTGTTGCGGCCGCCGAATGTGGCCAAGCAGCAACAGATTGTCGAAAAATGCTTCGAGCTGATGGGCGCGGTGTGCAAAGCCGATGGCCATGTGTCCAAGCAGGAAATCGACGCCGCCGAAAAAATCATGCAGCGGTTGCGCATCACCGGCAATGCGCGGCTGGCCGCGGTGCGCGCCTTCAACCGCGGGAAAAGCGAAGGCTTTGACGTCGACAAGGCCAGCGCCGAACTGCGCAAATTGTGCGGTGGCCGTATTCTTTGGTTGCGCCTGTGCCTGGAAATTCTGCTTTCGGGCGCAGCCGCCGATGGTCGACTGGACCAGGCCGAGCGCGACATGCTGGTGCGCATTGGCGCGGGGCTGGGTATTCCGGCAGCCGAATTCGAGCAGATGCTGGCTTTGATCACCGGTGGCTTTGGTCAGTGGTCGGGGCAGGCCGGTGGTGGCGGCGCACGCCCGCGGCAGGACAATCTTGCCGAAGCCTACAAGGTGCTTGGCATCGAGCCGTCTGCCAGCGATGCTGAAGCAAAAAAAGCCTATCGTCGGCTGATGAGCCGTCATCACCCCGACAAATTGGCGGCACGTGAGATGCCCGAGGCCATGCGTCAGCAGGCCGAAGAACAGGTGCGTCGTATTCGGGCCGCCTGGGACGCGGTGGCTGCAGCGCGTGGTTTGTAAGTTGCAAGCGGCTTGGATCGGCCGGTGCTGCACCGCGGCCAATCAAAAAGCCACAGGCAAACTGTTATGCTTTTGCGTGGTCTTATCCCATTCCCCAGACTCGGAAAATTTGCTGTGAAACGAATCCTGAGCCTCAGTCTGCTGGTGTTCTCCGCTGCGGCCTTTGCTGACAGCCTGGACGATGCCCAGAAAGCGATTAATGTCGGCAATTATGAGCAAGCGCTCACCGACCTGAACAAGTACCTGGATCGCAATCCGGGCAATGCCGAGGCTCGCTTCAGCAAGGGTTTGACGCTGACCATGCTGTCACGCGACGAAGACGCCATCACGGTGTTCTCGGATCTGGTGCGTGACTTCCCGGAACTGCCGGAACCGTACAACAATCTGGCCGTGCTCTACGCCCGTTCGGGCCGCTACGAGGAAGCCCGCGACGCACTCGAAGCCGCGCTGGTCACTCACCCCAGCTACGCCACCGCGCACGAGAACCTGGGCGATATTTACGCCGCCCTGGCCAACGCTGCATACAACCGCGCCATCGTGCTGGATAAGGGCAACAACGACATCGAGTCGAAGCAGGAGCTGGTTGCGCGCATCACAGGTATGCAGAAAACCACGGCGCCGGTTCAGGTTTCGTCCAGCGCACGCCCCAGCGCCGCAACGCCGCGCCCAGCGCCGCCTGCCCCAGTGCGCACCCAGCCCACACCTGCACCGGCTGTGGCGACGCGCCCGGCAGCTCCTGCGCGGACACCGGCACGTCATGCGGTACCGGACATCAACGATGTACCCGACACCTTCAGCACCACGCCCATTCTGCCAGGCGGCTCAGCCGTGGCCAGCAATAGCGGCAAGCTCAGCAGTGCCGATGAAAAAGCCGTACTCGCGCGACTGGAATCCTGGCGCGCCAGCTGGTCCGCGCAGAATGTGGATCAGTATCTGGCCAATTACAGCCCCAATTTCGATCCCGCCACCGGCGTTTCGCGCAGTGTGTGGGAATCTCAACGACGCACCCGAGTGGTTCGCCCGCGTTCCATCGCCATTCAGGTGCTCAGCCCGCGCGTTGGTCAGACCAGCGGCAATCGCGCCTGGGTCGAATTCACGCAGATCTACGAGTCCAACAGCTACTCCGATCAGGTGCGCAAGCGCCTGGAAATGGAAAACGTCGGTGGCCAATGGCTGATCGTCAAAGAAAGTGTTGTCGGTTAAACGATCCGGTTTAATCGCCTGTCTCGCCAGCGCTGCCCTGTTCGGGGCAGCGACGGTTGTCCAGGCACATGGGCCACTGGCCGATCCCGCCCAGCTGGTTCAGACACCGCCCGATTTTCGCTTTGATCAGGTGCTGCGCACGCGTAATCCTGGCGACCGTCAGGCCTGGTCAGCCGAACAATCCGGGCTGCACTGGCGTACGGCACCGAACAGCCTGATCGACGATGGGCTGCAGCCCAACGCCATTCTGGAACTGGATGACAGCGTCGACCATGTGATCCTCGCCGATCTGCACAATCGCCGGGTTTATCTGCTCGAGAACGATGGCGAATTGCGTGTTCTGCGGCATATGTACGCGTCGATCGGCAAGGCCGGCACGCGCAAGCAGATCGAGGACGACAACCGCACACCGGTCGGCGTGTATACGGTGACCCGCTACATCGACGACAGCGCCCTGCCCGAACTTTACGGCGCCGGTGCTTTTCCCATTGATTACCCCAATCACTGGGATCGCGCCCATCAACGCACCGGCTACGGAATCTGGGTGCATGGCGTGCCGCGTTCGCATTATTCCCGTCCGCCCTTGTCCAGCGAAGGTTGCGTGGCGGTCGGCAACAGCGATTTCGACAGTCTCAAACCCTTTGTCACACCAGGCAACACCCGGGTCATCTTCAGCGATCAACTGAGCTGGCTGACGCCGGCCGAGCTGAACGACGAACGGCAGCGTTTCAAAGCCCAGGTCGAAGCCTGGCGCAGCGCCTGGAGCGCGCGCGACACCGAACGCTACCTGGACTACTACGCGGAAGAATTCAGCACCGACGACATGGATCGGCAGGCATTCGCCGAGCACAAACGGCGGGTCAATGCCGGCAAGAGCTTCATCGAAGTCGAACTTGCCGACCTGAACATCTTCAACTATCCCGACGGCGACAAACTGCGTCTGGTGGAATTTGTTCAGCACTACCGCAGCGACAACTACGCCTCAACCGATCGCAAGCAGCAGTTCTGGCGTCAGCATGACAACGGACAATGGCGCATCATCCGGGAAATATCCTTATAGTCAGGCGCAGGCTCGAAGGGCGAAAGCCTTAAAGCCTTAGTCAGCACATTGCGAGACGGTCAGAGGCCTGGATGGCCGATGACAAGCGCTACATGGACGTACTTGAGCGGGTCTCGGAATGTGCTGACTAAGGCCTTGGACTACGCAGCCAAACTAGCGCTTGGCTTTCTTTTTCGGAATATAAAGATCAGTAAGCGTCCCCGCAGCCGCCTCGGCGGCCATGCCGACCGATTCCGAGAGGGTCGGGTGCGCGTGGATGGTGAGGCCGATATCGTGGGCATCGGCACCAAACTCGATCGCCAGGCCCATTTCGGCCACCAGCTCACCGGCATTGGGCCCAACCGCGCCGCCTCCCAGCAAACGACCAGTGGACTTGTCGAACAACAGCTTGGTCACCCCATCCTGATAAGCCATGCCGAGTGAACGGCCATTGGCCGCCCACGGAAACTGGCCCTTGTCGTAATCCACACCTTGCGCCTTGGCTTGCTGCTCGGTCATCCCGACCCAGGCCACTTCCGGATCGGTGTACACCACCGACGGGATACAACGCGCATCGAACGCGGTCTTGTGACCGGCGATGACCTCCGCGGCCACTTTGCCTTCATGCGTAGCTTTGTGCGCCAGCATGGGTTGGCCGGCGATATCTCCGATGGCAAAGATGTGCGGCACGTTGCTGCGCATCTGTCGATCAACCGGGATAAATCCGCGCTCGTCGATCTCCAGACCAGCAGCCTGGGCGTTGATCTGATCACCGTTGGGGCGCCGCCCCACCGCAACCAGGACCTTGTCATAGGTTTGCGGCTCGGGTGCCTGCTCACCTTCAAACGATACCGTCAGGCCGTCATCGTCCGGTGTCACGGCGGTCACTTTGGTACTCAACCAGATGTGACCCAAACGTGCTTTCATGCGCTTGGTCAGCGGCTTGATCAGATCGGGGTCCGCCCCGGGTACCAAGCCATCGCTGAGCTCGACCACATCGACGCTGCTGCCAAGCACCGCATACACATTGGCCATTTCCAGGCCGATAATGCCACCACCGATGACCAGCAAACGCGATGGTATGTCGCGCAATTCCAGTGCACCGGTGGAATCGATAATGCGCTCGTCATCATCCGGCAGGCCAGGCAGGCGCAGCGTGCGAGAGCCCGCCGCCACGATGGCATGTCGGAAACGAATCTGGCGTGAATCATCGCCCTGAGTCACCTGCACGCTGTGCGCGGCGCTGAATTCAGCATGACCGTGCACCACCTCAACCTTGCGCTGCTTGGCCAGGCCGACCAGACCTCCTGTCAGCTTGTCGACCACCGATTGTTTGAAGCCACGCAGTTTGTCGAGATCGATCTGCGGCTCACCGAAGCTCACCCCATGCTCGGCCATGGCTGCCGCTTCGTCGATGACATGCGCGGTGTGCAGCAAAGCCTTGGACGGGATGCAGCCCACATTCAGACACACCCCGCCGAGTGCGGCGTGGCGCTCCACCAGTATGGTTTTCAGGCCCAGATCAGCGGCCCGAAAGGCTGCGCTGTAGCCACCTGGACCGGATCCCAGGACCACAACGTCACAGTCTGCATCGGTTTCGGCCTCGCTGGTGGCGGCGGCCTCGCGCTCCTTGCCCGCTGCTTGCGGGTGGCTGCTTTGCGAGGCCGGCGTGTCGTCTTGCGCGCTTGATGCATCGATGCGCGCGATAACATCGCCCTGGGCGACTTTGTCACCCACGCTGACCAGCACTTCGGACAGGGTGCCGCCCAGTGGGGACGGCACCTCCATCGTCGCCTTGTCTGATTCAAGCACGATCAGGGGTGTTTCGGGTTCCACCTGGTCACCTGCGGAGACCAGCACATCAATGATTTCAACGGCGTCGAAATCGCCGATATCGGGAACGCGAATATCCTGACTCATGATGAATCGTTCACTGGCTATCGGGTGGCGCGGCGGGCCACCTTGTTGGGTTCGAAATGCTTCTCTTCAAACGACACGGTGAAGTCGTTGGGCTTGTCTTCGTTGATCATGGCGGTGGCGAAGTACACCCGTGACTGCAGGTCGTAGATGATTTCCGGCACCGTGCTGCAACTCAGAATCGTCGGCAGGCAGACCAGATGACCTTCCTGGAATTTGTAGAACTCGTCGCGGTGATCGTAGTTGTCGATCATCGTTGCGGTCCAGGTGTCTTCATCGAAATAGATCGTGCGCTTCTTGAAGGTGTGGCGCACTTCAGGCCGGTTGTTGGCCTCGACCACCCACATGCGATGGATTTCGTAGCGGGCCACGTCCTGATTGATGTGCAGACCCTGCAGGATGTCCTCGTACTTGAGCGCCTTTGAGTTGATCGCCGCACTGTTGTAGGGGGTGATCATCGGCTTGCGACCGAGCAGTTTCCAGGTGAAACGGTCGAGCTTGCCGTTGACCATGTCGACCTGATCATAGAACTGCTGACCATCAGTGCCTTCGTACGGGTTGTCATAACCCACTGACGGCGCACGACGAATGCGGCGCAGGCCCGGGTTGTACAACCAGGCGCTGCGGTAGTCGGCATGCTCCCAGGCCAGTAGCAGCTGACCCGCCATACGCGGCGGTGCCTTGGTTTCGGACAGGTACCACAAGAAGATGTCATCAGGGCCGTTCATGCTGCCCGGTTCATTGAGGTTGGCGTATTTGAACTTCACCTCCTCAACGATCTTGGTCAGCTGGAAGCTGCCGTCACCCTGCACAATCGCCTGGTTGTTGTAGCGCACGGCGTCATTGCCACGCCATTTGAGGCGGTGGTTCCACCACGGGTGTGCACCGGTGGTCGGAATGGGGAAGGGGAAGCCCAGCGTGGTTTCGCGAATCTTGTCCGGATCGCCACCTTCCAGATGAGCGGTGGTGGCGTTCTTGATCGTCGCCTCGTAAATGTCCTTGGGCCAGGCGGCATCGCGATGCGAAGGGTAGACCTTGATCTTGTAGCTGTCGTAGCGCTGCAGCAGCTGCTTGTGGCCTTCCGAGAGCATGTCGGCGTACTGCGCCATATTGGCTTTGGTCACCACGAACAGAGGTTGTTCATCCTTGTAGCGATGCTCAACCCAGGTCGCTTCGCGGATCATCTTGTCACCGTGGGGGGTGTACGGCGTCCACTCCGGAACATGTTCACCGTCGCCGGCGCGAATCGCACCCACCGGTGTCAGTTCGGTTCCGCTGACACCAAGCTTGGCCGCTTCTTCCGGCGAAACCTTGGCCTGGCTCGCAGCGCTGACCAGCAACAGGCCGGCTGCCATTCCTGCAATTATCCGCATGACGATCTCCTTAATATTCGCACTCAGGGTGTTTTCGTTTTTAGAAAATGGGAATTACGATGCCGCAATTTCTGGCCCAAGTCCATGCGTAATGCGGCTTACAGGCAGAGCCGCCGGATATCGCTGAGCAACTCGGACAATGCCACGGCGAAACGGGCCGCCGCCGCGCCATCGATCACCCGGTGGTCATAAGACAGCGATAAGGGCAGCATCAGGCGGGGCTGAAAGGTCTGACCATCCCAAACCGCTTCCGTTCGAGCCCTGGACACCCCGAGTATGGCCACTTCCGGTGCATTGACGATGGGGGTGAAGTGCGAGCCGCCGATGCCACCCAGACTGGAAATGGAAAAGCAGCCGCCCTGCATCTGCGCCGGACTCAGCTTACCGTCACGCGCAGCCGCAGCCAGTTCGCTGGCTTCAGCGGCCAGTTCGCTCACGCTTTTGCGATCCGCATCTCGGATCACCGGCACCACCAGACCGTTGGGCGTGTCGGCGGCAAAACCCACGTGGCAGTATTTTTTGATGATCAGCGCGCTACCGTCGGGCGCCAGTGAACTGTTGAACTCGGGATAGCGTCGCAGTGCCAGGCACACCGCCTTGATCACGAAAGGCAACAGCGTGAGCTTCAACTCACCGCGCGCGGATTCCTGCTTGCGAAAGGCTTCAAGCTCGGTGATGTCCGCTGATTCAAACTGGGTGACATGAGGTACGACCAGCCAGTTGCGATGCAGATTGGAAGCCGACAGTTTGCGGATACGAGGCAGCTCGCGCACTTCGGTTTCGCCAAACTTGCTGAAGTCGATGTGCGGCATGCTCGGCAGACCCTGGCCAGCCGGCCCCGAGGCCGGAGTGGCCAACCGCGTCTTCACGAATTGTTGCACATCCTCGCGCAGGATGCGTCCCTTGGGCCCTTGACCCTCGACCTGGCGCAGGTCCACACCGAGTTCACGGGCGAACAGGCGCACCGAGGGACTGGCATGAGGAATATCCTCGCCCGGGGTACTGGCTGATGACGGCGCTGGTGTGGGTGCCGGCGCCTTGTCGGCTTGCGGGGCCGGCTTTGCTGGCGCCTGGTCGCTGTCTTTTTGTGTGGCTGTAGCGTCCTCCGACTGCGCAGGCGCGGCGGGTTGTGATGCCGACTCGGATGTCTGGGCCTGCTGATCCGCACTGTCGAGCACAGCGATCACATCACCCTGAGCGACCTTGTCGCCAACCTTGACCTTGACCTCGCTGAGGGTCCCGGCCAGCGGGCTGGGCACCTCCATCGTGGCTTTGTCGGATTCCAGCACCAGCAGTGCCTGCTCGGCTTCAACCGTATCGCCGGCGCTGACCAGCACCTCGATGATCTCGACCGCGTCGAAATCACCGATATCTGGAACTTTGATGTCCTGACTCATGGGGCTTACACCGTCGTCGGATTGGGTTTGTCGCTGGAGATGGCGTACTTGTCCAGTGCCTGACGCACTGTGGCAGCCTCGATCACACCCTGGTCAGCCAGTGCCTTGAGCGCGGTGATGGTGATCCAGCGACGGTCGACCTCAAAGAAATCACGCAAATGCTCACGCGTGTCGGAGCGTCCGAAGCCATCCGTGCCCAGCGTGTAGTAGGGGGCTGGCACCCACGGACGGATGAACTCGGCGTAGGTTCGCTGGTAATCGGTGGCGGCAATCACCGGGCCGTCGCCCGCTCCAAGGCAATCCTGCACATAGCTGTTGTGGGCCGGCTGCTCCGGATTCAGGCGGTTGCGACGTTCCACCGCCTGACCTTCGCGCATGAGCTCGGTAAAGCTGGGCGCGGCCCAGATGTCGACGCTGACATCCCAGTCCTGCTGCAACAGCTCAGCAGCTTCCAGGATCTCGCGAAATATCGCCCCGCAACCCAGCAGGCGGACGTGCCGCGGTCCGGGCGAGTCACTCATACGGAAGGGGTAAAGCCCCTTCATGATGCCGTCTTCAACGCCCTCTGGCATGGCTGGATGCACGTAGTTTTCGTTTTCCAGCGTGAGGTAGTAATAGTGATCCTGGTTCTCGGCGTACATCAGCTGCATGCCACGGTGCACGATCACCGCGATTTCGTAGGCGAAGGTGGTGTCGTAGGCACGGCAGTTGGGAATCGTCGAGGCCAACACGTGGCTGTGGCCGTCTTCGTGCTGCAGCCCTTCGCCATTCAGGGTAGTGCGGCCAGCCGTGCCACCGAGCAGAAAACCGCGGGCCCGCATGTCGCCGGCGGCCCAGGCCAGATCACCGATGCGCTGAAAGCCGAACATCGAATAGAAGATGTAGAACGGGATCAGCGCCGTGTTGTGATTGGAGTAGGCCGTGGCTGCAGCAATCCATGACGACATGGCGCCGGCTTCGGTGATGCCTTCTTCCAGCACCTGGCCCTTGACGTCTTCGCGGTAGAAGGCGAGCTGGTCCGAATCCTCGGGCTTGTACTTCTGACCCACCACCGAGTAGATACCCAGTTGGCGGAACATACCTTCCATACCGAAGGTGCGCGCTTCATCAGGCACGATGGGGACCACACGCTGGCCCACGTTCTTGTCCCGGATCAGGGTCTGCAGCAGCTGCACAAAGGCCATGGTGGTGGAGATACTGCGCTCGCCGGTGCCTTCGAGCTGGCGCTTGAAGGTCTCCAGTGGCGGGATGCTCAGCGGGTCACAATGACTGCGCCGAGCCGGCAGGTCACCGCCCAGGTCGCGGCGGCGCTGTTTCAGATACGTGATTTCCTCAGAGTCATCGTCCGGTTTGTAGAACGGAGCCTCGGCAATTTGCTCGTCGGAGATCGGAATCTGAAAGCGGTCGCGGAATTCCTTGAGCGCGGCTTCACCCATTTTTTTCTGCTGGTGGGTGATGTTCTGGCCCTCGCCAGCCTCACCCATGCCGTAACCCTTGACCGTTTTGGCCAGAATCACGGTGGGCCGCCCATCGGCCTGATTGACTGCGCGGTGATAAGCGGCATAGACCTTGTGCGGATCATGTCCGCCGCGGTTCAGCCGAGCGATGTCTTCATCGGACATGGAGGCTACAAGCTTGGCCGTTTCCGGATACTTGCCGAAGAATTCATCCCGCGTGTAGCGACCACCCTTGGCCTTGTAGGCCTGGTATTCGCCATCCACGGTTTCATCCATCAGGCGTCGCAGCATGCCGTCGCCATCACGTGCAAGCAGGGCATCCCAGGCGGCACCCCAGATCACCTTGATGACGTTCCAGCCGGCGCCGCGGAACGAACCTTCCAGTTCCTGGATGATCTTGCCGTCACCGCGCACCGGCCCATCCAGGCGCTGCAGGTTGCAGTTGACCACGAATACCAGGTTGTCGAGCTTTTCGCGTGCCGCGATGTCGATGGCGCCGAGCGACTCGGGTTCGTCCATTTCACCGTCGCCGCAGAAGCACCAGACCTTGCGGTCACCAATGTCGGCAAGGCCGCGGCTGTGCAGGTATTTCATCAAGCGCGCGTGATAAATCGCCTGAATCGGACCCAACCCCATACTGACCGTCGGAAATTGCCAGAAGTCCGGCATCAGCCACGGGTGGGGGTAGGATGACAGGCCCTTGCCGCCAACTTCGGAACGGAAGTTGCGCAGCTGTTCTTCGTCCAGTCGGCCTTCGAGATAGGCCCGCGCGTAGATACCCGGCGCGGAATGGCCCTGGATATAAATCAGATCGCCACCGCCGGGGTGATCTTTGCCGCGCCAGAAATGGTTGAAGCCCACATCGTAGAGGGTGGCGGCGGAGGCAAAGCTGGCGATATGGCCGCCTATGCCATCATGTGCGCGGTTGGCCTGAATCACCATGGCCATGGCATTCCAGCGGGTCAGTGAACGGATTTTCCATTCCAGCGCATGATCACCCGGAGCCGGCGCTTCGGCATGCGGCGGAATGGTGTTGACGTACGCCGTATGTGGCCGAAACGGGATGTAGGCACCGGAACGACGCGATTTATCGATCAGCGTTTCAAGCAAAAAATGCGCCCGCTCGGGCCCCTCACGGGCAATCACCGCATCCAGGGCGTCGAGCCACTCCTGGGTTTCTGTCGGGTCACTGTCCTGGGTGTTCGGGGTGTCTTGCGTCATCGCCTCACTCTGCATGGGTGATCCACCAACACAGCATCGGTGGTTTGCCTGAACCAATCAAGCACCTGTGCATGTTAGTGAGCGGACAGGCGGATAACCCCGTCCGTTATGACGATGGGATGGGTTTACTTACCGATGCAGAAACTGGAGAAAATGCGCCCCAGCAGTTCATCACTGTGCACCTGACCGGTGATTTCGCCCAGTTCACGCTGCCCCAGCCGCAGCTCTTCGGCGGCGATGTCGCCAGCGCCTTGCTGCAGACACTGCCCAGCTTCCTGCAGATGGCGACCGAGCCGGACAAGCGCATCAACATGACGCTGACGGGCGCTGAAGTCACTCTCTCCAGCATGCCCGACCAGCGCTTCGATCAAGCTGTCCACGCCTTCACCGGTGCGCGCCGACAGTCGAATCTGGCTGTGCTGCGAATCCATCCAGCCCACCGGCTCGGCGCCGAGGTCGGCCTTGTTGTGCACGGTGATGATCCGCGCCTGGGTCTGTGGCACCGGGCTGTCGGGGATATCCGGCGCGCGCACGTGCAGCAGAAAGTCGGCACTGGCGATGGCTTTGGTGGCCCGTCGCACACCTTCCTGTTCAACTGGGTCGTCGCTGTTGCGCAAGCCCGCGGTATCGATCAGCGTGACTGGCACACCGGCCAGTTGCACCGCGCTACGCAGCAAATCGCGGGTGGTGCCAGCTATGGCGCTGACAATGGCCGTCTCATCCCGAGACAAGTAGTTGAGAAGACTGGATTTTCCGGCGTTTGGCGCACCCGCAAGCACGACCGTCAGACCCTGGCTGAGCTGCACACCATGACGGGCATCTTCAAGCAAATGTTGATGTTCCACGTGGAGCGCCTGCCAACGCGCCATCAGTTCCGGATCGGACAAAAAATCGATGTCTTCTTCGGGAAAATCGATTGCCGCTTCAAGCCGCATGCGCAGATCGAGCAGGGCTTCGTGCAGCGCATGGCAACGGCTTGAAAACACCCCGCTGAGGCTGCGCTGAGCCGCCCGTACGGCCTGATCCGAACCGGCTGAAATCATGTCGGCGATGGCTTCAGCCTGAACCAGATCCAGCTTGCCGTTGTGAAAAGCGCGCTCGGAAAACTCGCCGGGACGGGCCCCCCGAATCGGGTGTTCGCGGCACAGGCACTCCATCAGACGCGCCAGCAACCAGGGCCCGCCGTGGATCTGCATTTCGATCACGTCTTCGCCAGTGAAACTGTGTGGTCCGGCGAACGCCAGCACCACACCTTCGTCGATCAGCTCGCCCTGTTGATTGCGCAGACGGGCAAAGCGGACACGGCCAACCTCAGGCGGATGACCACTGAGCGCCTGGGCCGCCGCAAACGCGGCCGGCCCGGAGATACGAACGATACCGACGCCGCCCTGACCGGCCGGCGTTGCAACCGCGGCGATGGTCTCGGACGTCGTCATGCCAGGTCAGCGTTTCTTGGGCTGCGCGTGCTCTTCGTGTTCCAGACGTTTGGTGATCACCCATTGCTGGATGATGCCCACCAGGTTGCTGACGAACCAGTACAGCACCAGACCTGCCGGGAAGAACGCGAAGAAGATAGCCAGACCAATCGGCATGATCGTCATGATGCGTTGCTGCATCGGCTCCATGGTCATGGCCTGACCCGACAGCTTCTGCTGCAGGTACATGGAAATGCCGAACAGCACCGGCAACACGTACAGCGGATCGGGGCTGGACAGATCATTGATCCACAGCGCGAAATCGGCCTGACGCAGCTCTACCGATTCAAGCAAAACCCAGTACAGTGCGATGAACACCGGAAACTGCACCAGCATCGGCCAGCATCCGGCCAGCGGATTGAAGCCTTCTTTCTTGTACAGATCCATCATCGCCTGATGCAGGCGCTCACGATCGTCGGCGTAACGTTCCTTGATCGACTGGATGCGCGGGGCGAACTTCTTCATCCGTGCCATGGAGCGGTACTGCGCTTCGGACAGTTTGTAGAAGGCCAGCTTGATCAGCAGGGTCAGCAGGATAATCGACCAGCCCCAGTTGCCGGTCAGGCCGTGCAACTTGTCGAGCACCCAGAACAGCGGCTGGGAAATCGGCGTCAGCAAGCCGTAATCAACGGTCAGTTCCAGACCCTTGGCCACCGTTTCAAGCTCCTGCTGGAGCTTGGGCCCCATGTACAGGCGCAGGTTGATCTCACGACCGGCTTGCGGCGCCACATCGACCCGTTCACCCACATATTCGCCGATGAAGCCGAAGCGCTTACCGGGGCGCAGATAAAACCGGTTGAGTTCGGTGGGTTCAGGCAGCACGGCAGCCACGAAATAGTGCTGCAGCATGCCCAGCCAGCCGCCTTGCTGCTCCAGCGTGACGCTTTCCTTTTCCAGGTCGCCGGCGTCGTATTTCTTGTATTTGTACTGCCCGTCAGAATCACGGGTGTAGACCGCAGCGCCGATAAAGCTCTTGATAAACGGCGGCTCTTCACCGGCCTTGTTGGGCGTCCGCCACATCCGCAGGTAAGGGCTCAACTGGCGCTGCTCTGCCGTGTCGTTGCTTACCCGATAAAGCAGATTGACCTCGTAGCTGCCGCGGGTAAAGCGGTAAACCTTTTCGACCGTGAGGCCGTCCGCACCGGTCCAGCGCAGCGGTACAACCAGATCTTCATCCTGCTCGGCGAGCGTGTAACGGCTGCGCTCGGCCTGGTACACGGTGTTGTGGTCCGGTGCCGAACCAGCATTGCTGACCAGGCCGCTTTGCAGCACGAAGAAGTGCGGCAGTTCATCGTTGAGCAGCGGCAGCGGCTGATCCGGATGAGCTTTGGCGATCGGATAATCAAGCAGTTCCAGGCGCCGAATATCGCCACCGGCCAAGTCAATGCTGACGCGGTAAACATCGGTGGTGATCTCGATCGTCTGGCCCGGCTGTGCGGATACCGCCTCACCACGCTCGCCCTGTACCGGCGGGACGCTGCCCGGTGCATCGGCACTGGCGCCCAGCGAGGGCACGCCTTCGTCATCACCGGAGGAAGTCGTAGCAGACGTTTCACCCGGCACACTGTCCAGCGGAGAGGCCAGTGGAGACGCACTCGGCGCCTGGGCCTGCTGTTGCGGATAGTCCTTCTGCCACGCTTGGTACATCAGGAACAACACGCCCGCCAGTGCGGCGAACAGGACCATGCGGAGATTTTCCATTTTCGTCGGAGCCGATTTATTCCGGGACCGGGTCATGCCCACCAGGGCAACCCGGATGACAGCGAATGATGCGCTTGAAACTCAGAGCCAGACCGCGAATCACCCCGTGACGCTGCAAAGCTTCGATCGCGTATTGCGAACAGGTGGGATGAAAACGGCAACGTGGTGGCAGCAGCGGGCTGATCACCACCCGGTAGAGCTTGACGAACGCGATGAGCAGGTATTTTAGTCCGTTGCTAAGCGTAACCATAGCGCTTCGAGCCGATTGCTCATGTCCGCAGGTACGCCGCGGATCTTTCCGCCACGCAATGTGACTACAACATCAAGCGGCGGCAGATCCGCCGCCTGATGCCGAAATGATTCGCGAATCACGCGCTTGGCGCGATTGCGATCCACCGCTCGCGGCAGAATGCGCTTGGCGACAGCCAACCCAAGCCGGGCGTAGCCCGCTTCGGATGGCGCACACACAATCTGCAAAGACCCCGCTGAAATTCGACGCCCTTGGCGAAAGACTCGCGTAAACTCGTCTGGCCGGGTCAACCGGCGGCTGCGGGGGAAAGCGAAAACGGTGAAACTCGTCAGCGTGAACCGATCAGACGGTCAGGCTGTGACGGCCTTTGGCACGCCGAGCGTTGATCACGCGACGACCGCCCTTGGTTGCCATACGGGCACGGAAACCATGGGTGCGCTTGCGCTTGATCACGCTGGGTTGAAAGGTGCGTTTCATGATTGAATACTCTTTTTTGAGGTACTGAACCGGTGAATTTTAGCTGCCGGTGCCTACCTTGCGCAAGTCATTCTTAGCCAAGCGCTGAGCTGTCAAGATGCGCGTTTCCCCAGCAACCCAAGACCACGACAACGCTGTGACTGAATCGATCTGGAACAAAACCATTCGCTGGCTGGAATCCGACCTTTCGGAGACCGACATCAACACCTGGCTGCGACCGCTCAAAGGCATCAATCACGGTCAATGGTTTGAACTGGTGGCGCCCAACCAAGTGGTGCTTGAGCAGGTCAAAGGGCGCTATCAGGATCGGATCTTCGAAACCCTACGCGACATCACCGGCGGGCGTATTCAGGAAGTACGCGTGCGAGTTGGCGATGACAGCGAGGAGCCCGCCAAGAAAGGCAACACGGCGCGCAACCCGTTCCAGGGCAGTCGGCTCAACGCCAAGTATGTGTTCGACAATTTTGTCCGTGGCCAGTCCAACCAGATCGCCAAAGCCGCTGCCGAACAGGTCGCGGCCAACCCCGGTCAGGCCTACAACCCGCTGCTGATCTGCGGCAGCACCGGACTGGGCAAAACTCACCTCATGCACGCCATCGGCAACGCACTGCGTGAAAACAACCCCAACTTTCGCGTGGTTTTTCTTGCCGTAGAGCGTTTCGTGCACGACATGGTCAACGCCCTGCGCCACGACCGGATCAACGAGTTCAAGGATTTCTACCGCACCGTTAACACCTTGCTGATCGACGATATTCACCTGTTCGCCAACAAGGAACGGACCCAGGAAGAGTTCTTCCACACCTTCAACTCCTTGCTTGAAGACGGTCATCAGATCGTGATGACCAGTGACAAGTACCCACGTGAGCTCGATGGCATCGATGAGCGACTGAAAAGCCGTTTTGCCGGCGGCATGACCGTCTTTGTCGAACCGCCGGAGCTGGAAACACGGGCGGCCATACTGCTCAAGAAGGCCGAACTCGAAGGCATACAGCTCAATGAGGATGTGGCTTTCTTCGTCGCCGAGCGTATTCGCTCACATGTGCGTGAGCTCGAGGCCGCGCTGAAAACGCTCAAGGCGAACCACATCGTGACGGGCGACCCCATCACCGTCGACTTCGCTCGCATGGCCCTGCGCCACATGCTCAGCTCGCACGACAAAGTCATCACCATCGAGAATATTCAGAAGAAGGTCTCTGACTTCTATGGCATTCGGCGTGACGATCTGATCTCTAAGAGCCGTCGGCAAACAGTAGCCCGGCCCCGGCAAATCGCCATGGCGTTGTGCAAAGAGCTCACCCGACACAGCCTGCCAGAGATTGGCGATGCCTTCGGTGGCCGCGACCACACCACAGTCCTGCACGCCTGCCGCAAGGTCACCGAACTTCGCAACGATCAGCATCAAATTGAAGAAGATTTCAAAACCTTGCTGCGCAGTTTGAATCAGTAGTGGTTAACTCATCAACAAAACTGTGGATAAGCCATGGACAACGCAAAAGCGGCAAAACTGTACAATTCACAACACAGCTTATCCACAGATGACAAGGGTCTTTTTCCGGTCACGTAAGCACATCTTGGCCAGATAAGAAATTTATTTAAAATCAAAACCTTAACTTAGTTGTCCACAAGGCAAACCCGCGCCTACAACAATAATAACAACAAGATAAGGAAGATATATTTATATTGATTAAGATGAAGTTCAGCGCAAACCGAGACGACATACTCTCTACCCTTCAGGCCATCATTGGCGTCGTTGAGCGACGTCAAACCATGCCCGTGCTTTCCAACGTGTTGCTAGAGTTGGACGACAACCAGCTGCGTATGACCGGCACCGATCTGGAGCTAGAACTGCGTGCTGACACCCTGGTTCATGGTGAGGCCTCAGGACGTACAACTGTTCCTGCACGAAAGCTGCACGACATTTGCCGCGGTTTGCCTGACGGCTCAGAACTTCAATTCCAGATGGATGGCAATCGCCTGCGCGTTCGGAGCGGTCGCAGTAAGTTCCTTCTGGCAACCTTGCCGGCTGAAGAATTTCCAGCGCAAGACGGTTTGGACGCCGGACGGCAATTGGCGCTCACACGACAACAACTGTCGGAACTCATTCAGCGCACTCAATTCGCAATGGCACAGCAGGACGTTCGGTTCTACCTCAACGGTCTGTACTTTGAATTTGCTGATTCAGTCATTCGCAGCGTTGCGACCGATGGGCACCGCCTGGCCATGGCCGAAGTCGAGATCGCAGGCGGTAACAGCGAAAAAACCAGCATCATCGTGCCACGCAAAGGGGTGACCGAGCTGCAACGCTTGCTTGGTGCCGGTAGCAGTGATCTGCAGTTTAATTTCACCGACAACGCGTTACAGATCCATCTTGGCAATATCCGCCTGACCAGCAAGCTCATTGAAGGACGCTTCCCCGATTATGAGCGTGTGATTCCCACACAAAGCGACAAATGGGTCACCGGTGATCGCGACGAGCTGCGTGCAGCACTTCAGCGCGCGGCGATTTTGTCGAATGAAAAATTCCGCGGTGTACGCCTGCTTCTCGAAGACCGGTCTTTGAAGTTGCAGACACATAACCCCGAGCACGAAGAAGCCGAAGAAGAGTTGGAAGTCGAGTATGTCGGCGAAAAGCTCAGTATCGGATTCAACGTCAACTACCTGCTTGATGCCCTGTCTGCACTAAGCACCGAACAGTACAGCTTGGGACTTTCTACGCCGGATCACAGTGGTTTGTTGCTTGAACCCGGCAATGATCAATGCAAATACGTGATCATGCCGATGAGGCTGTAGGTCAGCAGGCTTTCACGAAACAGCTTGTGTACCTGGACTCCCTTTCGATACAAGGGCTGCGGTGTCTTGAACGCGTAGAACTGTCACTGGATAGCAAGCGCAATGTGTTTATCGGCGATAATGGCGCCGGCAAAACCAGCTTGCTTGAAGCGATATATCTCCTGGGCCGAGGGCACAGTTTTCGCACTGCGAATTCACGTCGCCTTATTCAAGACGAACGTGATCAGTGTGTTGTCAGAGCACAGGTTCAGAATGCGCATGGACGATTGCCCGTAGGCATTTTGAAGACCGCAGACGCGACCCGCGTGAAATTAGGCCAAGACACTGGCATCAAGCTCAGTGAGCTAGCGCGGGCGTGTCCCGTTCTTGTGCTGGAGCCTGGGCAACACCGGTTAGTAGAAGATGGGCCAGTGCTAAGACGGCGTTTTCTTGACTGGTCAGTGTTTCACGTGGAACACGCTTACCACGAAGAATGGCGGCGCTTCTCGAGGGCGCTTAAACAGCGCAATGCCCTGCTTCGCACTGCTCAGCACGCCATGCTCCCAACGTGGACACGTGAGTTGGTCTCTGCAGCATTGAAGGTGGATCAATTTCGACGGCAAGTGTTTCAGGAACTACTGCCGCTGATTAACCACCTGCTTACGTGTTTTCTAGGCGAAGAGCATGGCCTTCGCATTCAATACCGTTCGGGGTGGCTTGCAGACAGCAGTCTTGAGGAGCAGTACGCCAAACAGTTAAGTCAGGATGTTGAACGAGGATTTACCCAGAGCGGCCCTCATCGTGCGGAAATCCGTGTCAGTGTGGAGCGCCATGCGGCTCGGGACAGTTTGTCGCGTGGTCAGCAGAAACTACTGATTACTGCGATGTTGCTGGGGCAAGCACAGCATTTTGCCCAACGTAACGGTATCTCGCCGATACTTCTGATCGATGATCTCGGGTCGGAGTTGGGGCAAGGTGCGCGCGCCACGCTGTATGAATTCTTGAAAAGCTACTCAGGCCAGATCTTCGTGACAGCGCTCGACGCTGACCAGATTCCTGATGAATGGAACAAGGTTGCGAAAATGTTTCACGTGAAACATGGCTCGATCGAAGCGATGGTATAATTTGTTTTTGCAAGGGTTTTTGGTCGAATGACAGCCTCTGACGCGAACGCCAACTACGATTCCTCGAACATCCAAATCCTCGAAGGGCTGGAAGCCGTCCGCAAGCGGCCCGGTATGTACATCGGGGACACGCAAGATGGAACAGGCCTCCACCACATGGTGTTTGAGGTGGTTGATAACTCCATCGATGAGGCTTTGGCCGGGCATTGCTCCACGATTGAAATCATCATTCACGCTGATCAGAGCATCACGGTTAAAGATGACGGTCGCGGTATCCCCGTGGACATTCATGAAAAAGCCGGTGTGTCCGCGGCGGAAGTGATCATGACCACCTTGCATGCCGGTGGGAAATTTGACGACAACTCGTACAAAGTCTCCGGTGGTCTGCACGGTGTGGGTGTTTCGGTTGTTAATGCCTTGTCCAAATCCTTGCGCCTGGACATTCACCGCGAAGGCAAGCATCACCGCCAGGAATATCGTGATGGTGTGCCCGTGGGACCGGTTGAAGTTGTGGGTGAGTCCACGCGTCGCGGTACGGAAATTACATTCCGCCCCTGCGAAACCATGTTTGGCCATGTGGAATTTCATTACGACATTCTTGCCAAACGTCTGCGCGAGCTGTCTTTCCTCAACTCCGGTGTACGTATCTGCTTGCGTGAAGAAGCGGGCGAGCGGGAAGATGTCTTCGAGTACGAGGGCGGTATTCGTGCCTTCGTAGAACATCTCAATCAGGGCAAGACGGCCCTGCATCCGACGGTGTTTCACTTCACCGAAGAGCGTGAGGGTTCGACGGTTGAGGTGGCCATGCAGTGGAATGACACCTACCAGGAAAATGTCTTCTGCTTTACCAACAATATCCCGCAGCGCGATGGTGGTACGCACCTTGCGGGATTTCGTGGTGCTCTGACACGCAGCCTGAACAGTTACATTGAAGCGGAAGGTCTGGCGCGCAAAGAAAAAGTCACACCCAGTGGCGATGACTCGCGTGAAGGCCTGACAGCGATTGTTTCGGTCAAGGTGCCAGACCCGCAGTTTTCCTCGCAGACCAAGGACAAGCTGGTTTCACAGCATGTTAAGTCCTTGGTGGAATCTGTGCTGTTCGGCAAGCTGCAGGAATTCCTGGATGAAAACCCCAAGGAAGCGCAGGTTGTTGCCAGCAAGATTATTGACGCTGCGCGAGCCCGTGAGGCAGCACGCAAAGCGCGTGAAATGACGCGTCGTAAAGGGGCGCTGGACATTGCCGGCTTGCCCGGAAAGCTTGCCGACTGCCGTGAGCGCGACCCGGCTAAATCAGAACTGTTTCTGGTCGAGGGTGATTCCGCCGGCGGTTCGGCCAAACAGGGGCGTGATCGTCATTTTCAGGCGATCCTGCCGCTCAAAGGCAAAATTCTTAACGTGGAGAAAGCCCGCTTCGACAAGATGTTGAAGTCGGATGAAGTCGGCACGCTGATTACGGCTCTGGGCTGCGGTATCGGTCGCGATGAGTTTGATCCCGAAAAGCTGCGTTATCACCGCATCATCATCATGACCGACGCCGACGTTGACGGTGCGCATATCCGAACCCTGTTGCTGACATTTTTCTACCGCCAGATGTACGCGCTGGTGGAACGCGGCCACGTATACATCGCACAGCCCCCGCTTTATCGGGTAAAGGCAGGAAAATCAGAGCGTTACGTCAAAGACGACGCTGAGCTCGAACGTTTTCTGCGAGATTCGGCCACCAACAACGCCTCATTGGTGCCTGCAGCCGGTGCTGATGCAATTGAAGGCGATGATCTCAACGACTTGCTGCATGAAATCAACAATGTGGACGACATCATCGGCCGTATGACACGACGTTACGACGAATACGTCCTCAAAGTGTTGCGCGACATGCCCAAGCTGGATGAGAAAACCCAGCACGACCCGGTGGGTCTGGAGGCCTGGGCCCAGCAATTGCAGGATCAGTTGCGTATCCACGCGCCTGAAACGCACGCCTATACCGTCAACGCGGTGGCTGCGACGGCGGAGTCACGTTTCTCGTTTCAGACCGTGTGCACCAGCCACGGCAGCGATCACTACGTGAACTGGCCCACGGAGTTCTTCAGTGGCGCTGAATACCAACGCATAACGGCCCTGGGTGAGCGTATAAAGGCGATCTGGGGTGACGGTGCGGTCGTACGTCGTGGTGAGCGCGAACAGGCTGTGACGCACCTGAGAGAGGCTGTGGCATGGCTGGCCAAAGAGGCCCGCCGAGGTCTGAACATCCAGCGCTACAAAGGCCTGGGTGAGATGAATCCCGATCAGCTGTGGGAAACCACGTTGGATCCGGCTACCCGCCGCCTGTTGCAGGTGCGCGTGGAGGATGTCATTTCGGCGGATCAGATCTTCACCACCCTGATGGGCGATCAGGTCGACCCGCGGCGCGATTTCATCGAAAAGAACGCCCTGCTCGCGGAAAACATCGATATTTAGGCATTAAAAAAAGCCTCAGCGATTGGGGAGACCGCTGAGGCGTCTGACTCCGGTTTGGGGGAACCGGATGGCATGTCCGCCCAGGGAGTGGAGGCGGATGCGAACGCCGTTGCAGCGTTCGGTATCTATGACTGGGGGTGCGAGGAAAAGTTCCTCCGCGTTAGCCGCGATTTTTCGACCGTTTGTCGGCTCGCTGTTTAGGTCCTAGCCGTGGGCCTGATCCCAGTTGCTGCCGACGCCGCCTTCGACTTTCAATGGTACGCTCAGTTCGGCGACGTTTTCCATCCGCTGCTGCAGTTTGGGTAACCACTGCTCAACCGCGTCTTCACGGATCTCGAAGACCAGTTCATCGTGCACCTGCATGATCATGCGCACCGCCTGCTGGCCTTCAAGCTGTTGGTGTATGTCGACCATCGCCAGCTTGATAATGTCCGCCGCTGTGCCTTGCAGCGGCGCATTGATCGCGACCCGCTCGGCGGCCTGGCGCCGGCTGCCATTGCGATCATTGATTTCCGGCAGATAGAGTCGCCGCCCGTACAGGGTTTCGACATATCCGCTGTCGTGGGCCTGCTGCTTGCACCGTTCCATATACTCGGCGACGCCAGGATAGCGATTGAAAAAGCGCTCCATATGGCTCTGTGCTTCGCTGCGGGCAATACTCAGATTGCGGGCCAGCCCGAACGCAGAGATGCCGTAAATCAGGCCGAAATTGATGGCCTTGGCAGCACGCCGATGGCTGCTTTCGATCTGATCCAGCGGGATATCAAACACCTCGCTGGCGGTCCGGCTGTGAATGTCCTGGCCGGACAGGAACGCATCCTTCATGCTCGCATCGTCGGACATATGCGCCATCAGGCGCAGCTCGATCTGGGAGTAGTCGAGCGCGACGATGCGCTGGCCTTCAGACGCCACAAAGGCTTGTCTGATGCGTCGACCGTCGTCGTTGCGAATGGGAATATTCTGCAGATTGGGGTCGGATGACGACAGCCGCCCGGTCGCTGCGACCGCCTGATGGTAGGAGGTGTGCACCCGACCGGTGTGCGGGTTGATGTTGCCCGGCAGCTTTTCGGTGTAGGTCGAACGCAGCTTGGCCAACCCGCGCCAGTCCAGGATCATCTGCGGCAACTCGTGCTGATCGGCGAGCTCCTGCAGCACATCCTCGGCCGTTGACGGAGCGCCTTTGGGTGTCTTTCTCAGCACCGGCAATTCCAGCTGATCGAACAGGATGTCCTTGAGCTGGGCTGGCGAATTCAGATTGAACGGTGCGCCGGCGATCTCGTGCGCACGGCGTTCCATCTCGTCCATGCGCTCGGCGAATTCGCCACTGGCCTGGGCAAGCAAGTTGCGATCGACCAGCACCCCATTGGCCTCGATGGCCGCGAGCACCTCGATCAGCGGTTGCTCGATCTGTCGATAGACTTTGAGCAGCTTGTCGTCGGCCTGCAGTTCGCCACCGATGCGCTGGTGCAGTGCGAAGGTGACCGCGGCATCTTCACCGGCGTACTCGGCCGCCTTGTCGAGATCAATCTGGTTGAAGGTCAGCTGCTTGCGACCACTGCCCGCGATGTCTTTGAAGCTGATCGTGTCACGATCAAGATAAAAGCGCGCTAGCGAATCCATGTCATGGCGACTGGCTGTGGCATTCAACACATAGGATTCCAGCATGGTATCCCAGGCCACACCGCGCAGCGGCATGTCATGGCGACGCAGCACATGCATGTCGTATTTGCCGTGCTGGGCAATTTTGGCCCGCGAGGTGTCCGCCAGCACTTCGGCCAGTTCGTTGCGTACCGTATCCAGGGGCAGTTGCTGCGGCGCGCCGAGATAGTCATGTGCAACGGGCAAGTACCAGGCCTTATTGTCGGCGGTGGCGAATGACAGTCCCACAAGCCGCGCCTGCTGCGGATCCAGACTGTCGGTTTCGGTGTCCACCGCGAATAGCTCGGCGGCCTTGAGCGCATCCCTGAGCGTGATCAGGGCTTCTTCGTCCAGTACCGTTTCAACCTCGATGTGCTGCTGCGGCGCTTTGTCCTTGGCGGCGCGTACCGAGCCTCCCCCGGCAACCTGTTCCACCCAACGATTGAAGCCGAATCGGCGCGCAAAGGCGGCAAAGCCATCGCTGTCCAGCGCTTTACGCGTGAGGCTGTCGATGCCGGTTGGCAGTTCCAGTTCATCCTTGACGGTGACCAGCTCGCGCGACAGCGGCAGTTGATCAAGATGGGCGCGCAATTTCTCGCCAATCTTGCCCTTGATCTCATCGGCATGCTCGATGATCGCATCCAGCGTGTCGTAGCTTGCGAGCCACTTGGCCGCGGTTTTCGCACCCACCCCGGGCACGCCGGGTACATTGTCGGAGCTGTCACCCATCAGGGCCAGCCAGTCGACGATCTGATCCGGGCGTACCGCGTACTTTTCCTTGATGCCGTCGGCGTCGTAGAGGGTGCCCTTCATGGTGTCGAGCAGCTGCACCTGGGGGCTGACCATCTGGGCCAGATCCTTGTCGCCACTGACCACCAGGACCTCGCGGCCATCCTCCGCCGCCTGCCTGGCCAGTGTGGCAATGACATCGTCGGCTTCAACCCCGGCAACCTGCAGACGCGGCAGACCCAACACATCGATCAATTCACACAGTGGCTCGAACTGTGCGGACAGTTCCGGCGGCACCGGCGGCCGATTGGCTTTGTACTCAGCGTACAGCTCGTGGCGAAAGGTCTTGCCGCGCGGGTCGAAAATCACCGCGATGTGTTGCGGGTCGTAGTCTTTGAGCAGCTTCTGCAGCATGTTGCCCATGCCGAAGATGGCGCCAGTGGGTTGACCATCCGGTGAGGTCAGTCGCGGGAGCGCATGAAAGGCGCGGTACAGCCAGGACGAACCGTCAACCAGGATGATCGCACTCATTTCGGAAGAACCTTTTCCAATTCAAAGAGTTGCTCAACTTTCTCTCGCTCGCGGACCAGATGAACCTGAGCGCCATCCACCATGACTTCGGCCGGGCGTGGCCGCGAGTTGTAGTTTGAGCTCATGGTAAAGCCGTAAGCACCGGCCGAGCGGACGGCCAGTAGATCGCCCTGGCTGATGGCCAGTTCACGTTCCTTGCCGAGCCAGTCACCCGACTCGCAAACCGGGCCTACGATATCCCAGGTTTTTGTTGTGGCCTGCCGGTTCTTGTGCGTCGGTACGATGTTCTGCCACGCGTTGTACAGCGTTGGCCGGATCAACTCGGACATGGAGGCATCGACAATCGCGAAATTTCGGTGAGGCGTAGGCTTGAGGTATTCAACCCGCGTCAGCAACAGGCCGGCATTGCCGGCAATGGCCCGGCCCGGTTCCATCAGAATCTGCAACTTGCGACCGCCCAGCAACGGCGTTAGCGCACGCGCATAATCGGAAGGATGAGGAGGTTGTTCACTGTTGTAGCGAATACCCAAACCACCACCCACATTGAGATGGTGTATCTCCACCCCGCGCTGGCCGAGTCGATCAACCAACTCCAGCATGCGCCCCATGGCGTCGAGCAAAGGCTGCAGTTCGGTCAGCTGCGAGCCGATGTGGCAGTCCATGCCGCTGACTTTCAATCCTGGCAGCTCATTGGCTTTGAGAAACAGGCGCTCGGCCTGACTCATATCAATCCCGAATTTGTTCTCCTTCAGGCCGGTGGAAATGTAGGGATGCGTTTTCGCATCGACATCCGGATTGACCCGCAGCGCAACCGGGGCGCGAACGCCTGCACGGGCTGCGATATCACTGAGTCGTTCAAGCTCTGCTTCCGACTCCACATTGAACGACCGAATACCGGCCTTAAGCGCCAGCTCAATTTCGTCGACGCGCTTTCCGACGCCGGAAAAAACAATCTTGGCGGGATCACCGCCAGCTGCCAGAACACGCTGCAGCTCGCCAGCAGAGACAATGTCGAAACCCGCACCCAAACGCGCAAGCACGTTCAGCACTGCGAGGTTGCTGTTGGCTTTAACGGCGTAGCAAACCAGATGGTCGACCCCTTCCAGCGCATCGTCAAACGCCTTGAAATGGCGCTCCAGCGTTGCCCGAGAGTAAACAAACAGAGGCGTGCCGTAACGCTCGGCAAGGTCACGGACCGCGACATCTTCAGCGTAGAGATCGCCGTCGCGGTAATCGAAATGATCCATCAGTGGTCCTGTGGGGCTGGTGTTGTGGTGGTTGCGGGGCTTTCCGGCAGGTACAGATCGCCGCTCTGTCCGCAGGCGGCAAGCAAGTACACGATCACGAGGATAGGCAGAAGTATGAGACGCACCGGCAGCGGGTCTACGACAAACAGCCCTCTATTGTACGGACAGCCATCGTTTGCGGCATCCGCCGCAGATCAGCGTTCGATGGTGTAGAACAGGTCCCCACCCGACTCCACGCCGGATTCGGTCTGCAAGCTCCATTTGCTTGAAAGCTGATAACGCAGGCGGAAGGTGTACACCGGCTCGAACAGCCCGATGCCATAGCTGACGTAAATATCCGGACTGAGATACTTGCCGAGCACCAGACTGGCCTGGTTGGCTTGTTCGCCGGGCTGGGTGCCGATCGAGACCTCGTCCAGCCCCAGTTTGCCTTTGAAGCGCTTGGCCAGGAAATCGCCGCCTTTCAGTCCCAAAGCCAGCGCCGCATTGTTGAGCATGGCCTGATCATCTTCGCTGCGTGCTTCTGCAGCACGCCCAAGCACCAGATAGCTGAGCTGATCCGTTTCCCGCATACCAGGTTCGGAATACAGACTGACCTGCGGTTTGTCCAAAGGCCCGCGGACGATGACCCCGGCACGAATGTCTGTGGTGGCCTGCCGGTAGGCCTTGATATCCAGCCCAGGCTCGGTGAGTGGCCCGCCGCTGAAAATAAGCCGCCCGCGTTCGATCTGCAGGTTCTGACCATAGGCTTTGTAACGCCCGTCACGCAGGCGCAGATCGCCTTCGCCGGTGGCTGCGCGTCCCGGCCGCAGGCGTGTTTTCAGCCGACCATCCAGATCCGTGGTCAGCCCAAGTCCTTCAAAATGGACTTTGCGCCCCAGCACCAACTCAATTTCACTGTGAACCTGAAGACCGCTGCGGGTTTGCGTGTCCTGGCCGACAATAATCTGGTCCGCGTCCGGTGCTATGGCACCGCGGCTGCTGATCTCACGCGGACGAATATCCGCGCTGGGGACAGTGATCCGACCTGACAGGTCGAGACGCGGCGGCGATACTTTCAGCTTAAGGTCCGGACTGACCAGTACCCGTGCTTCCGGAATATCCACCGCCAGAAAGTTCTCGCCGCTGACGCTGGCATTGACCTGAGCTTGAGCAGCGGACCAATCGACCTTGCCAAGAACCTGCATGTGTCCGTCACCGGAGTGTGTGGAAGCTTCAAGATCCAGGGTATTGTCGCCACCGCCGCTCAAGCGTATGCGTGTTTGCTGCAGATGGATATCGGGAGTGTCGAGGTGAAAACGACCGTCATCAAGCAAGATATCGCCACCCAGCGCCGGCTTTGCAAGCGAACCTTGCAGGCGCAGTTGACCGTTGATCGCACCCTGCGCGCTCAGCACTTCCGGAACAAAGGCGCTCACCACCGACAAATCATCAAGGCTTACCCGCATCTGACCATCCAAAGCCTGTTGCGTATCCAGTTTGAAACGGCCGCTAAAGCCGCCCGGGCGACCATCATCCAGCTGTAATGGAAAATCCCACTGCGCATCAACCGCCAGCCCCTGCGTATTGGCACGCAGTTCACCGGGTAGCAAGGTCAGCAGTGGGACGTCGTCCTGCTCCTGACGAGTGGCAATCTGGATGTCGCTGGTCCGTAGGGACAACCGTGCCTTGGGTTGATCCAGCGGTGATGGCGCGAGAGCCAGATCCAGCTCAACCTCGCCATCAATGCGGCTACCGGGTGGCAGTAGGCGGCGCAGGCGATTGAGGTTGTATCCGCGCAACTCAAGTTTGGCGCTGGCCTGACGTGTATCCCAGCTTCCTTCAAGGCAAGACGCGGCATCGCGACTCCGCCAGCAGTGCCGGCTGAGCGTCAGTCCATTAGATTTCGACCACCTCAAGTTGGCCCCGGGATCAGCCGTCCAGGCCATAAATGGCGGGCGCGGCGCCGGGCCGAAACGCCATTCACCCTGGCTTAGCTCGACGCGCAGTTGCTGTTTGCGCTTGTCCCAGGTGCTGTTGAAACCGAGGCTGCCTTGGGCGCGCGATTCGACCACGGTGAGTTGGCTGCGGATGTTGTCCAGGTGTCCTTTGCTGCTCAGCTCTAGCTGCTCCAGATACAAGCCGGATCCGGACAGATCCTCGGCTAACAGGGTTAGGTCAACACGGCTTGCAGACACATCGCCTTTTGACGCCAGGCGCGCAAGACTGAAACCGGCGGCTTGTATGTCGTGCCCGTCGAGCGTCCAGTTAAGCGTTGGCAGTGCATCGCTGCCGCTGACCGCAATGTTGGCACTGACACGCCCTTGAAGTTGTTCATCCAGCTTGGCCAGATCCGGTGCGCGCAGCTGCAGATTGCCTTGCCAACGTTGGGCCCGCCGCACATGTCCGTTGAGTTGTGCATCGGCCCAGTTCAGCTTGAGCTGCTGGGCGTACCAATCTTGCGGGCTGGCATAAGCGCCATGGGTGGTCAGCTGTATGGGTTGGTTGCGCAAGCTGCCATCCAGCTTGATACGTGGGAACTGGGCCGAGAATCCCTTGCTCATATCGACATGTGCGATCACCTGACCGTTCAGGGATGATGGCCACTGCTCAGCCCACAGCGCGGTATCTACACGGTCCAGATCCAATGTGGCCTTAAGTTTCTGTGAGGCTGCGTTGTACAGCACATCCAACTTGATCTGGGCTGGTTCTTGGTCTGCCGGGCGGGAACGATCGGGAATCTGGTCCCATTGGCCCTGAACGGACCACTCGCCGTCCACGTCCGGGCTGCGCACGGTGACGAAAAGGCGTGACGACGGCAACTGTTCACCGTCCAGTTCGGCATCAATCAGGGCGTGGGCCTTTTGCTCAATCAAGGCTAACTTGGCTTCGCCACTGGGGCTGGACCACGTGTTGCTATCCAGCGGCCAGCGCACGGCGTTCCAGCTCAGATTGGCGTCGCAGTCCAGGGCTGGCCATGGGCATATGGCATCAGCTGCAAGATACAGTGGCTCACTATGCAGCCCCTGAACGGTCAGTTCATCAACGATGATTTGCTGCGGCGAAATCTGAGCCGAAAGTTGTGCCTGCCACTGCCCGTAGTCGCTCAGATCCAGGTTCTCCAGCGTCATCCGCAGGCTTTGATCGGACAATGTGGCTTGGGCCTGGGCCTGATTTACCGTGATCACCTTCTGACCGTTGCTGAGGTAGCGCACGTCACGCAATTTCAATGCGCTGATGGTGGCGTTAGGCAGTTCAGGCAAACTCGCCGCTCGCGGTGTTGCTGGTGGCGGATCGGTGGCCGGTCGCGTATCGATTTGAGCACCGACCAAAACCACCTCATTGAGCTGAATACGGCCACGCAGTAGGGCCGCCGGAGACCAGTCGACCCAAGCCTGCTGGGCCGAAACATCCAGTGTTTCACTGTGGTATGCCAGCCCCTCGACCTGGATTCGGCCGATCAGGCGGCCGCTGACGCGATCGATATTGAGCGCTGCCGGGAGATACGGCTGGGCTTGCTTCCACAGCCATTGCAGACCCGTCTCGGAGGTGATCAACACAATGGCTGCGAGTACTGCGGTCAGCAGTACATAAAACGGTATAAAGCGGTACAAAAGCCAGCGAATCACAGCTCGGCTCCGATGCCGATATGCAGGCGAATCCCGCGCTCATTGCCATCCAGCGGGTGGGCGAAGTCGGCGCGAACCATACCGATAGCGGTGCGCCAGCGGAGCCCGGCACCAACGCCGCGATACAAAGATTCGCCAGGCTGGTCGCTGGCACCGCCGTAGTCGAAGAACAAAGCCAGGCCGTAATTGCGAAACACGAGCCTGTCCAACTCGATGCTGGCGACACTGAGATACTGGCCGCCAATCACTTCACCCTCGTCGTTGGTTGGTCCCAGTGATTGATAGGAATAGCCGCGCACCGACTGGTCGCCACCGGCGAAAAATCGCTGGGACAGTGGCAATTCGGAGATCTCGCCCACGATGCTGTAACCGGCTTGGCCGCGCAGCAACAGACGACTCTTGCTGCCCAGCGGCAGAATCAACCGGCTTTGTACCAGCATTTGCAAGAAACTGTCGCTTGAGACCACGCTGCTGTGGGCACCGTGAACATCGGCAAAAACTTTGTAACCACGGCGCGGATTCAAGTCGCTGTCGGTGCGTCGCAGGGTCAGACTGGTGCCGGGCATCAGCAATTTTGTCTCGCTGCGCGGATCTTCGCCGACACGAAAGGATTCAATTTCGTAACCGGTGTAGTACTGCCAAAGACGCGGGCCGCTGACCTCGGTCAGCGCCAATTGCCACTGCCAGGCTTCCGATTTGGCGTCGCCGAACTCCTCTGCGGTGTAGCCGACTTTTAGCGACCAGTTTGTGCCGACCTCGTTGCCTGTCGGGATCAGGTAACGGGCACTCCAGTCCTGCTGCTTTTCGGCCACCCGCAGATCGCTGCGCAAACGGTGACCGCGCTTGTTGAGGTGGCGAAACTCGGTGGCCAGAGACGCACGAGGCCCGGTATCCGTGCCAAAACCCAGCCCAAGCTGATAACGCTGCGGTTTTCTTGGTGTGGTCTGGATATCGATATCGATGACGGCCTGTTCTTCGTCCGGCCTGCCTGTGGACACATCCAAGGTCTGGAAATAATCCAGATCGGACAGCCGTAACTGCAGTTCAAGCAACCTGTCTGCATCGAAAACATCGCCACTTTCTATCTTTACGTAGCGGCGCAGAAAAGCGTCCGAAAGGATGTCCTGCTCGATCTGAATCTGACCAAAGCGAAATTGTGGGCCGGTGTTGATTTCGAGTTCGATATCCGCCGCCGCTTCCTCAGGGTGAATGCGAAGCTCGGCACGACTGATTTCGGCATCTATGTAGCCGCGATTCACGGCCACATTGAGCAAGCGGTCCTTGAGTGCGCGATACTTATCGTGATGCAGAGGCAGGTCAGTCAGGCCGTCCTGGCCATAGCGGGCTTGCAATGCATCCGCACCCGGCCCGACGAAACGGATCGTGGTGCTGCGCACCTGCGTGCGCGGCCCCGCATCGATATCAAAACGGGCTTGCCATTGGCCCTCGCCGAAATCGAGTTTGCGATTGATTTGAGGGCTGTAATAACCCAAGGCTTGCAGCGCGCTGTGTATTTCTTTGTCGGCTTGACGGAAGCGTCTAAACACCACGCTGCGGGCGGCATCTTCGGGTAATCGTGACAAGCTCAGCCAAGCCACGACATTGTCGCGTTGGGCTTTGTCCAGCCCTTCAATCTGAACGTTGGCCTGGGCGGTGTTCAGGGCCATTGCCAGCAACAAGGCGCTGCTGCAGCGCCAGCGTTTTGGCGCGCTCCACAACATCAGGGTGTGTCTTTGGCTGCGTGCTGGGTGGGCTGGTTGATCTTTTCGTCCAGCCAGGTCAACAAATCTTGCCAGATTTTGTCTTGCTGCCTTGCGCTGGGCATGCTGCCGGCCGATGCCAATTCCACCGTGACCACCGGGATGCCACGGACCACGCCTGCGTAATTACCCAATGAGCCCGGATAGGTACCAAGCAAATTGAGGTAGAGATGCCCCAACTTCTTCGGCGGGATGGATGGGCCATCAAAATCGACGATGCCGTAAGGCGCATGAACGGCCACGATCACGTGCGGTTGGAATTTCTCGATTTCCGCAAACAGCCAGCGCGACTCGGGTTCCGAAAGTGGTTCGGGACCAGGATAGCGACGGGGGTTACGGTGTGTGCGGTCAACCCAGTATTTGCGCGATTCTTCTTCCCAGTTGGGGGTTGGAAAATTGCGGTTGAGGTCGACCCCGTTGGCATTGGTGCGCTGTGCATCGGGGCGCAACAGACCGTCCGGATTCATGCTCGGCGTAATACGCCAGTGAAACGGCTGCGGAGTGAGCGTTTTCAGCTCGCGCATCCAGGCGAACACGATGCTGATCGAGCTCAGCTCGTCGCCATGAATGCCGCCGACCACCAACACCCGTGGGGCGTCGGCCTGGCTCGCGGGGAAATCGCGCAGAAGAATCGGCTCACCGGAGACCGAAGAATGGCCGCTGAAGTAAAAGCGGTCGTCCTGGCAGTCACTGACATACACACTGCCCAGCCGGTCAGCATATTTCTGGCAATGCTCGCGGGCCTGAGTGTCCGGCAAAGACGACTCAGCCTGTGCGGTTAGCGCGCACAGGCTGAGCAATGCAAACAGGGGGGCGCGTAGCCGTCCGCCCGAGCGGCTAGCCGGGACCGCTGGCATACGCGACCGTTACTTGCTGTTGCCGCGTGACTGTTCGGTCAGAAAATCGACCACATCCAGCATGCCCTGGAAACCGCCGGCCTCGCGACCACCGGTCCAGTATTTCAGATCCACGCTCATGGCCGGAACAGAATTCAGGCCCAGTTTGCGGATCGTTGCTTCGGCCTGCTGCACTTTGCTTTCAACGGCAAAGCTGTTGAAGGTTTCGCTGAACACGTCTGGCATGACGCCACCTTCATCCACGAACACCTTTTGAATGGCGGCCTCTGAAGCCAGAGGGTTGCGCTTTTCGTGAATCGCGGCGAACAGAATCGGATGCATCTTGTCGAGAATGCCCAGACTTTCCGCGGTGTAGAACGCACGGCTGTGCAGCAGACCCTGCGGGCGGCCCAACGAGAATGGCAGACGCTGGAAATTGACGTCATCCGCTTTACCGCCTTTCCACGTCTCGACCAATGGGTCGAAGTGATAGCAATGCGGGCAGCCGTACCAGAAGATTTCGAACACATCCGGTTGGCTGGGATTCGGGTCACTGATGGCCGAACGCGACGGCTGATAGTGCTCCTTGTAGCGGTACTTGGCTTCTTCCGCAGCGCTGCACGCGATGGGCAGTGCGGCGCAGGCAACTATCAGTAACTGGCGAAACATGTATTGGAATCCCGTAGATGTGTTCAACGACGAGCGATCAGTGCAGACCGGACAAGTAGGAAGCCAGGGCTTCGATGTCCGCGTCGCTCAGCTCGGTGGCTACCTGTGACATCATCTTGGCCATGTCGGTTCCCGCCCGCTCACCGCTACGGTAAGCCTTGAGCTGTGCGGCGGTGTATTGCGCATGCTGACCGTGGATCGCCGGATAGCCGGCAGCGGCGTTCCCGGCACCTTGCGGCCCATGACACGCGGAGCAGGCCGGGATACCGGCTTCGGCACGACCGCCCCGGTACAGCGCTTCAGCCTGCTTGGCCAGATCGGGGTTAGCGACACCCGGTTTGAGCGGCTGTGCTGCAAAATAAGCGGCCAGATCCTTCATGTCCTGGTCGGACAGTGACATCACCTGGCCCATCATGATCGGATTTTTGCGCTCGCCGGATTTGTAGGCGTGCAACTGGTTTTCCAGATAACTTGCGTGCTGACCCGCAAGCTTCGGCCATTCGCCATTCGTGCTGTTGCCATCCGCGCCGTGGCAGGCTGCACACACGGCCGACTTAGTTTTGCCGGCAGCAGCGTCGCCGCCCTGGGCAGCGTGCGAAGATTCAGCGGCCATGGCCGTTGTGCATCCCAGACCCAGGATCAGGGCCGTCACCAGCGAAACGCGCGTCATCGTGAAGAAACTCCTAATAGCAACGCGGTGACCACGGCCACCGGTTTTTCAATTATTGTGATGAAGATGCGAGATTTTAACCTATGAGTGAAGCTGCGAGAAACGCAGAACTTGCGCGCCTGTGGCGCAGCGCGGCTTTTGTGCTGTCGGCGGCGCGTTTGCCGGACCTGCCGCGCGGTGGTCGTGAGGTCGCCTTTGCCGGACGTTCCAATGCTGGAAAGTCGAGCGCGCTGAACGCGCTAACCGGGCAGAACAGTTTGGCCCGGACCAGTAAAACACCCGGACGCACACAGCTGATTAACCTGTTCACGCTGGGCGAGGTTGGCCATCTGGCTGATCTGCCTGGTTACGGTTTCGCTGCAGCGCCTAAGGCCATCAAGGTGCAATGGGTCAATTTGATCGAGCGCTATTTCGGTCATCGTGATGAGTTGGCCGCAGTCGTGCTCATCGTGGATATCCGGCGTGGTCTGGGGGAGCTCGACCAGCAGCTGCTCAACTGGGTTACGCCGCGCTTTCTGCCGGTGCATGTGTTGCTGACCAAAGCCGACAAGCTCAGCCGCAATGCGGCAAAGCAAGCGCTATTTCAGATAGAGCGAGAGCTCAAAGCGCAAAACCCGCTGTATACCGCGCAGCTGTTCTCGGCCACCGCGAAACAGGGGGTGGATGAGGCGCGGGCGCGCATTTCAGACCTGCTGCGCGGCGAGGTTGCCGCTTCGTGACATTCAAAGTGGCGGTGACGGGCCAGCGGCGCCGCGAGATCCTGGCTTTGGCGTTGCCGATCATCGGCGGCATGACCTCGCAGAACATTCTCAATCTGGTCGATACAGCCATGGTCGGCCGGCTTGGTGCGGAAGCCTTGGCTGGCGTTGGCATGGTCAGCTTTCTGGCATTCCTGTCGGTGGCTGCGGTGACCGGGATGTCGTCGGCGGTTCAGGCCTTGGCAGCACGCAGGGTGGGTGCCGGGGATTCGCGTAACAGCGCGGTTTCGCTCAACGGCGGGCTGCTGGTTGCGCTGGTTTACGGGATTCCGGTGAGTATTCTGCTGTGGTTTGCGGCAGCGCCGATCGTTGCGGCCCTGCTCAGCGATGCCAACGCGGCCCGGGAGGGCGCGCAGTATTTCGAGATGCGGGTGCTGGCGATCATCTTCGTGGGCATGAACTTCGCGTTTCGCGGTTTCTGGAGTGCGGTCGGTCAGACCCGCCTGTACATGCGCACCCTGGTGATCATGCATGTCATCAACGTGTTCCTGAATTACGCGCTGATTTTCGGGCATTTCGGCTTTCCCGCGCTGGGCACTCAGGGCGCCGGGCTGGGCACAGCGATCAGCATGATGATCGGCACCGGCATCTACTTTTACCTGGCTTTGCGGCATGCCCGCAGCAGCGGCTTTCTCGAGCGCATGCCCTCGCGCGAGCAGATGGCCGGGTTGCTGCGTCTGGGCTTGCCGGCATCAATACAGCAGGTGCTATTTGCCGGTGGCTTCGCCGTGTTGTTCTGGATCATTGGCCAGGTTGGTGTGCGCGAGTTGGCGGTGGCCAATGTGCTGATCAACATCACCCTGGTGGCGATATTGCCGGGCATGGGTTTCGGTATGGCTGCGGCCACGCTGTCGGGTCAAGCGCTGGGGCGCGAGGACCCGGATGATGCCTACCGCTGGGCCTGGGATGTCAGCCGGGTCGGCAGCATTGTGTTCATCGGCCTGGGCCTGCTGATGCTGGTACCAACCCGTCACGTGCTGGCCCTGTTTCTGGCCGACCCCAGCCTGGTTGAGCTGGGCGTGTGGCCGCTGCGCTTGGTCGGCATCGGTATTCTTATCGATGGCATCGGGCTGATCCTGATGCAGGCCCTGCTGGGGGTTGGCGCCAGTGGTGTTGTGATGGTTGTCGGCGTCGGCATGCAGTGGCTGGTGTTCCTGCCACTGGCCTATCTGCTGGGACCGGTGCTGGGTCACGGCCTGCTCGACATCTGGCTGGCCATGAACGTGTATCGTGCCCTTCAGGCGGGCATCTTTGCATGGGTGTGGCAACGCCGCCGCTGGCAGCACATCCAGATCTGAGCGCGCCACCCAACTGTTCATAGGACGAACGTTACGGCAATGGAACTCCTGCTTAACCGACTGGCTGATCAGGTCGCGCAGTCTTACGATTTGGAAAGCCTGACCCGGCCTATGCTCGAGTTGCTTGAAACAGTGACCGGGCTGCAGTCGACCTATCTTACGACCATCGATGAGCATCGCGGGGTGCAGCACATTCTGTACGCGCGCAACAGCCACGCTTTGCAGATTCCGGAAGGTCTCTCGGTGCCATGGGGCGACACCTTGTGCAAACGCGCGCTGGACCAGGGGCAGCCTTATGCCAGCGACGTGGCCAGCCGTTGGGGCGATTCTGATGCGGCCCGCACGTTGGGTATAAAAACCTATGTGAGTCAGCCCGTTCACACGGCCGACGGCACCCTTTACGGAACACTGTGCGCAGCCAGTGGTGACTGTGTAAACGTGATGCCTGCAACACTCAATGTGCTGGCCCTTTTTGCTCGTTTGATTGCCCAGCAGATTGAGCGTGAGGCGCTGCTTGAGCGCCTGCGCCAAAGCAATCAGGAATTGAGCTCGCGCGCGACCACCGACACCCTGACCGGCGTGGCCAACCGGCGTGGTTTGTATGAAGCCTTAGGCCGGATGCTGGCGCATGCGCGCCGTGAGAGCGTGGTTGTTCAGTTGGCGTTCATTGACCTGGATGGTTTCAAGCCGATCAACGATCAGTTCGGCCATGCGGTTGGTGATCGTTTTCTCGTGCATATCGCCAGCCGTCTGCTCGCAAGCGTGCGCGCCAGTGATGTGGTGGGCCGCTATGGCGGCGATGAGTTTGTGGTGATCGCGATCGGTGATCAGCCCGAAGAACTGGCTCAGCGTCTGGAACAGGCCATTCAAGGCATATTCATGGACGGTGAGATCGTGCTCGATTACCCAGGCGCGAGTATCGGTGTGGTGAGCGCGTCGCCTGATGAAGGCGACGCAGAGGCGTTGATCCGTCGCGCTGATCAAGTCATGTATCAGATGAAGACGCGGCGCAAGGCAGCCCGCGCCTGAAGAATCAGACCGGTAGTGGCCCTGTGCGCATCAGGTTGCGATTGAGTGCATCGGCCAGCTGTATGCGCGCTCGCGCGATGATGTCGTCCATGGCTGGCGAGCGCGCGAACATGGCTTCGGCCTTGCTGCGCATTTCATCCAGGCTGGGCAGTTCCGGCAGATGCAGCTGGTCGAGTGACTCGCGGCCTTCAACCACCGCCTGATCGATGGCCAGCGACAGGCGCTGGCGGAATTCGTCCCAGGCTACGCGTCCACGGGCACTCTCTTCTTCCCAGCGCAGGCGCAGATCTTTGACCATGCTGTCGATGCAGAACGTCTGGGCCAGGCGGCCGGCGATACGTTCCTGGATTTCCGGTGAAATCTTGCGCTGCCCATCGCGCACATGCGCCGGCGGTTCCTTGAGGTCATGCACCAGGCCCAGCACCTGCAGGCCTTTGAGCAGGTAGTAGGTGATGTCGACTTCCCACCAGTAAAAGCCCTGGCGCACAGAGGCCATGTAGTAATGGTGGTTGTTGTGCCAGCCTTCGCCCAGGGTGAGCAGGGCCAGCCACCAGTTGTTGCGTGAGTCGTCCCCGGTCAGGTAACGCTGCTTGCCGTAGACGTGAGCCAGCGAGTTGATGGCGAAAGTGGCATGCCACAGCAGCACCGTTGAGAGGCAGAAGCCGATGACCAGACCGGACCAGCCGGCGACCATCCAGATGGCCACGCCAAACAGCGCACCGGGCAACCAGTGGTATTTGTCGAGCCAGACCAGTTCCGGGTAGCGGGTCAGATCAGGCACGTTGCTGTAGTCGCTGTGCTGAGCCTTTTGGTTGAAGATCCAGCCCAGATGGGCAAACCAGAAACCGTACTCGCGCGGCGAATGCACATCCTTGGGGGTGTCTACGAACTTGTGGTGATCACGGTGCTTGGAGGCCCACCAGATCAGCCCGCTTTGCAGTGAGCTCTGCGCGATGAAGCCGAGAATGAACTGGAACACACGGCTGGTTTTGTATGCCCGGTGGGCAAAGTAGCGGTGATATCCGGCCGTGATGCCGAACATGCGCAACCAGAAAAAGCCCAGGCAGATCGCGATATCGACAGGATTAACGCCCGTCAGAAACACTGCGAAACAGGCCACATGCATGGCAATGAACAGCGAGAACATGGGCAGGCTGGAAGGGTCAACGGAGCGTTTAAGGCGTTCAGTCATTGGATTCCGCGGTGGTCACAGGTTTTGGCGCGCAGCCGAAGCGATGATTATACGATTGTATATTTGAAGCTTCCGTGAAGCCTCGCGCAATCGCGCATAATCACCCGGATCATGACACACGAAGACCACATCAAAGCCTTTCTGGCGCGCGACTTTCCGCAGTTCAACGGTGAAGTGCTCAATGCCGGCCCGAGCCTGTCGCGCATCCGTATCGACATCGGTGATGCTCACCTGCGCCCCGGTGGGACGGTGTCCGGACCCACCCTGATGGCCGCTGCCGACGCGGCGCTGTATGTCGCGGTGCTAGCTGCCGTGGGCATTATCCCGCTGGCTGTCACCACCAATCTGAACATCAACTTCCTGCGCAAGCCGGCTGCCGATTGTGCGGTCATCGCCGAGGCGCGTCCGCTCAAGGTTGGCAAGAGCCTGTTTTACGGCGAGGTCTCGCTGTATTCCGAGGGTTTCGAGCAGCCGGTGGCCCATGCCACCGGAACGTACTCGATTCCGCCGCGGTCGGATACCGGCAGCTAGCCGTGTTCGCGGGTCGCCTCGAACCGCACGTCGGGATGGCGATCGATGGCCATATCCAGATTGACCCGGCTGCTTGAGAGGTAGACCAGCGCGCCGGAGTGGTCTTCGGCGAGCTTTTCCTGCTGCTTGTCCTTGAACTGACGCAAGGCTTTGTCGTCCTTGGCATAGCACCAGCGGGCGGTGTGGATCTGCGCATTCTCGAACACGCAATCAACCCGATATTCATCCTTCAGGCGGTTCTGCACCACGTCGAACTGCAGCACACCCACGGCGCCCAGGATCACATCGTTGCCCATCAGCGGCCGAAACACCTGGGTGGCGCCCTCCTCGCACAGCTGATCCAGACCCTTGTTCAAAGCTTTGGCCTTGAGCGGGTCCTTGAGCACCACACGACGGAACAGTTCCGGGGCAAAGTTGGGTACCCCGGAGAAGCGCAGGTTCTCGCCTTCGGAGAAGCTGTCACCGATGGCGATGGTGCCGTGGTTGTGCAGACCGATGATGTCACCGGGGTAGGCGGTTTCCGCGGCATCGCGTTCGGAGGCGAGGAAGGTCACGGCATCGGAAATGCGCACCGATTTGCCCTGCCGCACGCTGTACAGCTGCATGCCCTTCTTGTACTGCCCGGAGCACACCCGCATGAAGGCGATGCGGTCACGGTGATTCGGATCCATATTGGCCTGGATCTTAAAGACAAAGCCGGTCAGCTTGGGGTCATCGCAGGGCACTGGGCGGGTGTCGGCTTCGCGCGGCTGCGGCTCCGGCGCCCATTCCACAAAGCCATTGAGCAGTTCGCGAACGCCGAAATTGCTGATCGCGGAGCCGAAGAACACCGGGGTCAGGCGGCCGGCGCGGTATTCCTCCAGATCAAACGGGGTGCCGGCTTCCTTGATCAGTTCAACTTCATCCATGAAGGTGGCGTAGGGTTCGCCCAGCTTGGCTTCGATGCCATCGGCGTGCAGCCCCTCAACCGTTTCGATCTCGGAAATCTTGTCGCCCTTGCCGCTGTACAGGTAATAGCGATCTTCAAGCAGGTGGTAGACGCCCTTGAAGGCGCGCCCGATGCCGATCGGCCAGGTGATGGGCGCGCAGCGGATGTTGAGCACCTCCTCGATTTCATCGAGCAGGGCCATCGGTTCCTGACCTTCGCGGTCGAGCTTGTTGACGAAGCTGACAATCGGCGTGGTGCGCAGGCGACACACTTCCATCAGCTTGATGGTGCGGGTTTCCACGCCCTTGGCGGCGTCGATCACCATCAGCGCGGAGTCCACTGCGGTCAGCGTGCGGTAGGTGTCCTCGGAGAAGTCCTCGTGGCCCGGGGTGTCGAGCAGGTTGACGATGCGCTCCTTGTAGGGGAACTGCATCACCGAGGTGGTGACCGAAATCCCGCGCTCCTGCTCCATCTTCATCCAGTCCGAGGTGGCGTGGCGGGCCGCTTTGCGCCCTTTCACCGTGCCGGCAAGCTGGATGGCACCGCCGAACAGCAAGAGCTTTTCGGTCAGGGTGGTTTTCCCCGCATCGGGGTGGGAAATGATGGCGAAGGTGCGACGTTTGGCCGCTTCTTGCGCGATGTTGGCCGGCATGAGTCTAGGCAACGAGGAAAACCGCCCATTCTACGTGAGTTGGTGCGGCGCCGAACGAGCCGGGCATTCGGCGCTACAACGCACGCCAGGCTTGTATCAGCAAAACGCTGCCGATGCCGAGCAGCAGCGCGGCACCCAGCCGATTCATCGTGCGCTGGAACCCGCGGCTTTCGATCAAGCCACTGGCGCGCCCCGCCAGCCACGCATAGCTCAGCTTGACGCTGCAAATGGCCAGGGTGGCGGCGAGCAAGATCAGCAACACATCGCGGCTGCCCAGCTGCGACAGGTCGGTGAATGCGGGCAGCAGAGCCATATAGAAGAGCACCGCTTTTGGGTCGGCCAGGGTCATCAGAAACCCGCTCAGGATGCTGGACGCGCCGCGGGCGGGTGTTCTGTCCGTGGTCGCCGGGTGCGCCGTGGGCTCGGCGCGCAAGCTGACCAGACCGAGCCCGACCAGAAACAGGCCGCCGAGCAGCTTGAGCCAGGTGGTCAGGCCCTGAATCCACCCGTCCAGGGCCGCGACTGAGGTGATCGCGACCATAATCAATAGCGCATCGGCGATGACGATCCCCGCGACCATCCACACGGCCTGTCGAAAGCCGGCCGATACCGCGCGTGCCACAACCGCGAGGTCGCTGGGGCCTGGGACCACCGCAAGCACAAACAATGCGCTGAACAATGCGATGGTGGTGTCCGCGTTCATGTGCGCTCAGTCGGTCAAAGGAGCTGGCTCAACACCGCATGGCTTGCGCCAGTGCGGATTACAGCTTCAGCACCATGTGGATGTCATCGACGCAAACCCGGCCAAAGCGAAACTGATCGGGGGTGGTGCCGATGGTCTGGAATCCCATGCGCTGATAAAGCGCGATCGCCGGGCGGTTGTTGCCAAAAACCCACAATTCGACCCACTCCAGGCCGACTTGCTGACGGGCGAAGTCGAGCGCTTGCTGCATCAGTCGGCGCCCGACGCCGGCGCCCCGGTGGCTGGCCTCGATACCGATGCCCAGCGTGCAGCGGTGGCGGGCGGTGCGCAGACGATCGCCACGCAGATCGAGGTGACCGACGATGCGCCCGTCGGGCGCCTGGGCCACGAACCAGCGCTGCCAGCCGGGCTCATCCAGAGGCTGCTCCAGTGCCGCTAAGTCGGCGCCGCGCGGCCCTTGGTCGCTGTCCGCAAGATAGGGCATGAAGTGGATGCCATCACGGCCGGACTCGGCCTTGTGGCGGGCAAAGTGCGCGCTCAGAGCCGCCTGGTCGTGCAGGCTCATGGCGCGCACGGTGCAGGTCGCTGTCACCCCTTGGCGTTCAGCCATGTCACCGCTTGCTCGCGCGCTTCGGCGTGGGCCGGTTGTGTGCTGAGGTTCGCAAAATCAAACAGTTGCGTATCCGCCAGCTGTGAGGGCGCGACGTTCTGCAGGGCTTTGAAAATCTGCTGGGTGCGCCCAGGATGGTTGCGTTCCCATTCGTCCATCATGCGCCGGACCTGAACCCGCTGCAGATTGTCCTGCGAGCCGCACAGATTGCACGGAATGATCGGGTACTCGTGGATGGCGGCGTAATGCGCGATATCGCTTTCGCGGGTGTAGGCCAGCGGCCGGATCACCACGTTGCGTGCGTCGTTGGAGCGCAGTTTGGGCGGCATGGCGGCCAGCCGTGCGCCGAAAAACAGATTCAGGAACAGGGTTTCGACGATGTCGTCCATGTGGTGACCCAGCGCGATCTTGGTAAAGCCTTCGGCTTCGGCATAGCTGTACAGCGCGCCGCGGCGCAGGCGCGAGCACAGGCCACACTGGGTTTTCCCTTCCGGCACCACGCGCTCGACCACGCTGTAGGTGTCCTGTTCAAGGATGTGGAAGGGAATGCCGCGCCCGCTCAGATAATCCGGCAGAACGTGCTCGGGAAAGCCGGGCTGTTTCTGATCCAGATTGACCGCGACCAGCTCGAAGTGCACCGGGGCGCTGGCCTGCAGATTGAGCAGGATGTCGAGCATGGTGTAGCTGTCCTTGCCGCCCGACAGGCAGACCATGATCTTGTCGCCCTCTTCGATCATGTTGTAGTCGGCGATGGCCTGACCGACCTGACGGCGCAGGCGTTTGGCCAGCTTGTTCTCTTCCAGCTTGACCCGACGGGGATCTGTGGCGGCTTGGGACATCGCGAAGAAACGCTCGAAAAAAGCCTATTTTACGGCGTTTGCGAGCATGCTGCCGAGGGTCGGCGTGGCTACGCCAGCATGATCATGGCGGCGGTGGCCAGCAGCATGGCACAGACCGTAACGTTGAAAACACGCCGTGCGCGGGGTGTGGTCAGCAGTCTGAGCATCACCACCCCGAACATGGCCCACAGCAGTACGCAGGGAAAGGCGATGGCGCAGAACAGCGCGATACCGAAGGCGGCGTCGCTCAGCCCGACCTGCCCCAGCGTGGTGGCCACGGCCAGGCCCATCATCCAGACCTTGGGGTTGATGACCTGAAACACCGCAGCCTGGCGCCAGGTTAACGGCTGTGCGCCGGCCGCGCTGGTGTTCTGCTGGCCCGGCGTCTGTTGCGCCAGGGTCAGGCGCCAGGCGAGATAGCACAGGTAGCCGGCACCGGCGAACTTGAGCAGATTGAGCAATGGCGCCCAGGCCAGCATCAGTGCGCCGAGACCGACCACGTTGAGGGTCACCATGCTCAGCGTGCCGGCCAGCACCCCGCCCAGATGCGGCAGCGTGCGACGCAGGCCGAAGCGGGCCGAGGACGCCAGCAGCATCAGATTGTTGGGGCCAGGGGTGATAGCCGAGCTGAAGGCCAGCAGGCTCAGAGCCTGCCAGGCGAAGCCGGATTCAAGTGCACTGTTCATGGCGCGCAATTTAGGTCAGCACACAAAACCAGTACAGGTACAATAAAACTGAATTTTGACCAGTACAGAACATGGATGCGGCTTACCAGCGCATAGCCGATGACATCGCCCGCCTCATCAACAGCGGGCACATCGCAGCCGGCAGTCAGCTGCCTTCGGTGCGTGAGCTTGCGGCGCAGCGTGGTGTCAGTGCGACCACCGCGGTGAGCGCGCTGCGCGTGCTGGAACAGCGTCAGCTGGCCGAGGCGCGTCCGCGCCTTGGTTATTTCGCACGGCGAGCGCCCGCGCCCATGGCCGAACCGCAGTTTCGCCCACCTCAGTCGCACAGCCGTGCCGTGCGCATCAGCGATGTCATTACCCAGATGTTTCCTGGTGAAGCGCCGTCGCCGCCACGCGCGGCCCCGCTGGGCGCCGCCCTGCCGGACCCGGAGCTGCTGCCGATCCAGGCTTTGCAGAAAGCCACCGCACGACTGGCGCGCACCAGGCCGCAGCTGCTTAGCGGCTACGGTCCGCTGGATGGCTCGCTGCGCCTGCGCCGCTGGCTGGTGGCGCATTACCTGCGCTGCGAAACGGTGCTCGATCCATCCGAGTTACTGATCACCAACGGGGGTATGGAAGCGCTGGAGTTGGCACTGGGCGCGGTGTGCCAGTCCGGTGACAGCGTGGCCGTCGAATCACCCTGCTATTTCGGCTTTCTGCAGGTTCTGGAAACGCTCAAACTCAAGGCTTGCGAGGTTCGCACACACCCGCGCAGCGGTCTCTCGGTCGAGGCTCTGGCCGAGGTGCTGCAAGCACCGGGCGGCGAGCGCATCAAAGCCTGTCTGCTATGTCCCACAGTGAGCAATCCGTTGGGCGCAACCCTGCCCGATGCCGACAAGCAAGCCCTGGTTGCGCTGTGCCAGCGGTATGGCGTTGCGCTGGTCGAGGACGATCTGTACGGCGATCTGCATTACGCGGCGCAGCGGCCACGACCGTTGCGCCATTTTGACGCCCGCGCCGAAGTTATCGTGTGCGGCTCGTTCTCCAAAACCCTGGCGCCGGGTGCTCGGGTGGGCTACATCGCTGCCGGGCACCATGTCGAGCGCGTCCGTGCGCTGAAATTCGCCACCTCGGTGAGCACCGCACCGCTATTGCAGGCGGCTCTGGCCGAGGTGCTTGAAGGCGCCGTGTACGTGCGTCACATGCGCCGCCTGCGGCAGGCCTGCCAGGATCAGGTCGAGCAGGTGATGGGTTGCATAACCGAGCACTTTCCGCCTGAAACACGGGTGGTTCAGCCCAGCGGCGGTTTTCTGCTCTGGCTACAGCTGCCGGCGGGCAGCAACAGCCTGGAGATCTACCGGGCTGCGATCAGCGAGGGTCTGGAGTTCGCGCCGGGTGCTTTGTTCAGTGCCAGTGGCCAGGGTTTTGCCGATTCATTGCGGCTAAACTGCGGCCATCGCATCACGCCGGCCATGCAGGCGGCAGTGGCCCGTCTGGGTGCGCTGTGCCGCCAGCATCTGGCGCAGTCTCAGTCGGCCAGCCACTCGCCTTGAGCCGCTCGTCGCAGTGACAGACTGACGCGCTCGACGCCGCTGCTCTGTTTGACCTGCTTGAGAATCTCGTTGTCCAGGCCATGGCGTGGCGTGGCCCACAAGTAGGGGGCTGTGCAGCTGTCGGCGATGCGCCAGCGGGCCAGGTTCAAGGCATCCTCAAGCACCACGGCCTGTTGCGGGTCGGCACAGGCTTTGAGCGCCGGGGCGTTGGCGGCGGCCACCGCCTGAAAGTGGCCGTTCGCGTTGTGCACGGCCCGCAGTGGGCCCTCGCTTTGAGCCGGTTCACCCACATCCCAGCTCCAGATCAGGGCTTGCATGCGGCCATCAAACGGCAGCAGATGATCGAGCGAAGGCATGTTGATATTGCAGCGGGCCATCTCGGTCACTTCGGCGATATTGGCCTGTCGGTCCACCCCGGTCAGTGCACCGACCAGCGTGCCGTCTTCGTAGTAACGCACCCATTTGGTGTCCAGATCGGTGAGGCTGAAGCCGCAGGCCTGCGGCGCCTGGATGCCGATATAAGAGCCACCACCGCGCTGGGTGTGAGTGCCCTGGGTGCTGAAGACCAGATTGGCGCCCTCGGCCGTGCCGTAGTTGCAGTCGCCGTAAATGATCAGCTGTTTGCCGGCGGCGCGCACCTCGGTCACGCTGACATCCAGCGGTTGGCCTTGTTCACAGGTGTGCGGGGTGTCGATGCCGGGACGAAACAGCCGTTCGCCGACCGTGGCTTCGATGTCGGCCGAGGCGGCGGCGTATTTGCCATCGCCCAGATACTCATCAAACGGTTCGCTGAAGCGGGTTTCCAGGCCGATGATCACCACCTCTTGCGGGTTGGCATCAAGCCAGCCGCGCAGTTCGCTCAGCTCCTCGCGGAAGCTGCGCTCATAGGTGCAACCCAGATGCTGAACGTTGCCATGGCATACCGTGGGCCGAAAGCCGCCATCGATGAGCGAGGGCATCCAGTGCACATCAATTTCCAGGCCGCGCACGTCCATGCGCAGCTGGTCGACGATGACATAGCGCTGGTTGGCATCCGAGCCGGACAGGGTCGGTGGGGTGTTGGCGGCGGTGGCGTTGTAGCTGTTGTGGGTCGACACGTACAGGGTATGCCGCAGTGGCAGAGATGCCGCCAGTTCGCGCTGCAGGCGATGTGCGGTGTGCAAGACCGAGGCCTGATACTCCTGGATCACGCTGTCCGCGATCAGGCTTTCGGACATCAAACTGCACAGCTCGGGCGGCGCGCCCGGCAGCTGGCGGCAATACGCCGCGGCGCCGGACACCAGGGTATCGGCAATCTTGCAGAAGCTGCGGGTCTGATCGCCGAACAGGGCCTGGCCGTCGCGGTAGCAGGCGTGGACCAGGGCATACAGATTGCCGTTCAGGGTCTGACAAGCCGCTGAGCCGGTGGCGCCATCACACTGCGTGGCCAGCTCGGCGGTGGCTTTGCCCAGCTCGGTGCACAGTGGCGCCAGTGCATCCGGCAGCCCGGCGGTGCAAACCTGATCCAGGGTCACCAAAGGCATGTCCTGAGTCGCACCGGGTGTGCTGCTGGGTGAGGGTTGGGGCGAAGGCGTGGGTGATGCGCTGGGTTGCGGGCTTGGGCCGGCGCTGGGGCTTGCACTCGGGCTTGCGCTTGGGCTCACGCCGGGGCTGGCCGTGGGCGATGCGCTCGGCTGCGCTGTCGGACTGGCGCTGGGCGTGGGTTGTGCGCTGGCCTGCGGTGTTGGGGTCGCGCCGCGCGTGGCGTCAGTGATGTGCGTGCTGGTGTCGCCACAAGCGCCAAGCAGGCTTGTCAGCAAGACCAGCACGACGGCTGGCAAGCGCGTGCCACGGCTCGACCGGCCTTCGGTCAGGCAGTTCAGGTGGGGCATGTGTCGTCCTCAATATCATTTTGTTTTTATGCGTTCGCCGTGCTCCGCAACGCTTTTCAGCGCCGGAACATCCAGGCGGTAGATGCGCGGCCAGTTTTTGCCGGTCACCCACAATTCTTTTCGCCCAGCATGCCATGCCATGCCATTGAGCACATCCGCGTGATCCGGGCGGATCGCTTGCGGCCACAGGCCGCCAAGGTCAAGCCAGGCATCGACACAGCCGCTATCCGGATCAATCCGCGCGATGCGTTCGCTGAACCAGATGTTGGCCAGCAGGTGCCCGTTGGCCCACTCCAGCTCGTTGAGCCGGGCGATCGGGCGTTCGCCCTCGCGCACGTTCAGCTGGCCCATGGGCTGGAAATCCGCGCTGTGGTGAAAATGCAGCGTGGCGCTGCCATCGCTGCGGATGAAACGCTGGCCATCATGAGCCAGGCCCCAGCCCTGGCCGCTGTAGCGCAGGGTTTTTTCCAGAGCCAGTGGTTGCAGGGTGTAAACGCGCAGCTGACCGGCTTTCCAGCTGAGCTGCCACAAGCGCTGGTTGTGCAGGGCCAGGCCCTCGCCAAACAGGCGCTTCGGCAGATTCAGGTGTTCACGCCCGCCGGGCTGATGCAGGATGATCTGCGAGCGTCCGTACAGGCCGGTGCTCTCGGCCAGCACAGTGTCGACGAACACCAGCCCCTGGGTGAAGTAACGCCCGTCGCGGGCGGTGTGATCAATAACGGTGTAGGCCAGGCTGCTTGCGGGCGGGCAGCTTTGCGCCTGGGCCGGGCTGATCAGCATCAGCCCGATCACGGCCAGTACAAGCCGCCCCGGCACGGATTCAGCCCTGTTCGGTCAGATAGTCGCGGATTTTCTGCGCGCTGTGTTCAAAGCCGTCGCCGACTTTGTCGAGCAGCATTTTTTCGATGCGTTTGCCGACCAGCGGGATGCGCGCCTCGACCTCGCCGTGACCTTGCAGGGTCGAAGTGCCATCGCCGTTATCGCGCAGGCTTAGACGGGTCAGAATGTGCCCGGGCAGACCCTGAAGCTCCAGGTGCAGTTCGCCGGTGTACGGCGTCGCCGACCGGTCCCAGAACTGCGTTTGCACGATCGTGACGCGATCACCGGTGAATTTGCGGGCAAAACTCGGAACCCGGTCGGTGCCGGCATGGCGGACCACGCGGCTTTCGAAACGCGTCGGCGAGTCTTCGCGAATCTCGATCTCGTAGTGCTCCACACCGGCTTCGTCGTAACGGTAGTGCAGATAGGTTTCGCTGGCGATGGCCGCAATCACCGCGTCGGCCGGTGCCGGCAAAGTGCTGTTCCGCTCAAAACGCTGCATGACGTTCCTCGGCTTCCATGCGGCGCAAACGCGCCCACAGGAACAGCGGCAGGGCGCAGGACAGACCAACAAAACAGTTGAGCAATACCCACAGCCACGGTTTGCGCATGCCCAGCCGGGCCGATTCGCTGAAAACGAACAGCCAGAACACCAGGGAGGCCCAGGCCAGATCAGTGAATGCCGCGCCACTGCCCACATTGGCGTAGAGCGCCTGTAACCAGTATTGCGGCTGAGGCAACGGCTCGCCGCCAAACACCCCGGCCAAGGCCAGCATGGGCAGTGCCGCGCCCGCTATGGCGAGCAAAAAATAGACGTTCTTCATGAATCTCCCCCGTGTGTCGCCGGATTATCCCGCGCCGACCCGGGGGATGCCAGCCGTGTGTTACGAGGCGCGTTGAACCTTGCCCCGGCGCAGGTGGATCAGCAGCAGCGAGATGGCAGCCGGGGTCAGACCCTCCAGACGCGACGCCTGGCCGATGCTCAGCGGTCGGGCTTTGCTCAGCTTGTGGGCAACTTCCTTGGACAGGCCCTGCACCGCGTCGTAGTCCATGTCTGCCGGAATGGCGGTGTTTTCCAGCGATTTGAGGCGCTCGATCTCGGCATCCTGGCGTTCGATGTAGCCGGAGTAAGTGGCTTCGATGTCGATCTGTTCGGCGACCTGATCGTCGTGATGACCCGCACCCAGGCGTTCGATGCGATGCAGCGCGCGGTAGCTCACACCGGGCCGGCGCAGCAGATCGAAAGCCATGTATTCGTGACGCAACGGCTCGCCAAACAGATCGGCGGCCAGATCGGCATCCACATCCTGCGGCTGGATGCAGGTCTTGTGCATGCGCTCAAGCTCCTGGTGCACGCCCTGCTGCTTGGCTTCGAACGCGTGCCAGCGGGCGTCATCGACCAGCCCCATGCTGCGGGCGATCGGGGTCAGGCGCTGATCCGCATTGTCTTCGCGCAAGCGCAACCGGTACTCGGCGCGGCTGGTGAACATGCGGTACGGCTCGGCCACACCGCGGGTGATCAGATCATCGACCAGCACACCCAGGTAGGCCTCATCACGACGCGGATGCCAGGCGGTCTCACCGCGTACCGCACGGGCCGCGTTCAGCCCGGCCAGCAGGCCTTGCGCCGCGGCTTCCTCGTAACCGGTGGTGCCGTTGATCTGGCCGGCGAAATACAGGCCCGGCATGTGGCGGGTTTCCAGCGAGTAATTCAGATCGCGCGGATCGAAATAGTCGTACTCGATGGCGTAACCGGGGCGCGTGATGTGGGCCTGCTCGAAACCGGCGATGGAGCGCACGAATTCGACCTGCACATCAAACGGCAGCGAGGTGGAAATGCCGTTGGGGTAGACCTCGTGGGTGTTCAGGCCTTCGGGCTCGATGAAGATCTGATGGCGGTCCTTGTCGGCGAAACGCACGATCTTGTCTTCCACCGAGGGGCAATAGCGCGGTCCCACGCCCTCGATCTTGCCCGAATACATGGGTGAACGATCCAGCCCGCTACGAATGATGTCGTGGGTTTTCTCGCTGGTGTAGGTGATATGGCAGGACACCTGGGGCGGATGGTCGGCCTGTGAACCCATGAAGGAAAATACCGGGCGCGGCTGATCGCCGGGTTGTTCCTCCAATTGTGAGAAATCGATGCTGCGTGCATCGATGCGCGGCGGCGTGCCGGTTTTCAGGCGGCCGACCCGGAATGGCAGCGCGCGCAGACGCTCGGACAATAGATTGGATGGCGGATCGCCGGCCCGACCGCCCTGGTAGTTGGACAGACCGATGTGGATGCGTCCGCCCAAAAAGGTGCCCACGGTGAGCACCACCGCGTGGGCACGCAGCGGCAAGCCCATCTCGGTCATGACACCGGCGGCGCGGCCATTTTCGACGATCAGGTCAGCACAGCTTTGCTGGAACAGGGTCAGGTTCGGCTGGTTTTCCAGGGCCTGACGCACAAATGCGCGGTACAGCGCTCGGTCAGCCTGGGCGCGGGTCGCGCGAACAGCCGGGCCCTTGCGTGCATTCAGACGGCGGAACTGGATACCTGCAGCATCGGCGGCGCGCGCCATCAGGCCGCCCATGGCGTCGATTTCCTTGACCAGGTGGCTCTTGCCGATGCCACCGATGGCCGGGTTGCAACTCATCTGGCCCAGGGTTTCGATGCTCTGGCTCAGCAGCAGGGTGCGCGCACCACTGCGCGCAGCGGCCAGCGCGGCTTCGGTGCCGGCATGGCCACCGCCGACGACGATGACATCAAAGGTTTGCTGCAAATTCATGGGGCTGACCCCGGGCAAGGCGAACCCTTAATTATAGGTGATCAATTCTTGACCACCCAAATCTCAGTAACTGGCGTAGCCCAAAGCGCTTGCCACATCACGCAGATCTTTGTCGTAAGGCTCGACCATGTTGACGATGATGACCTGTTCTTTGCCCATCTCGCGTGCTTCGCGTGCAGCCCAACCCACGGCGTAGGCGGTGCGGATCGGCAAAATAAGCCCTTCATCGCGTGCAAAGCCCTTGAGTGCAGCCTGGGCATCACTGCTTGAGCCCTTGGCGTACTCCACCCGACCGCTGTCTTTGTACTTGGCATGCTCACGACGCACCGCCGGGTATTCGGAACCCTCAAGAATGGTCTCAGCTTGCTGCAGCTGAGAGGCGCTGAGCTGCACATTGCGTTTGAACGGGTCTTTATCACCACCCGAGTCTGCTTGCAGGGTGTCGCGGGCCTCGACCGCCACCAACCGGGTGCCGGATTGGTCAAGATAGGGATCAAAAAAGCCGAAGGCATCCGCTGTATTGCTGCCGCGGCTGACCAGCAGATCCGGCGTGCGCTTGAACATGGCCTGACTCTGGCTTCGAACCTCGCGCCCCAGCGCACTGATCAGCTGCTGGTTCAGTTCCGGGAAAGGTGCAGGGGCCGCATCAACGCCCATGACCAGGAAGTGATGGTCTTCACTGCGTATGCAATCGTCGACCGCCTCATCGCGCGCGGTTTGCCGGCCGTCGACACTCTCGATGCGCGCGCCAACGCAGCGCATGTGCAGGATGGCGGCGGAATTCTGCGTGGCCAGACGTTCGTTGACATAGACCACGGCACCCAGACCCAGACGAGCCGCCATCGAGGCCATCAACACACCGGTACGCAGGTTCTGACTACCGGTGACCACCACCTTGTAGCCGAGCAGGCGAGCCATAACCACCTGGCCGGTAACCGCCATGACCAGCTTGCTGCCGCTGCCCATCAGATCTTCGCGTTTCAGCGCGATTTGGGCGCCGCCGTTGCTGTCAGAGAAGCGCTGTGCATGCATCAGCGATGACGGGCGATTGAAGTTGCGCAGCAGCACGCGGTCCAGCGCCTGTACAAGGCTGGCCTTGCTGCTGAGTTCGCGATAGCGCTCTTCCAGATGCAGGAAGTAATCGCGAGAGGCTTGATCTTCGCCCAGACGACGTTGATGCCCGGCGTCACCGCGTTTGCTGATCAGTTCAGCGTCGACGCCCAGTTTGCTGGCCAGATCAGCAATCTGGATCAGCGCCGGGTGCTTCTTCTCGCCCTTGACCAGTCGATAAACCACCTGAGCTTCGCCCAGGAAAGCATCTTTACGTTTGAGCTGTGCGTGAACCCGGGCCAGGCGCAAACGCAGTTTCAGATCATCAGGGTTAAGCAGCAACTGCTCGCTGAGCATGCGCTCGAGTTCTTCAACCAGCGCATCTTGTCCGCCGATTTGATCATGTTGCATTGCCGTGCTCCTTCGGCCGGGTTCCTCTGGGGATACTAAACAATTTTACGGGCCTTATTGACGCGCATCCTGCACCGGTTGCAAGAGCCATTCCAGATCATCTTCGCCCAGCGCATTGTCCTCAGCCTGGAAAATCTGCTGCGACAAAGCACGCTTGCGCTCCTGCATGAGCTGGATACGTTCTTCCACGGTGTTCTCACAGATGAGTTTGTACACGAAGACCGGCTTGTCTTGCCCGATTCGGTGAGCACGGTCACTGGCCTGATTCTCCACCGCCGGGTTCCACCAGGGGTCATAGTGGATGACGGTATCGGCTGCGGTCAGGTTGAGGCC